>DASWVN010000326.1:0-50981 GCA_036401215.1 Vicinamibacterales bacterium | reverse complement strand
CGGCGGCGTTCGACGTCCACCGCGGCGAGCGGTTCGTCGAGCAGCAGCAGGTCCGGCGCCGACATCAGTGCCCGCGCGAGCGCCACGCGCTGTCGCTCACCTCCTGACAGATCGCGCACGCGGCGTTCCAGCAGATCCCCCACTTCCAGCATCCTGACGACGACATCCAGCTCGAGGCGCTGGCCGTGCCGCCGTCCGTAGAGCACGTTGCGGCGGACGTTCATGTGCGGGAAGAGCGCCGTGTCCTGGGGAACGTAGCCGATGTGGCGCTCGTGCGGACGCAGATCGATCCGCCGGCCGGAGTCGAAGAGGGTTCGCTCGCCGATCACGATCCGTCCCGACTCGGGACGGCGCAGCCCCGCGATCGCATCGAGCGTCGTCGTTTTTCCGGAGCCGGACGGACCGAAGAGTGCCGTGATCCCGCCGGCGAGCCGCTCGTGAAGCTCGAGGACGAAAGCGCCCTGCCGCAGGGTGAAGTCCAGCGTGATCACGCGCGGATCCCCGCTCGCGACGTGATCCAGTTCGAGGCGGCGAGCGCGACGAACGCGATGCACGCCGAGACCAGCACGAGCTGCCCGGCCTCGACGTCACGCCCGGTTTCCGCAAACGAGTAGATCGCCACCGCAAGCGTGCGCGTAGAGCCCGGGATGCTGCCGGCGATCATGATCGTGGCGCCGAACTCGCCGACCGCGCGCGCGAAGCACAGCACCGCGGCCGCCGCCACCGACGGCAACGCCAGCGGCAGCGTCACGGTCCGGAACACGCGGAACGGCGTCGCGCCGAGCGTCGACGCCACCTGCTCATACCGTCGATCGACCTGTTCGAATCCGGCGCGCGCCGTCCGTACCATGAGCGGCAGGCCCATCACGGCCATCGCAAGAATGACTGCTTTCCAGGTGAACACGACGTCGATGCCGAGGCCGGCGAGCACGCCGCCGAGAGGTCCGCGCGGCGCGAACAGCATGAGGAGGATGAGTCCGGTCGCGACCGGCGGCATCACGAGCGGCAGTGAGACGAACGTCTCGAGCAGCACCCGTCCGGGAAACCGTCCGCGCGCAAGCGCCCAGGCCAGCAGCAGGCCGATGGGCATGACGATCGCGGTTGCGGCTGCCGCCAACCCGACGGTCAGCAGCGTGATCTGCGCCACGTTCATGAGAAGCGATACTTCTGGAAGATCGCGCGCGCCGCGGGGCTGCGCAGGAAGTCGAGGAACTTCTCCGCCTCGGCGCGGTGCCGGCTGCGCGTGACGATCGCGGCGGGATACACGATCCGCGGCGCGCCGGGCCCGGTGACGACGAACGCGACCTCGATGCGATGGCTGGTGGCCGCGTCGGATTCGTACACGATCCCGGCCTCCGCGCCCCCAGACTCCACGGCGGTCAGCGCGGCACGCACGTTCGCGAGCGGCACCAGCCGGTCGGTCAGCTGTTCCCAGAGGCCGGCGCGCTCGAGAAACGCCTTTGCATAGACGCCAGCGGGGACCGCGACGGGATCGCCGATCGCGATCCGTTTCGCCTGCGTCAGGGCGGCTGCGTCCCGGATGGAGGCGGCTCGCCCCGGGACGGTGATCACGGCCAGTCGATTGGACACCACGGGAACCCGGGTCCGCGGATCGATCGCCCCACGCGCCTGCGCGTAGTCCATCTGCGCCTTGTCGGCGCTGATGAATACGTCGGCCGGTGCGCCGTTGACGATCTGCCGCGCGAGCACATTCGAGCCGGCGAAGTTGAAGCGGATCTCGCCGCCGCCTGAAGACGCGTACGCCTGCCGAATCTCCTCCAGCGCGTCGGTCAGGCTGATCGCGGCCGAGACGAGGATCGGGTCACCCGGGTGCGCGGGTGCGAACGCCGTGAGAAGGGCGATGAAGACGACGGCCGGGGACACGTCCTAACTGTACGTCAGAAAAAACTCCGAACTATGAACTCCGAACTACGAACTATGAACTATGAACTATGAAATATGAACTCCGAACGACGAACAGTGCGGCTAGCGCGATGTCAGCCCCCCGCATCCGCCTCCGCTGAAGCTACGGCGGACAAGCCCTCAGCGTCAGTTTTGCTGGACTTGGACCGCCATCCGGTCCGCAGCAGGACGATCTGCGCCCACGGCTCCACGCGCACCACGTCGCCGGCCACATACGCCTGGCCGCCGTCCTCCTCGGACATGTGGTCCTCGGCTTCGGTGGTGTCGATCACGACGCGCCACTCCGTACCCCACTTCTCCTCGGGGATCGTGAAGTCGACGGCTTCATGACCGGCGTTCAGCATGACGTAGAAGCTCTCGTCGTAGACCCGCTCTCCCCGTTCGTTGGGGGTTGGAATCGCGCGGCCGTTCAGGAACACGCCGAGCGACTTGGCGTATCCGACGCGCCAGTCCTCCTCCGACATTTCGGTTGCCGCGGGCGTGAACCAGGCGATGTCGCTCACCGTCGTGCCGTGGATCGGCCGGCCCTGAAACCAGCGGCGGCGGCAGAACACCGGATGCTGGTGCCGGAAGCGAATCAGGTGGCGCGTGAACTGGAGGAGCGCCTGATCCGCGCCGGCCCAGTCGTACCAGGACACTTCGTTGTCCTGGCAGTACGCGTTGTTGTTGCCCCCCTGCGTGCGGCCGATCTCGTCGCCGCCGAGCAGCATGGGCACGCCCTGCGACAGGAACAGCGTCACCAGAAAGTTTCTCGTCTGCCGGGCGCGCAGACGATTCACCTCCGGGTCGTCTGTCGGCCCCTCGACGCCGCAGTTCCAGGAACGGTTATGGTTTTCGCCATCGCGATTGTCTTCGCCGTTGGCCTCGTTGTGCTTCTCGTTGTACGACACGAGGTCCCGCAGCGTGAACCCGTCGTGCGCCGTGACGAAGTTGATGCTCGCATACGGACGCCGCGCCGTGCCTTCGTACAGGTCGGAACTCCCGGTGAGCCGATACGCGAACTCGGCGAGCGTCTGATCGGTGCCGCGCCAGAAGTCCCGGACCGAGTCGCGATACTTCCCGTTCCACTCCGACCACAACGGCGGGAAGTTGCCGACCTGGTAGCCGCCTTCTCCGACGTCCCATGGCTCGGCGATCAGCTTCACCTGGCTGACGACGGGGTCCTGCTGGATCAGGTCGAAGAACGCCGACAGACGGTCCACGTCGTGCAGCTCGCGCGCGAGCGTCGCGGCGAGGTCGAAGCGGAACCCGTCGACGTGCATCTCGAGGACCCAGTAGCGCAGGCTGTCCATCAGCAGCTGCAGCACGTGCGGGTGACGCATGTTGAGCGTGTTCCCCGTGCCCGTGTAGTCCATGTAGTAGCGCTTGTTGTCGCCCATCAGCCGGTAGTACGCGGCGTTGTCGATCCCCTTGAACGACAGCATGGGTCCGAGGTGGTTGCCTTCGGCCGTGTGGTTGTAGACCACGTCGAGGATCACCTCGATACCGGCCTCGTGCAGCGTCTTCACCAGGAACTTGAACTCCTGAACCTGCTCCCCCTGCTGTCCACTCGACGCGTACTCGTTGTGCGGCGCCAGGAAACCGATCGAGTTGTACCCCCAGTAGTTGCGCAGGCCTCTCTCGATCAGCGCGGAGTCGTGCACGAACTGGTGCACCGGAAGGAGTTCGACGGCCGTGACGCCCAGGCTCTTCAGGTATTTGATGGCGACCGGGTGCGCCATGCCGGCGTACGATCCGCGGATCTCGGGCGGGATCTCCGGGTGCAGCTGGGAGAAGCCCTTCACGTGCGTTTCGTAGACGATGGTCTTGTGCCACGGCGTGTTCGGCCGCCGGTCCGCGCCCCAGTCGAAGTACGGGGTGATCACGATGCTCCTGGGGACGTACGGCGCGCTGTCGGCATCGTTACGCGACGATTCGGGGGCATCGAAGTGGTAAGGGAATACGGCTTCGTTCCACTCCCACTGTCCTTCGATTGCTTTGGCGTAGGGATCGAGCAGCAACTTGTTCGGGTTGCACCAGTGGCCGTTCTCGGGCGACCACGGTCCGTGCACGCGGAACCCGTAGCGCTGGCCCGGACGGATGTTCGGGATATAGCCGTGCCAGCAGAGCGCCGTCGTCTCGGGGAGATCGATCCGCGTCTCCCGCCCCTCTGCGTCGAACAGGCACAGCTCGACGCGTTCGGCCGCTTCGGAAAAGACGGAGAAGTTGGTGCCGACGCCATCGAACGTGGCGCCGAGTGGATAGGGTTGTCCGGGCCAGATCTGCATATCGCTGAGTCCGCACGTCCCTATTCACGTCCCGTGCCGCAGGTGTAAGCTTCGCGGTTGGAGGATGGTCATGCGCGACAGGTTCCATAGTTTAGCCGTCGCCGCCTGCACCGCCCCAGGAAGACGACAACGACGGCACGTACTGGCCGGTGAACGAGCCGACGGCTTTCGTGCAGGACGGACACAAAGAACACCAGGAACACAAACAGGATCGGAAAGATAATGGTTTCTTCGTGCTTACTTTGTGGCCTTCGTATTCTTCGTGTTCCTGGTGCCTATTGAAGGCCGTCGGCCCGCGTAGCGGCGCTGTGGAGACTGTTCATATGAGACGAATCGTTGCTATCTGCGTGCTGGCACTGCTGGTCGGCACAGGACACACGCCGCAGGCCCGGCAGCAGGACCTTGGTGTTCTTTCGCAGGACGGGCTTGTCGTCTGCACGTCGGCTCCGGCGTGTGATGCCGGGGCGTCGGTGATGGCGAAAGGGGGCAACGCCGTTGACGCCGCGGTCGCTACAGCCTTCGCGCTGGCGGTCACCCATCCGGCAGCCGGCAACATCGGCGGCGGCGGGTTCATGATCGTCCGCACGCCCGACGGCAAGGCCACCAGCTTCGATTTCCGTGAGCGCGCGCCGCTCGCGTCGACGCGGACGATGTATCTCGGCAAGGATGGGAACATCGATCGCAGCCTGACGGCTGCGGGGTACCTTGCGCCTGGCGTCCCCGGATCCGTCCGCGGCCTCGCGCTCGCGCACAGCCGCTTCGGCAGGCTCCCCTGGAAGGACGTGGTCATGCCGGGCGTCATCCTCGCGGAAGAAGGCTTCGCGATGTCGGCGGCGCTCGCCCGGGGCCTCAACCGTGAGGTCGCCGGACCGATGGCGAAGTTCCCCGCGTCGGTTGCGGCGTACGGCAAGCCGGGCGGAGGCGAGTGGAAGGAAGGGGACCGCCTCGTCCTGAAGGATCTCGGGCGAACGCTGCGCGCCATCGCGACCGATGGCCCGGACGCGTTCTACAAGGGCTGGATCGCCGACGCGATTGCCGCCGACATGAAGGCAAACGGTGGACTCATCACGAAGGAAGATCTCGAGAAGTACGAGGCGAAGGAGCGAACGCCGGTGCGCGGCACCTACAAGGGCTATGAGATCATCTCGATGCCACCGGTCAGCTCGGGCGGTGTCGCGCTCATCGAGATGCTCAACATCCTGGAGCCGATGGACGTCAAATCGAAGGGGCTGCTCACCGCCGAGGCCCTGCACCTTCAGATCGAAGCCATGCGCCGTGCGTATCTCGATCGCGCCCGCTACCTGGGCGATCCCGACTTCGTGAAGGTTCCGGTCGAGATGCTCACGTCGAAAGAGCACGCGCGCAAGGTCGCCGCCTCCATCGATCCGAACAAGGCGTCCAGCAGCGTCGAACTCGGCAAGGACATCGTCACCGTCACGCAACAGGAACCGGACGCGACGACCCACTACTCGACCATCGACAAGGACGGCATGGCCGTGGCGGTCACGACCACCCTCGAAGGCAGCTACGGGTCACACGTCGTGGTGAAGGGAGCCGGGTTCCTCCTGAACAACGAGATGGGAGACTTCAACAAGAAGCCAGGGGAGACGAACCTGCGCGGCGACATCGGCACGCCGGCGAACCTGATCGATCCCGGCAAGCGGATGCTCAGCTCGATGACCCCGTCGATGGTCACGCGTGACGGGAAACTCGTGCTTGTGACCGGCTCACCCGGCGGTCGCACCATCATCAACACGGTGTTCACGATCGTGTTCGGCGTCGTCGAGTACGGGTTGAACGGACGGCAGGCGGTGGACCTCGCCCGCATGCACCACCAGTGGCTCCCGGACCGCGTGTCGATCGAGAAGGAGAACGGCCCGACGGCTGAGACGATTGAAAAGCTGAAGGCGATGGGCCACGACGTCACGGTGGGCGGACGTCAGGGGGACGCGCACTCGATCTGGGTCGCGCCGGACGGCAAGGTGTACGGGATAAACGAGAAGCGCACGCCGGACGGCAAGGCGTCGGTGCCGGCGCCGGCAAACGTGCGCGCTGCGCCGCCGCGGGTAACCGGGATGCGGACGCCTGTCTCTCCATCAGGAGCGGTCCGCCCATAATCCAGGCAGGGCCCTGTCGTTCAACATAGGGCGGTGGTAACGAAGACGTTCACGGAAGGCACTTCGCGCCCTCAGGATCGCGCCCGTGCAAACCGGGCGGCAGGCCTCCTGATCCCAGGATCTCTACGCGTCAACGTGTCTTCGGATGGCAATCACGGCACTCGCAGGCTCAGCGAGGGCTCGACCCGCGATGCTCGGGCGGCAGGAACCAGCGTCGCCAGAAACGTGCACGCGACAACCACCGCGAACGCCATCCCAACTGCGAATGGCCGGGCGATCAGACTGGACACGGGCGCGAGTCCCATCGTCGCGTTGACGAGGATCGCAGCCGTGATGCCGGCGACCGCGCCCGCGCCGGCGAGTCGGAGACCGTCTCGAATCACGAGGTTCCGGATCGTTTCGGGTGAGGCGCCCAGACTCAGACGTACAGCCATATCCCTCGCTTGAACCGACGTGATGAAGCTCACCAGTCCGTAGAGGCCGGAAACCGCGATGATCAAGCCGACAGCGCCTAGCGAGGCAAGCACGGCGAGGTTGAAGCGCTCGGTTGCCGACTGGGCCCGTATCTGTTCCGACATCGAAATCACACGCCCCAGCGGCTGGTTCGAGTCAGCGGCGTGCACGGCGCGGGCAACGAGATCCCTGGCGACATTCTCACCAGAGCGATGCCTGGCGAGCACTGTGAAGGATGGAAGCCCCACCTGGTGGATCGGAACGTAAACGTGAGGACGATCGTCCGAGGCGTTGCCGAAGAGATGTACGGTCCCGACGACACCAACGATCCTGCGGGGCGTCGCCTCCTGTTCCATTCGCACCCAGCTGCCGAGCGCATCCGGCTGGAGCCATGTGGCCAAGCGGCTGTCCACGATCGCGACTGGCTGTGCATCGAGTGCATCGGCCCTGTCGAATGATCTGCCCGCATGAAGGGGAATCGCCAGAGTCCGGAAGTACGCGCCACTCACTGCCTGGAGCCGGATGTCGAGCTGCCGGCCGCGGGGATCGACGATCGATCCGCCGTCAGCCGCTACCCCGGGGACTCCGGTCGATAGAGCGGCCCCTTCCATGCCGCTCTGCGCCGACAGCGTCTCGAGGACCGTGTCGTAGAAGCTCAGGATCTTCTGCGGCTCCTGATATGTCGTTCGAGGCAGCGACAATCGAACGGTCAGCGTTCGATCATCGTCGAAGCCCCTCGGGACGCTGGTGAGGCGCCAGAAGGCGTCGCCCGCCGCTGCGGCGCTGACCGTGAGCAATGTCGCGAACGCAACCTCACTTGATACGAGCACCCGCTGCAGTCGTCGTCGCCGTCTCGAGAGCCCCGCGCCCGCTGATGATTCGTTCAATGTGGCGGCGACGGAGGTGGAATGCGCCGTCAAGGCCGGAAGTATGCCGCAGGCGACCGTGACGAGGGCCACCCCTGCCAGTGCACTTGCGAGTGTAACGGTGCTGAATTGTGCGGCGCGCAGGTACCCCAGCGACACAGGCAGGATAGACGGGATGATCTGGAAGGACCACCAGACGGCCAGGAGGGAGACCAGACCGCCCGCGGTCGCCAGCAGCAGGCATTCCGCGAGTTGCTCCCGTACCAGCCGTGCTGCAGAGGCTCCCAGCGCAAGTTTGATGCTCGCGGTGCGCCTTCTCGCTTCCGCTCGCGCCAACAGAATATGCCCCACATTCAGGCTCGCCAGCAGCATGAGGCACACAGCCCCTGTGAGCAGGAGCCCGAGCGGCTCGGCTGTGTCCGCAACGACCTCTTCCCGCAACGTGCTGACGGCGACCTTGTGGCCGGATTCGATCTGCTTCGGCGTCAATCTCGACGCGATGCGCTCTCGTGCAGCCGAAACATCCGCGTTCAGACGGACGATCAACGACGGCACGGAGGCGTCTGCCGCCTCCCTCATCGGCATCCAGACATCAACAGTCTCCCACTGCGGGTACAGCACCCGGGGAAAATCGAAGCCTTCCGGCATCACGCCGGTGATGACACGCTGCCGGCCGCCGAGCACCACCGGACGGCCGATGACCGCGGGATCGGCGTGGAACACGCGACGCCACAACCCGTGGCTGATCAGGATCTCTTCATGCCTGACGCGTCCACGTGCATCGAGCGTGAACCCGGCCCCGAGTGCCGGACGCATCATCAGTGTTTCCAGAAAGCGGCCGGTGACCGCGACGACCTGTAATGCCTGCGGCCCTCCGGCCCCTGTGAGGATGCCGCCTGGATCGACGCGGAATGCACTCACCGAGGTGAAGAGCCCTGTATCGGCCGCCCACGCCTCCATTTGCTCCAAGGTGATGGGAGCCGCCGCCCCCTTGGGCGTGGTGATCCTGACGATCGCGAGGTCGTCGGCGCGCGGCAGCGGAATGGGAGCAACGTAGACCGTGTGTGCAAGGGACCACAACAGGATGTTGGGTGTCAGGCCGGTGACCAGCACGAATACGACCAGAAGAGAGTTCCGCCGGTCGCGCAGGAGCCTCGTGAAGGCCGACGTGATGTCTTCGACAAGCCTGGGCATGAATGTCGTTCCTCGCTCGCGGTAATCGAACCCTGGTCCAGCGGGCACGAAGATACACCAGGAGCGCGCGGTGCTGGTCCCGAACGAGGCGGCGCCGCGCAGGCACTGCCGGCACAGGCGCCGCCGCTTACCCTGCGACTACGTCAGTAGAGACCAATGGACGATCCGGACCAGGGCTTGGATGTGGATCACTCGTGTCGCAGCATCGAGATCGGATCAACGTGCATCGCGCGGCGCGCTGGCGCCGCGGCCGCTATGACGCTCGAAACCAGGAGCACCGTGGGCACGGCCACCAGTGTGACCGGATCGAGCGGCTCCACGCCGAAGATCATCGAGCGCAGCCATCGGCTGACCGCGGCTGCCCCGGCAAGACCCACCACCACGCCGGCCGTGGTGACAAGCACGCTCTCGGCGGTAATCAGCCGGAGGATCTGGAGCCTGCTGGCGCCGAGGGCCAGGCGCACGCCGATCTCCGGCGTGCGCGCCGTGACGACTTCGCTGACGAGACCGTAGAGCCCTACCAGGGCGAGCGCGAAGGCGACGAGCGAGAAAAGTCCGATCAGCCAGAGGTTGAATTTGCGAGGCGCGACCAACGTGGCCATCCGCTCCTCCATCGTCGCCACGCGAGTCAGCGGGATGGTTGGATCGATCTGCCGCACCACGTCGCGCACGGCAGGCAGGACCTTCATCGGCGGTCCGGACGTGCGGACGACGAAGTCGCTGTAGAAGACGACGGTGCTCTGCAGATAGGGAAGGTAGACGATTGGCGGCGGCGTGGCTTCCAGACTCGAGCGTCGCGTGTCGCCAACGACCCCCACCACCGTAAGCCATGTGTTCTGCCCCGAGATCCGAAGCCGGCGTCCGAGGGCCTCGCTGGTGCCCCAGGCTGCTCGCGCGAACGCACGGTTCACGATGACCACCGGAACGCCCCGCTGGTCGTCGGAATCAGTGAAGTCGCGCCCAACATGCAGAGGGATGCCGAGCGCAGGGAAGTATCCGGGGCTCGACACGTTGAGGCCGGCCTCCAGCTCCGCTGGGCGGCCATCCACCTCGAAACTGTCCGAAAGTCCACCACGCAGGGGAATGGCGCCGTTGCCGGCGGCGACAACGTTCGGCAAGGCGCTGAGACGCGTCCGCAGCTCGCGCGCGAACTCGCGCGTCGGGGAGAGCCCGTTGTACTGGGGACTCCGCAGCAGGTACACGCCGAACGTGAGAACATTGCGCGGCTCGAACCCGAGATCGAGGGTGTGCACGGCGACGAGGCTCCGCGCCAGGAGGCCGGAGCCCACGAGCAGGACGACCGCGAGCCCGACCTGAACCGTGACCAGTGCGGATCGCAGCCAGCCGCGACGCCCGCGGCCAACCGTGGCCGCCGACCGCAGAATGTCGGTGCTGCGTTGGTGGAGCCCGATCATCGGCGCTAGTCCGCACAGGATGCCGGTCGTGAGTGACAATGCCAGCGTAAAGAGGATCGTCCGACTGTCCACCGCGACTTCCGCCAGACGAGGCAGCGTCTCCGGCGCCAATGCCGTGAATGCCGGGACGGCCCAGACGGCGATGAGCCAACCTCCCGCGCCGCCTGCAACCGCCAGAACCGTGCTCTCGGTCAGCCACTGTCGGACCAGCCGGCCGCGTCCCGCGCCGATCGCCACTCGCACCGCGACCTCGCGCCGCCGGGCCGTAGCGCGGACAATGAGCAGGCTGGCGACGTTGGCGCATGCGACGAACAGCACACACCCGACGCCACCCAGGAGAATCAGCAGCGTCGGCCTCACCCCCCCGGTCATGCTCTCCTTGAGTGGTTCGAGTGATACTGTCCGCTGATCGAGCTCCTTTGGGTACGCCTTCTGGAGGGCGAGGGCGACAACGTCCATTTCGGCCCTCGCCGCGGCGAGGCTCACGCCAGGTTTGAGCCGGCCGATCGCAATGAGTTGTCGCGAGCGGCGTTTGCCCAGAAGTTGCGATTCGACGAGTGGGATCCAGCAGTCGGCCTTCCCGGTGGGTGTCTCGTCGAACTGAAAGTCCGCTGGCATGACACCGACGACGACCGCATCGAGAGCGCTCAGCCGGACGTGGCGACCGACGATCTCCGGATCGGCGCCGAACTGACGACGCCAGAGCCCATCGCTCAGGATGACTGTCGCCGGACTTTGTACGTTTTTTGGCCGCGCGAAGGTCGCGAGCGCCGCGTTGCCAGACAAGGTGTAGTCCGACGCCGTGAACGGTTGTCCGAGCGGCATGCGGACGCCTGTCATGGTGAAGAAGTCGGGCTCCACCAGCATGCCTACGATCGACTCGGCGCCGGCGTCACCCGTTATGGAGAGGGTCGTGCCGCCGAACCCCGTGAGCAGATCGAACGACTCGGCCGCGGCGCGCCAATCCGCGACGTCGTCCATCGATGCGTTTCCCCTGGTCTCGGCGGGTGAGGACGAATAGATGCGGACCAGCCGGTCGGCTTCCGGTGCCGGCAGCGACCGCACGAGCACGCGTTCGACCACGGTGAAGATGGCTGCATTGGCGCCGATCGCGAGCGACAGGGTGAGGATCGCGACGAGTGTGAAGCCGGGCGATCGGCCCAGCGTCCGGAGCGCGTAGATCGTGTCGCGACGGAGGTCGTCCAGCCACATCCTCGAAGTGACCACACACTTCATGCGTTCCTCACTCGCGAGAATCAGATCTCGAATCCGGAGAATTCCCTGAAACACGGCCTTGCCGATCGTCAGCGCGTCGCGAACGCGCCGTAAGACGGACCGGCTTCCTTCCGCGATGCGCTAGCACTGTGAGAGCCATCACTACTCGGCACGCAACGCGTGTATCGGATCGATCGCGGTGGCGCGGCGGGCCGGGAGCCACATGACGGGGATGACGGCAACCAGGATCGCACCTGCCATCATGGCAAGCAATGGGACACCCGGGGGCTCGAGACCGGGGACGTAAGTCGTCATGACACGGAGCAGCACCGCCGATGCGCCGCCGCCAATCGCCACGGCGGCGAGGGCGTGGAGCAGCCCTCCCCGTAGGATCTCGCGGCGCACCGCCGCCGGCGAAGCGCCGAGCGCCATGCGGATGCCGATCTCGCGCGTTCGAAGCTCCACCAGATACGACAGCATCCCGTATATCCCTATGCCGGCCAGGAATCCGGTAAGCAACCCGAACGCGCCCATCGTCGCCATGGCGAAGCGCCGCTCTGTTACAAAGCCTCTGCGGACCTGGTCGAACGTCTGGATGTTGTAGAGTGGCACCTCCGGATCGATTCGCGCGATCACGGCTCGCAGCGCCGGCGCCAGGGCCGCTGGTTCGCCGAGTGCCTTGACGACGATGAACGTGGTGCCGAAGTTGGGCTGCTGTGCGAGCGGCACGTACAACTGGGCACCGGGATCCGCCTCCGGGCCTCGCAGCCGCACGTCGCGAACGACGCCGACTATCGTCGCCCACGAAGGCTGCCCCAGGCCGGTCTCGACGCGACGACCGACAGCTTCCGGGGGCGACAGCCCCACACGCCGCGCGACGCTCTCACTCACAATCGCCACGGGTTGGGCCCGTGCTCCATCCGCCGGCGTGAAATACCGTCCGGCTACGAGAGGGATACCGATAGCGCGGAAGTAGTCGGGGGATGCCGACAGATAGGTCGCACCACGCTGGGCCCCTTGAGGCGCCGGACGTCCCTCGACCGTGATCCGCCGGCCGACAGCCATCTGTCGGGCGCCGGGCAGGTGGTTCGTGACGCCCACGGCCTCGACCCCCGGCACCGCGCTCACGGCAGCCTCCATCTGCTCGTGAAAGGCGGCGAGCCGTTCCGGCGCGTCGTACCTTGCCAGGGGAAGCGTCGTTTCGACCGTCAGGGCACGGTCGCCTGCGACACCGAGGTCGACGCGCATGAGGGCACTGACGGTCAGGCCGAGCGTTGCGGCGCCAGTAATGAGGACCAGAGCGATCGCAAGCTCGGCGATCACGAGCACGCTACGGAAATGTCGCCAGAATGGATCAACGGTAGTCGATGACATCCCGCGAAGAACGCCGAGGCCGCCCGCGCGCCGTAACGACCAGGCCGGCGCCGTACCGAAGAGCAGCGTGGTTATCGCGCATAGAAGTCCCGTGACGAACAGGGCTCGCGCGTTGAAGACCACGTCACCGGCGCCGTGTAGCGCGACAGGTAGTACGGAGCGAATCCCACCGAGCGTCCACATGGCCACTGGAATCGCCAGGAGACCGGCGCACGCCGATAGCAGTACGCTCTCGCACAGCAGCTGTCGAACGAGCCGCAGGCTCGAAGCCCCGAGTGCCCGGCGCGCCGAGATCTCGCGTTCCCGGGCCGAGACGCGCACGAGCAGGAGACTCGCGGTGTTGATGCACGCGACCAGCAGGACAAGCATCACGGCGACCGCCAGGCTGAGGAACAGCGGGCGCACCGGCGCCACGAGCTCATCGTGCAGTGGCACGACGCTGATCGGCTGCTCCTTGAAATCGCGGCCCCCCTTCACCAACGCCTCGGCGATGCGCTCCAGTTCGAACTGGGCTCGATCGGGTGTCACGCCGGTTGCGAGCCGTGCGATCGTTGCAGGCGCCGACGCACTGCCGGCGATCTGACGGTCCGATCCCGTCGGGATCCAGACGTCGGCACCGCCAGGAAAATCCACGCGGTCGGGCATGATGCCCCGCACGAGGAACGAACGCCCGTTGATGAGAATCTCGCCTCCAGGTGTGATGGAACGTCCGTGACGCTCCCAGAATGCGTAGCTTATGACCGCCTGCCGTAGATCCTCGTCCAAGTTGTCAGCCGTGAACAGGCGTCCGATCACCGGATCCGCTCCGAGCGCCTCGAGGAATCCGGCGGAGACGGCGGCGGCTCGGACGCGCTCGGCGCCAAGCACTCCGCCGATATTGACCGCACCGGATTCGTAGGTGCCGGCGCCGCTGAAGACGCCGCTCTCCTCGACCTCTTTGCGGAGTCGAAGCCCCGTCCTGGTGGTGATCGACATCGGGGCGCCATTGATCGCAACCAGTCGGTCGGGATCGGGATACGGCAGCGGCCGCAGCAGAACGGCGTCGGCTACGCAGAAGAGCGCCGCGTTGGCGCCGATTCCCAAGGCGAGCGTCACAACGACGACGATCGAGAATCCCCTGGCGTGGCGCAGGGCACGAAAGGACTGACGAACCTCGTTCAGCATGGGATGTGGCAAAGGAAGCGTTCACGGAGGCACCTGGACGCCATCAGAGCCGGGCGTGCAACCCGGATGGCGGACCTTCGTAAAACTCAAGGAATACTAACGCGCCGGAGCGCCCTCCCGGGAACACACTTGGCTCTGCCGCCAACTGAAGCCGGGTTTCTGGTTACAGGCACGGTACATCCCGCCGACCGTTGCTCCTGTGCGGCATCGCCTTAGTTAAGTTAGAGGCCCCCGCCACGGCCCGCCTCAAAGGCAATACTCGCCTTCTGACGCCTCGGTTGGCGTTGCAACGGACGACGAGCATGTATCACTTGGGCGTAGTGCGCTGCTGGTCAAGAGCCACCCGGCGGGCCAGTTCACCTTCCGAATCCGGCAGTCACGGTTGATACACCCTGCAGGAGACGCGATACGGCGTCGTTCGGGAGAGTTTTCAACACGGCTCCACTCACTTGCGCCCACTCGAACAGGAATGCGGGGGGCCAAAGCCCCCCGGGTTTACCAGCGGACTCCCGGAGAACTGTTGCAGGCGTAGTCTGGTGATCGAACCGTCACGCCGGCTACTCGTTCTCTATGTCGGTCCCACAGGGATCCAAGTAGCACTGCCCATCCTCCTCGTTGCGGAGCCCTGGCTTCTCGTCGCCAGGATTGGGCCAGTTGTGAACCTTGCAGTTACAGTCTGGCACCAGTTCTCCTGCAGCCAGTGTGGAGGCTACGCTGATCCCGACGACGAACGCAACCGCAAGGACAGCGCCGACGACGACACGTCGTACCAGCATTCTCGTGTTCATGCGTTTCTCCTTTGCAGTCGAACGAGGCCCGACTGCGGGGCACAGACATCGACCGACGCCTTCCGTGGATTGCGCGCACATGACTCAGGTGACACGGGGAGACTTCGAACCGCCGCTTCGATGGTGTCCGTCACCCGAGAACCCGAGAGTTGGTGCTTTTCAGTATCTACTGCTCGCGATGGCGCTTCGGTCCGACCGTCCGAACAGATTCGGCACGGAATAGGCCTACACTCACCTCGCTCGTCGAGGCGTCCGCGCATGCTGCGTCCTTCGCTGCTGCCGATGACGCAGTCGCATTCCTCAACACTTGGCAGCGGATCACTCGTACGGATCAGGCCATGAGCTAGCCAGCCGAGCGCCGAAAGGACAACGAGCGCTACCACTCCCATGGGCAAATACCGAGAGAAACGCAGTACCCGGTGAGACACCTTGTCCTCCTGGTGTGGCCGCTCGCTATGGCACGTGGCCCCGCTCCTCGCTTCCCCTATTCACCTCTATATACGTCTGCGGTCGCTCGGATCGCACAGCCGAGATGTCGCGACTGAGTCACTCTCGAACCGCTCCCGGACCGGACGTCAGCCGTCGTACGAACCGCTGGCGCAGCCGGTGCCACACTGAATTGACGAGCACCCGCTGCTCGTGCTCCGATCGTTCCGCAGCGCCAAGCAGCGCCGCTTGAACGGCGACAGGCGCGCCTCTCATGCGCGCTTCGAGAAACTGCGTCTCACAATCGGTCCTGGCTACGGCCAGGATCTGCCGCCGGCGGTGGTCAACCCAGACCGGATCGCCAGACGAGTGATCTGTGGGACCCGATGCGGCGAGCGCTGCAGCGAATTCGTCCGTGAGCGGCAATTCGCGCCGACGGCGCCGGCCGGCTGCCCTCGCCGCGTCGATCACTTTGTTCCGTGCAATAGTCATCAACCAGGCGATCGGATCGCCCCGCCGCGGGTTGCACCGCGCGGGCCTCGCGACCAGCGCCGTCAGGGTGTCGTCAATCGCGTCTTCGAGGAACTCCAGCCAGGAACGTGGCGCCCACTGTCGAAGCTGACGCCGGAGCTCTGGAACCATGAGCTCGCACAACTGGTTCGCAATCGCCTGATCGCCTGCGACAAGCCGCGCATGCAGCTCCAGGAACTTGGCGCGGGTGGTCCGCTCGTGCGTGGCGGCCTCCATCACCTCGCGCGACTCCACGGTCCGGTCGCGCGCGCCACAATTCGTGCTTCGATATCGGGAACTCATGGCTGTGCGCCGTTGCCCCCCCCCATCAGCGCCTCGTGGTCGCGCCGGCGCCACTCGAACCGTCGCTCTCGATCGGCCGGCACGTCTCCTGGCACCATCCCGCCCGGCCGGGGGCGCAGGGAGCTTCGCCGAGCATCTCAGGATCACAGCAGCGGGCCCCGCCCGGGCAGTCGCCGGAGTCTGCGCAACAGATCAACGTCGCCGCCCTCGCCGTCCACACGGACGGCAGCGAGAACCCCAGACCCGCGAGGGCGACAGCGATGGCAACGGCGCGCAGTCTCATAGTCAGTCTCCTTGGTCGCGTGGTGTCGCAAGGGTGCGGCCAGGTGCTTTCCGTCGAGAAACTGCCTGCTCTCGCGTGGCGAGACGCACGCCTGGGCACGGCCGTGCCCAACTCGGACGAATCCGCCCGGCGGATCCGCGGACGCAGGACACTCAATGGCTGCGGGATCACCCCGAAATCGACGCGCTCGCGCGTGACCGCGGCGCTTGGGCGCGCTGGTGCTCGTAACGGGAAGTCTCATGCCCACAATCCATCGCGCTGGCGCCCGAAAAGGCTGGCCGAAGCCGCGGTCCGGTCGGTAACACTCGCGGCACAGCGCTTGCCACGAGGCACCGAACGATTGTCTGAGAAGGGAGGCACCCGGACATGTCAACGACAGTTTCGTGGCCCGCTTCGGCAACGCTCCTGCTGCTGATCTCGGTCGCCGTCAACGTGGTTCAGGCCTCGAGGATCCACAGCCTGCTCGAGACCCCGAAAGAGCATCTGGCGCCACTCGGCGAACCCGCCCGCGCCATCGAGGGCAGCGCGATCAGCGGCGAGGCGGCGCGCGTGGCGTTCGACGACGGAAGACCAACCGTCGTTTATTACTTCAACTCCGACTGCCGCTGGTGCGAGCGCAACTGGCCCAACGCCGAGGCCCTCGCGGCGGCCGCCGGCGATCGGTTCCGGTTCGTGGCGGTCACCGCGGAGCCTGACGTCCGCGACTTCGCTGCGGCGCGCGGCTTCGGGTTCGAGATCATTCAGCGTGTCACCGACGAGTCGCGGCGCGCGTTCGGCTTTCGCGGCACGCCGCACACCGTGGTGGTATCCTCGCAGGGCATCATCACGCACGAATGGGTCGGAGCCTACGACACGGCTCACCGCCGCCAGATCGAACGGCTCTTCGACGTGCCGCTCCCCGGACTGGAAACCATGAGTCCCCGGTGAGCATGCACGGCAGGCCTGACGGTGTGCCGCACACGGGCTGAACGGGGTGATCGCTCTCGAAGGTGTCACGATCGTCGCGCAGTCAGGGATCAGAATCCTCGATGCGGTAGACCTTCGCATTGGCGCAGCGGAAGTGTATGCGCTCGTCGCCGAGCGGCCGACGCCGCTGTCGATGGTCATCGACGCGCTCCTCGGATTCTCCAAGCCCCAAACGGGCTCGATCTCAGTTCTCGGTTACTCGGCCGGCGCTCAGGCCATGGACGTCAGGCGCGTGATCACCGCCATCCGCGCGCCGAGCGGGTTCGAGCCGCATCTCACCGTGCGAGCCAACATCGAACTGCTGATGCGGCTCGCCGGTCACGCGGCTCCTCGAACCGACGCGATCGACGCTGCCCTGCGCGAGTCCGATATCCCCGACCGTCGCTTCGACGCGGCCGCCGGGACATTGATGCCATTCGAGCAGCGCGCGGTCTGGCTGGCGGTCGCCCGGCTGCGCGGCACGACTGTCCTGCTCTGCGACGATCCGACCGTCGGGCTGAATGAGTCGGAGGCTGCCCGGCTCGGCCTGGTGATCCGGGATCTCGCCGCCGCAGGCCCGGCAGCGCTCGTCGCCACGCACGACGCCGAATTCGCAAGGGCAGTCGCCGACCGCGGCGGGATCCTGGACAACGGCCGGCTCGTGCTCGAGTGGTCGCGCAACGAGCTGCCGGTACCTGCCCCCGGATGGTTCCATGGTTGATGCCCCTCCGGACGATCAAACGCCCCTCGCTCACCGGCGCCGGGTCCGGTGGATCGTCCTGTTGGGATACGAACTCAACCTCGCGTTGCGCTGGCGCATGCTCCACGCATCCGTCGCACTGCTGGCCATGCTGGCGGGCATCTCCGCTTCACTGGGACTCCGAGACGTTGCAGCCGCACGACCCGAGTACACGCGGCTCGTGCAGGAACAGGTTCGCTCACAGCTCTCTGCTGCCCCGATCATGGGGTGGGAGTTGGATCCACGACTTCGCGCGATTCGACCGCCAGAGCCCGGCGCGGCGCTGGCACCCGGCGTCGACGCCTTCCTCCCGGCGTACTGGGACTTCTCACCAGCAGGTGTCCGCTGGGGTCCCGATCGACGGTCCGCCACGCGGCCGGCTGGACGCATTCCCCTGGACTTCGGCCTGCTCGTCATGACGATCGGTGGACTGCTGGCTGGCATGTACGGCGTCCAGATCGTCGCCCACGCAAGAACCACCGGGACCCTGCGCGCGAGGCTCAGCCTCCCCGTCGCGCCTGCACTCGTCATCTCCGCGGCGCTGGCCGCCGCCGCGCTCGTCGCCGTATATGCGGTCGTCGTCGTCCAGCTCGTGGCCTTCGCGGGGCTGGTTCTGAACAGGCCCGCCGGTCTCGACACAACGGTCCGCGAGATCGTATCTCTCGTCGCCCCGTTGGGAGTTCCCGCAGCGCTGTTCCTCTGGTTCATGATCGCGCTCGGCGGCCTGGTCCGTCTGCTGGCCCGGAGTGATGCGGGTGCCCACCTGACGCAGGTTGCCCTGTGGGCCGTCATCGCGCTGCTGGTGCCGTCCCTCACCTTCATCGCCGCTCGGGTACTCGTCCCGGTTGCGCCGCGAGGCAGCCTGGAGCACGCGGCTGACGAACGGCTTGCGAGCCGCATCACGGACGCTGAATATCAGCTCGGCGCACAAATCGCCCCCGGTCTCGACGGCGATCCTGATCCGGAGACCATCGCCGTCGCGATCGACCGCGACCGATTGCTGCTGGACGATGCGTGGCGGCGGGCCGTTGGTGAGGCGCGCGTCGAAGTCGAGGCGATGGAACAGGCGTGGTGCGCGGAGCGGCGGAAGCAATTCGCCGTCCTGGGATGGTTGGACTGGCTGTCGCCAGGCGCCCTGCTCATTCGCAGTATCGATACGCTCGCTGGAACGGGTCAGGAAGTGGCTGAAGCGTGGGAGCGCTCCGTTCGAACGTACCAGCAAGCGCTGAACCGAGTGCTATTCGACGACCGCCCTCGAATCACCATTCGCCTGCCGGCAGAGGCCGGCGGGCATTGGGTACGGTTCGACCGGCATCCGTCGCCGAAGCTCCACGAGCTTCCGCGATTCGAACGCCCCGAGTTCGACCGAAGGGACTTGCGTCGGAACGCGGTCGCTCCGCTCGCGGGCCTGGCCGCATACGCTCTGGCATTCGGGGCACTCGTCTCCACGCTCTTCAGGAGACGGATCATTCAGAATCCCGGGCCTGCTTCCATCCTCGATCGGTAAGCCCGTACTTTTTGAGCTTGTTGAACAGCGCGCGCCGACTGATCCCCAGCGCAGCTGCGACCCGCATTCGCCGGCCGCCATGGGCCAGCATTGCGGCCTCGATGGCGGCCCGCTCGACGTGCTCCGTGCTTCGCTTCAACATCTCCGCCAGCGTGGCTCCGCGTGACATGTCACCGTGGGCCTCGTCCACCGCGCCAAAAACGTCCGGCGGCAGATCGCATTCGGTAATGGTTGTCCCGCTGGCCACGAGCAGGGACCAGCGGACGACGTTCTCGAGCTCTCGCACGTTGCCGGGCCACTCGTGACGGGCGAAGCGCGCCAGCACGTCCGGGGAGGCGCCAACAATCCGGGTCCCAAGTTCCGAATTCAGTTTCCCGATCAGGTGATTCACCAGCAGCGGGAGATCGTCGATCCGCTCACGCAGCGATGGCATCCGGATCGGAAACTGGCCAAGCCGCCAGTACAAATCGGCTCGGAAGCGTCCGGCGGCGGCCTCGGCGGCAAGATCGCGGTTCGTCGCCGCCACGATGCGCACGTCGACCGCGGTTGGTTCGCTGGCACCCAGCCGTCGAATCGTCCGCTCTTCGAGCACGCGCAGCAGTTTCGACTGCACGTCCGGCGGGAGCTCCCCGACCTCATCGAGAAACAGGGTTCCGCCGTGAGCCGATTCGAAATGACCGATCCGGCGGGCCCGCGCGTCGGTGAACGCCCCGCGCTCGTGACCGAACAACTCCGATTCGGCCACCGTGCTGGCGATCGCGGCGCAGTTCACGGCGACGAACGGCCGGTCCGCCCGGCGGCTGTGGCGGTGCACCCCTCGGGCAGCCAGCTCCTTGCCCGTGCCCGATTCACCCAGGAGCAGGACAGCGGCGTCGGTCTCAGCCACCTTCGCCAGCAGGGCCAGGGCACGTCCGATGGCATGGCTCCGCCCGATGATGCCCGGGAACGCGGCACGCCCTTCAACTTCCAGCTGGAGGGACCGTACACGCTGACCGAGCTCCCGCTGTTGAAGCGCACGGTTGATGACGAGCAGCAACTCGTCGTTGTCGAACGGCTTGGTCAGGTAGTCGTAGCCACCGGCCCGCATCGCCTCTACGGCAGATTTCACCGAACCATGTGCCGTGAGAAACACCGTGACGACTCCCGGGTCGTGCCGCCGGAGCCGCTCCAGCGTCTGGAGACCGTCGATCCCCGGCAGCCGCAGGTCCAGCACCACGACGTCATAGCTGCCTTGCGCAAACAGCTGCTCGCCGAGCTCCCCGGAGTCGGCAGCCTTGACGTTGTGGCCGTGGGCGTTCAGAACGAGCGTAAGCGCCTCCCGCAGGCGCGGCTCATCGTCTATGACGAGAATCGAACCCATGGGCCACGAGCGGGAGAGTGATGATGACGCGTGTGCCGTTTCCAACGCTGCTCCGCAAGGCAATCGTCCCGTCACACCTGGTCAGCGCGTCGCGGCAGAACGACAGACCAAGGCCGACGCCGTCAGGTTTCGTCGTGAAGAACGGCTCGAATACCCGCGACGCATCCGCAATGCCGTGTCCATCGTCGACCACCGAGATCTCGGCCAGAGCATGGCCTTGGTCGGTGGCCGGCCGCACTCCGGTCGACATCGCCACGGTCACAGAACCGGCGCAGGCCTGACAGGCGTTGAGCAGCACGTTGAGCAGGACCTGCCGCAGTTCGGCGGGATCGGCGCACACCCGAAGCGGCAGACCAGGTCGCTGGAACGTCAGATTCACATGTCGTCGTGTTGCATACCGTTGCACGAAGGCAACCACGTCGTCCACGAGATCACCGACGTCGATCTCTACGAACTGCGAGTGATGCGGTCGACTGAGGTCCAGGTGTCGGGCGAGCGTTGCGCCGACCCGATCGACCTCGTCGATGACGTCCGTGAGCAGTCGCTTCCGCTGGTCCGATTCCGGGTCGGCGTCGCGGACGAACTGGACGAGCGACCGGATCGCGGCGAGCGGATTGCGCACTTCGTGCGACACGGTCGCGGCAAGCTCACCGGCAACACTGAGTTGCTGCGATCTGTACAGCGCTCGTGCCGCACGACGCGCGCGACCGGCCTGATCGAGTTCCCCCCATCTTGCGGCCGCGCGGCGCGCGAAATCCTCGAGAGCCCGGCGCCGCGCGTCGTCGTATCTAATGGCTGCATTCGCCGCGGTGAAGCATGCGAACGCGACGAGCCGGCCCGAGACGACGAGCGGCAGGCACATGGTCGCGCCGGTCTCGCGCAACAACTCCCGTTCGGCGGGCGACCACCAGGTGTAACGGCCGTCGCCAGGATCGATCGGCAGCAGTTCTGCATTGACGCGCAGCCACCGCGCGAGTCGGCCGCGGCTCGCCACAGTTCCGGTCGGGAGGGGCAGCGACCCGCTGTTCCAGGTGGCGCGGAAGACCGCGCCATCGTTCACCGACTCGAACAGGACCACACTGGAGCTCCCGAAACGAGCCGCGACCTCTCCGCAGATGTGCCGTCTGAGATCCTCCAGACCGCGACAATCCGCCAGCCCCGTGATACCAGCATCACCGGAATCCTGGAACACGGTCGTTTGGCTGCGCCACGGTCTGCCGCCGGTGAACATGCTCAAGGGCCTTCTTCCCACCCGACGCATCCCCCACCCCGCACGAGTGCGGCCATTATGGGCGTCGAAGGCGGCAGCCGCAAGCGCCTGGCTGATACTGGCGAGGGGACATTTCTATCGAGTCAAGGACGGGGACATTTCTAACGAGTCGTGAAAGACGCGATCCGGCGGGTTGACAACGTGTCATCAGCCGGGTACTCTCGTTCCCGTTCAATGTTCACGGCGCTCCATCATCACCGGCACCATCATTTCCTGCACCAGCGGGCCGGTCGACCTATGCGCGTGAACTGACGACGAGCAACTGACGCGATTTTTCGAAAGGCCCTGCTGGGAGCACCCAGCAGGGCCTTTTTCTTTTTCACCATGGATTTTTCAAAGCTCGATGGCCTCATCCCCGCGGTCGTCCAGGACGACGGCAGCGGCGAAGTGCTGATGGTGGGGTTCATGAACGACGAGGCGCTGGCGCTCACGAAGGCGTCCGGGTACGCGACCTTCTTCAGCCGCACGCGCAACACGCTGTGGACGAAGGGGGAAACCTCGGGAAACCGGCTCCGCATCGTCGAGATGCTGACGGACTGTGACGAAGACACCCTTCTGTTGAAGGTGATTCGTGAGGGAGAAGGGAACGTGTGTCACACGGGCACCCGTACCTGCTTCCGCAGCACCCAGACAACAGGGATCAGGGAACAGGGATCAGGGAACAGGGACCAGGGATCAGCACGCAGAGAACCATGAAGATCAGAATCGGTATTCCCAAGGGCTCCCTTCAGGAAGCCACGATCGGACTCTTTGCGCGCGCGGGGTTCAACATCTACGCGAGCACGCGTTCGTACTATCCCGCGATCGACGATCCCGAGATCGAGTGCATGTTGATCCGGGCGCAGGAGATGGCCCGCTACGTCGCCGACGGCGTGCTCGACGCGGGCCTCACCGGCCAGGACTGGATCGCCGAACACGCGGCCGCCAACGGCGGCGGATGCGGCATCGAACGGCTCGCCGACCTCGTCTACGCGAAACAGAGCTTCGGCAGGGTGCGCTGGGTCCTGGCCGTTCCGGAAGACTCGAGGTACCAAACGCCGCAGGACCTCGAAGGGGCCACGATCGCCACCGAACTCGTCCGCGCCACACAGGCGTATTTCGAGCGGCTCGGCATCCGTGTCAACGTCGAGTTCTCGTGGGGCGCCACCGAAGTCAAGCCGCCGGTGCTTGCCGACGCGATCGTCGAGGTGACCGAAACCGGATCGTCGCTGCGCGCGAATCGCCTGCGCGTGATCGACACGGTCCTCGAATCGAACACGCAACTGATCGCAAACGCGCGCTCGCTCGAGGACGAGTGGAAGCGCACCAAGCTCCAGAACCTCGCGCTCCTGCTGCGGGCCGCCATCGAGGCCCAGGGACGGGTCGGCATCATGCTCAACGTCCGTCGCGCGGACCTCGACACCGTGCTCACGCTGCTGCCCGCGCTTCAACGTCCGACGATCTCGCCGCTCGCCGACGATGGATGGGTGGCGTTGAACACGATCATCGAGGAACGGACCGTCCGCGATCTGATCCCCCGCCTCAAGCGCGCGCACGCCGAAGGGATCGTGGAGTACCCGCTGAACAAGATCGTGTTGTGAAGCGTGGCACCCCGTAAAGGGGTGCCCTACGTACGTAGGGCGGGGCTTTACGCCCCGCCAGGATGGTGAACGAGATCAACCGTGCGAATCATCAGATCCTCCGACAGCCGTGAGCTGAACGCTCTCATCGATCGGCGCCTCCGACAGAGCGATGCGGTCCACCGCCGCGTATCGCGGATCGTGACAGACGTACGCGGCCGCGGCGACGCCGCGCTGCTGGCATACGCACGCACACTCGACGGCCTGGCCGGTCCGATCGAGATCGCTCGGACAGAGATGCTGCGCGAGGCGGCGCGGACACCCGGGGACGTGCGCGACGCCATTACGGCGGCGGCAGGCGCGATTCGAAGAGTGGCCGAAAAGCAGGTGCCGCGAGGCTGGACGATGTCGACCGCACCCGGCGTCTCGATCGAGGCGCGAGTGATGCCGCTCGACCGTGCCGGCTGCTACGTCCCCGGCGGACGGTATCCCCTTCCCTCGTCGCTCCTGATGACCGCCATCCCGGCGCGCGTGGCCGGTGTCCGCGACGTCATCGCCGTCTGCCCGAAGCCGGATCCGGCCGTCATGCTCGCGGCGCTCGAGGCCGGCGTCGATCGCCTGTTCAGGATCGGCGGCGCGCACGCGATCGCCGCGCTGGCGTACGGCACACGGACCGTGCCACGCGTCGACAAGATCGTCGGCCCCGGCAACGCATATGTCGCGGCGGCGAAGGCGCTCGTCTCGACGGACTGTGCCATCGACTTCACCGCCGGCCCCAGCGAGATCGTCGTCGTGTCTTCCAAAGGCGATCCGGCGTGGATCGCGGCGGACCTCATCGCCCAGGCCGAGCACGACCCGGACGCCCGCGCGATCCTCCTGACGCCGTCCGCGCGGCTGGCGAAGGGTGTCGCCGAAGCCTGCCTGCGGCAACTGCCCGCAAGAGGGCCCGCACGCACCGCTCTCCAGCGCAACGGCGCCATCGTCGTGACGCGCACGCTGGCCGAGGCCGCCGCGATCTGCGAACGCATCGCGCCGGAGCACGCGGTGTGCGATGACGACAAGGTTGCGCAGCGGTTGCGATCGGCCGGGACAGTGTTCGTTGGGGCCGCGAGCGCACAGGCCCTTGGCGATTACGTCACGGGATCGAATCACGTGCTGCCGACCAACGGCGGAGCCCGCGCGCGCGGCGGGTTGAGCGCGGCGGATTTCGTCCGCGTGTCCAGCGTCCAGCGGGTGACGACGCGCGGACTGCGCGCGATCGGCCCCGCGGCGGTGGCGCTCGCGAGGGCAGAAGGGCTCTCCGGTCACGCGGCGTCGATTACGCTTCGACTGGCAGGTGAACGGAGCCGGAGAACGACATGACGTATCTGTACGAGAAGGCGGTCACGCCGAAAAGCGGACTGCGGCTGCACCTCAACGAGAACACCGGCGGCTGTTCGCCTGCCGTGCTCGATGCCTTACGCGGCATCACTGCGGAAGCCGTAGCTTTCTATCCGGACTACTCCGAAGCGATCGGCGCGGCGGCGTGGCGGCTCGGCGTTCCGCCATCTCACCTGCTCCTCACCAACGGGCTCGACGAGGGCATCCTCGCCGCATGCCTCGTCGCGATGAGAAGCGCACGACGCAACCCGGCGGAAGCGATCGTCGTCGTTCCAGCCTTCGACATGCAGGCGTCGTGCGCCGAGACCGCCGGCGCGAAGGTCGTCGAGGTGCCGCTGCGGGACGACTTCGCGTTCCCCACCGACGAGGTAATCGCCGCGGTCAAGCCGATTACCCGGATCATCTTCATCACCAGCCCGAACAATCCGACGGGCATCAGTGCCCCGCCCGATGGCATCCTCCGGATCGCGGCAGCCGCACCACAGGCCATCGTCTTTGTCGACGAAGCCTACGCCGACTTCAGCGGATCGTCACTGATCGGCGACCCGGCACTGGCGGCGCACCCGAACATCATCGTCGGACGCACGTTCGCCAAGGCGTACGGCCTCGCGGCGCTGCGATGCGGAGCGCTCGTGGGCGCGCTCGAGAAGCTGGAGGCAATCCGGCGTGCCCTGCCGCCATACAGCGTCAACCTCGCGGCCGCGGTCGCACTCCCGGCGGCGCTCCGTGACCACGCCTACTACGAGTGGTACCTGGAGCAGGTTCGGGAGTCGAAACGGCTGCTGTATGCCACGCTCGACCGCCTGGCGGTGCCGTACTGGCAGAGCGACGCGAACTTTGTGCTCGCGCGGTTCGGCGACCGCGCCGCCGACGTCTGCTCGCTGCTGGCCGCTCGTGGAATCTACGTCCGCGATCGCTCGAAGAATCACGGATGCGCCGGCTGCGTACGCATCACGGCCGGGATCGTCGAACACACGCGCCGCTGCGCGAACGCGCTCGAGGAGGTCCTGTGCGCCGTGCGGTGATCGAACGGGACACCACCGAGACACGGATCCGCCTGAAGCTGAACCTGGATGGACGCGGGCGATACGACGTCACGACCGGTATCCGCTTTCTCGATCACATGCTCGAACTCGTCGCACGGCATGGCGCCTTCGACCTGGCGATCCTCGCGGACGGCGACCTCGACGTCGACCAGCACCACACGGTCGAGGATCTCGGCATCGCCCTCGGCGAAGCGGTGTCGACGGCGCTCGGATCGCGGCGCGGCATCAATCGGGCCGGCTACTTCGTGATGCCGATGGACGAAACGCTCGCCGTCGCGGCGATCGATCTCGGCGGTCGCGTGCATGCCGCGGTGGACCTTCGACTGCGCGTGAAGCGCGTCGGCGATCTCGACGCGGAGCTTGTTCACGACTTCTTCGATGGATTCGCCCAGGGAGCCCGGGCAAACGTCCACGTCAACGTGCTGTACGGACGCTCGAGCCATCACCACGTCGAGGCGTGCTTCAAGGCCTTTGCCCGCGCGCTGCGAGTCGCATGCGCAAAGGACAAGCGCATGGCGAGAATGCTGCCGTCGACGAAGGGGCTGATATCCGGAGTCCGCGGTCCGGGGTCCGCGGTCGGCGGTCCGCGGTGCGCGGTGCGCGGTGCGCGGTCCGGGGTGCGAGGTGCGAGGTGCGGGAGCCGGGGGCAAGTAAGTGAAGCTGGCTGTGATTGATTACGGGGCTGGGAACCTGACGTCGGTTCGCAAGGCCTTCGCGGCGATTGGTGTCGACACCATGACGCCTGGGTCGCCTGCCGACCTCGGTGTGTACGACGGAATCGTCATCCCCGGCGTCGGACACTTCCATGCGACGGCTTCGCTCGACGACGGGTGGCGTGAGGCGATCCTGGAACGCGTGACCGCAGGCGTGCCGCTTCTCGGCATCTGCCTGGGGATGCAGATGCTGTTCGAGGGAAGCGACGAGGCGCCCGGCGTTCCAGGACTCGGTCTCGTTGCAGGACGATGTGAGCGGATCCGGACATCGCGGCCGCTCAAGGTGCCGCACGTCGGCTGGAACTCGATCTCGGTCCCGGTCACGAGCGCCGTCCTGACCGGCGTGGAAAGCGGCACCTATGTGTACTTCACCCACTCGTACGCCGCGCCGGTTACGAGCGACACGGCCGCGGTGACGACGCATGGGAAGAGCTTCGCGGCTGTCGTCGAACGAAGCAACGTGGCCGGCGTGCAGTTCCATCCCGAGAAGTCCGGCGCGGCGGGTCTCCAGATCCTGCGCAACTTCGCGGCGATGGTGAGGCGCTAACGTGCTGGCCAAACGGCTCATCGCCTGTCTCGACGTGCGTGACGGACTCGTCGTCAAGGGCGTGAACTTCGAGGGTCTTCGGGAAGCCGGCGATCCTGCTGCGCTCGCGCGGCGCTACAACGCGGAAGGGATCGACGAGCTGGTGCTCCTCGACGTCACCGCCACCATCGAAGCGCGCCGCGCGATCGTGCAGACCATCGAGGCGGTCTCGCGCGAGCTGTTCATCCCGCTGAGCGTCGGCGGCGGGATCCGCTCCGATGCCGATGCCGCCGCGATCATGGACGCCGGTGCGGACAAGATCAGCGTCAACACCGCGGCGCTCACGGATCCGGAGCTGATCTCGCGGCTTGCGAATCGATACGGCAGCCAGGCGGTGATCGTCGCCGTCGATGCGAAGCGCGGTACGGATCGTTGGGACGTGTTCGCCCGAAGCGGACAGAGCGCCACGGGACGGGACGCGGTCGACTGGGCCCGAGAGGCGGAGGACCGCGGCGCCGGAGAGATCCTGCTGACGTCGATCGATCGAGATGGGACGCGCGCAGGCTTCGACTGCGACCTGACAGCTGCCGTCGTCGAAGCGGTTTCGATTCCGGTGATCGCGTCCGGCGGCGCAGGCGATTTCACCCACTTCGTCGACGTGTTCACCGTTGGGAAGGCCGATGCTGCACTTGCGGCCTCGATCTTCCACTTCTCCGAACACGCGATCGCGGACCTGAAGATCTGCCTGGCCGAGCACGGCATCCCCGTCCGCCGCGGCACCGAGGTGCACACGTGCTGATTCCATCCATCGACCTTCAGGGCGGGCGCATCGTCCAGCTCGTGCAGGGTGAGCGGCTTGCGATCGAGTCCTCAGACATCGACGGCTGGATCGAACGGTTCCACGGCCGGAGCAAGGTCCAGTTGATCGATCTCGATGCCGCGAAAGGCACTGGATCGAACGATGCGCTGGTACAGCGCATCTGTGCGAAGCTCCCGTGCCGGGTCGGCGGCGGCATCCGCTCGCTCGGACGCGCGCGGCAGGTGCTCGATGCGGGCGCGACTGCGGTGATCGTCGGATCGGCGCTGTTCCCCCCGCACGGAATCAATCTCCCATTCGCCGCGGATTTGGAAGAAGCGGTCGGCCGGGAACGCCTCATCGCGGCCGTGGACGGACGCGGCGGACGGGTCGTCATCAATGGCTGGCGATCCGCCGTCGACATCACCCCGCTCGAGGCGATCCGGCACCTGGAACCTTTCTTCGGCGAGTTTCTCTACACGCACATCGATCGCGAAGGGCTGATGCAGGGAACCGACCTCGAAGCGATCACCGCGCTTCGGGCGGCCACCACGAGACGCCTCACGGCGGCCGGGGGGATCACGACGCCCGACGAGGTCCACCGCCTCGACGCGCTCGGGGTGGACGCGGTCGTCGGGATGGCGATCTACACGGGACGGCTGGACGATCGAATGTTGTAGGCTGTGGGCCCATGCGTCCTCGCCTCGCCCTTCTTCTCCTCTGCCTGGCGATGGTTTCCGGCTGCTCACGGGAGCCGGAGATCTTCTCGATCCGCAACGCGCGCGCGCATGTCGAGATGCTCGCAGGCACCATCGGCAGCCGGCCTTCTGGAACCGATGCTCACGCCCGCGCACGCGCCTACATCGTCGACCAGCTCACGATCTTCGGCTATCAGGTGCGCGTCCAGGAAACCGATGCGAGCCGACCGGAACTTGGACGCACGGCGCGCGTCGCCAACATCATCGCGGTGCTTCCCGGCGCCAGACAGGAAGCCGTCGGACTGCTCTCCCACTACGATTCGCGTGGCGACACGCCAGGCGCGGGCGACGATGCGTTTGGGGTTGCGGTGTCGCTCGAGGCGGCACGATTGATCGCGGCGCTGCCCGAGCGCCAGTGGACGACCTACATTCTCGTCACCGACGGGGAGGAAGAAGGACTGCTCGGCGCCGCAGCGCTCATGACCGATCCGCAGGTGGGTGAACGCCTCTCCGCGTACATCAACCTCGAGTCCAGCGGCTCCGGCAACCCCGTCCCCCTGTTCCAGGCTGGTCCCGGTAACGGATGGCTCGTTTCACACTGGGCCAAGGGGGCGACGCACCCGCGCGGCGGATCGTATGCGATCGAGATCTACGATCGCCTGCCGAACGATACCGACTTCTCGATCCTCGCGCGCCACGAGATCCCCGGGCTCAACTTCGCTGCCGTGGGCGACAGCTACACCTATCACACGGCTCGCGACACGCCCGAACGCCTCTCGTCGCGGGCACTGCGCGACGCCGGCGAGAACGTCATCGCCATCGTCAAGCGACTCCAGCAGAGCGATATCACCGTTCGCGACGATCGGACCGCGACCTATTTCGACATCGGCGGCACCGTCGGAATCAGCTACGGCAGCGGCATCGCGTGGACGGCCTCGGCGCTGGCGATCATTCTGGGGCTCGTCGCCTGGGCGCGCATCACACGGTTCCTGGTGCGAGAGGAAGGGGTTGGCCGCTGGCTCCTCGGGCTCGCCTGGATGCTGCTCGCCGTGGTCCTCACCGTCGCCGCGATGGTGGCCGCGGCTGCCGCGCTGCGTGCCGCCCGCGAGGTCTACCATCCGTGGTACGCGCGTCCCGATCGATTCCTTCTGATGCTCGTGGCGGTTGGCAGCGCGGTGGCGTGGATGGTGGCCCGTCTGGGCCGGTGGCTGCCTGCTCGAGCGAGAGGATTGCGGCATCCCGCGGTGGCGTGGACGTATACGTTGCCGGCGTGGATCCTGCTGACGCTCTTCGTGTTGTGGGCGGCGCCTTCGGCGGCGTACCTCTTGGTGTTGCCGCTGCTCGCCGCCGGCATCCTGCTGCTGATCTCGCCGCCGTCGAACGGACCGGTGCTGCGGGTCGTGTCGCTGCTCGTGCTCGCCGTCTCGGCCACGTTCTGGCTGCGCGACACGGTCGACATCCTGCGTTTCATGGTGGCGGTTTTCGGACGGTTGCCGATCGTCACACCGGTGTACGTCTACCCGGCAGTGATTGCGGTGGCTGGAATGATGGTCGCTCCGCCGCTCTTTGCGGCCGTCGTTCGACAGCGCCCGCTCCTCCGGCCGTCCCTCGCCACCGGGCTCGCACTTGCCGCCGTCGCTCTCACCTGGCTGTTCGCCTGGCTCGCCCCGGCCTACACACCCGAAGAGCCGCTGCGGCGCTACGCTCGCGCGATCCAGGAGCCGGGCGCCACTCGATCCATCTGGAAGGTTGGCTCGCTCGAACCGGGTATCGATCTCGGACCGGATGCCCCGACCGGCTGGGCGCCCGGTGAGCCGGCGGTCGACAGCATCCCCTGGGGACGACTTGCACAACCGTTCGTGTTCTCGACGAGCGCGCCTCCCCTGCCGCCGGCGCCCGCGTCGGTGACCAGCTTCACGACCGCCCCGCTCGCGGGCGACAGCGGCACGACCGTCGCGATCTCGGTCGTGCCGAAGGAGCCTGCGCTGTCGGTCTCATTCGTCCTGCCGGCCGGGATCATCCCGACCAGCAGCAACTTTCCCGGCGTGGTGCGCCTCGGGCGATGGACGGCCACCTTCTACGCGCCCCCTCCCGAAGGGATCGCCTGGGAAGCGCGGTTCGCCTCGGACACGCCGGAATCGCTGAAGGCCACTCGTGTCGCCATCACTTCCAGCGGACTCCCCGGCGCCCCCGGCTGGCAGCGCATCCCCGCCTGGCTGCCGCAGGAGCGCATGGTCTGGAACGGCTGGTTCACGTGGGTCCTCGATCCGTCGGCGCCGCCGCCGCTTGCGCCGGTCCCACCGTTACGCTAAGCTCCGTAGTCGTTACGTATAGCGACGTAACGGGCGGATTCGGGCGGCGGGGGTGCCGCGGACAGTGCGACGTGCGATGTGCGACGTGCGTGCGACGTGCGGCGTGCGTGCGACGTGCGACGTGCGACGTGCGTGCGACGTGCGGCGTGCGTGCGACGTGCGGCGTGCGACGTGCGACGTGCGTGCGGCGTGCGTGCGACATGCGTGCGTGCGGCGTGCGACGCGCGTGCGGCGTGCGGCGTGCTGTGCTACGTGCGGTGCGGCGTTGCACGTGGCACCTCGCAGGGAGCACGTAGCACGTGGCACCTCGCACGTAGCACGTTGCACATCGCACCTAGCACGTTGCACATCGCACCTAGCACGTAGCACGTCGCACCTAGCACGTAGCACGCACGTCGCACGTCGCACGTCGCACGTCGCACGTTTTCACCATGCCAAATCCTTTCGTCTACGGCGAAGTCGTCCCCCCGACCGCGTTCGTCGACCGCGAGCTGGAACTGGACCGGTTGACCGGCGACCTTCTGGCCGGCCAGAAGATCTTCCTCATCTCGCCGCGCCGCTACGGCAAGTCGTCGCTCGTCGCACAGGCGCTGCGGGCGGCGGCGGGGCTCGGCGCGCTGACGGTGGACGTGACGGTCAGCAGCTACAGCTCGTACGTCGGCTTTCTCGAAGGCTACGCGCGGGCGCTGCTGTCGGTCGAGACGCGGCTCGACAAAGCGCGCGCCTGGCTCCGGGACATGCTCGGTAGCACGCGCCCTGAAGTCCGCGTCGAACCTGGTGCGGGCCGCCGAGGGCAGATCGCTGTTTCGTTTCCGTCCGCGCGCACGGAGAAGGACATCTCACAGCTCGCGCAGGAGGTATTCGCCCTTCCAGGACGGATCGCCGAGGCACGCAAGCGGAAACTCGCGGTCGCGCTCGACGAGTTCCAGGCGATCGGCGCGTTCAACGGCGGAAGCGTCGAACACGCTCTGCGCGCCGCCGTCCAGCACCAGCGGCAGGTCGGGTATGTCTTCTCCGGGTCGGAGCCGGCCTTGATGGAACGGATGCTCGGGCGAAGCCGGCCGTTCTACAAAGCAGGTCCCGTGATGCGGCTCCAGAAGATCCCGGAGGACCGCTTTGCCGCCTTCCTCGAAGCAAAGTTCCGGTCCACCGGAATGAAACCGGTCGAGGGGATCGGCGCTGCGATCGTCGATCTCGCCGGCAACCTGCCCTATGATGTGCAGCGTCTGGCGCACGAGGTGTGGGACGATGTGAAGGCTTCAGGGCGAAAGGCGGTGACGCTCGACGATCTGCACGCGACCCTCACCCGGCTTCTCGGAGAACACGAAACGCTGTTCGAGAGCATGTGGCAGCGGCTGACGCTCGCGCAGCGTGGCGCGCTGCGCGCCGCCGTCCTCCAGGACGGCCGGGAACTCCTCTCCGCCGACACCAGGGCGCGTCACCGGCTGACCGGGCCGTCGAGCGTCCAGGCATCGCTGGCCGCGCTCGTACGCGAAGACATCCTCACCCGCGAAGGCTCGCGCCACGTCGTCGTGGACTCCCTGTTCCGGGAGTGGGTCGCGCGGCGTACCTTCTGATCGATCCTCATGCAGCAGCTTCTCGATCGGCTCGGCCTCGGACGCCCCGACCTGCGGGCCTGGGCGATGTACGACTGGGCGAACTCGACGTACTACACGACCGTCGTCGCCGCCGTGTTCCCGATCTACTTCCGCCGGGTCGTCGCCGGCGACATGCCCGAAGCCGACGCACTCTCGCGTTTCGCCTGGGCCAGCACCATCGCGATCCTGATCGTCGCGGTCGTAGCCCCCGTCCTGGGAGCCATCGCGGATCGTGCCGCGATCAAGAAGCGGCTGCTCGGCATCTTTGCCGGCATCGGCATCGCGTCCTGCTTCGCGCTCTTCTGGGCGAAGGAAGGGGACTGGGGTTTTGCGTTGACGATGTTCGTCATCGGCAACGTCGGCGTGGCGGCGAGCATCGTCTTCTACGAGTCGCTGCTGCCGCACCTCGTCGACGCCTCACAACTGGACCGGGTGTCGACGGCTGGCTACGCGATCGGGTACCTGGGCGGAGGCGTGATGCTCGCCCTCAACGCGTTGATGATTCAGAAGCCCGACATGTTCGGCTTCGCCGACGCCGGTGTCGGGACCCGCGCAAGTTTCGTGGCGGTCGGCGTGTGGTGGCTGATCTTCTCGATCCCGCTGTTCATGAAAGTGCCGGAACCCCGCGCGCTCGCCGGAGGAGAGCGGCAGTCAGCTTCGGTGAGCCAGGGGGTCCGTCAACTCATGGGCACCTTCCGCGAACTGCGGCGGTACCGTCACGCGTTCGTGTTCCTTCTCGCCTTCTTCGTCTACAACGACGGCATCCAGACGATGATCAAGATGGCGGCGATCTACGGGGACACGATCGGCCTCGATTCGGGAGCCATGATCGGCGCGCTCCTGCTGACACAGTTCATCGGCGTCCCGGCCGCGTTCGGCTTCGGAGCGCTCGCCGGCAGGATCGGCACGAAGCCGGCGGTCTATCTCGGCCTGGGCGTGTACATCGTGATTGCCGCGCTCGGGTATCACATGCGGACGTCGTTTCACTTCTTCGCGCTGGCGATTCTCGTCGGCCTGGTGCAAGGCGGCACCCAGGCGCTGAGCCGATCGTTGTTCGCGAGCCTGATTCCCCGGCAGAAGTCGTCGGAGTTCTTCGCCTTCTTCGGCGTGTTCGAGCGCTACGCCGGCGTGCTCGGTCCGGCGGTGTTCGCAACGGTCGTTTCGATCAGCGGCCAGGGACGCCTGGCGATCCTCGCGGTCCTCCTCTTCTTCATCGTCGGCGCCATGCTGTTGACGCTCGTGGACGTCGACAAGGGGCGCGCCGAAGCCCGCCGGGGCGAGAGGGAGATCGCCGCCACACACTGATGGCCGCCCGCCCGCGGATCATCGATCGCCTCGCGAGCGCCGTCGCTCGCATCTTCTATCGGGTCGACGTGGCCGGCGCCGTGCCGGAGAGCGGCCCGGTCCTCCTGCTCCCCAATCATCCGAACGCGCTGCTCGATCCCGCGCTGGTGATGGCGACAGCCGGACGCCCGGTGCGGTTTCTCGCAAAGTCCACGCTGTTCAAAGGTCCGTTCAGTCCGTTGCTGCGGGCGGCCGATGCGATCCCGGTCTACCGCCGCCAGGATGGCGCCGACGTGGCACGCAACGAGGAGACGTTCGCGGACGTGCACACTGCGCTCGCACGAGGCGAAGCGGTGTGCATCTTCCCCGAAGGGATCAGCCATTCGAGCGGACGTCTCGAGCCGCTCCGCACCGGCGCCGCCCGGATGGCGTTGTCGGCACAGGCCGCAGGCATCGACGTTCCTCTCGTCGCGGTCGGCATCAACCTCGAGAAGAAGACGACATTCCGGTCCCGCGCCACGGTTGCATATGGACAGCCGTTCACGCTGCCACGCTCGTCGGAGTCCTCAGGCGATCATGTCAGGTCGGTCACGGCGAGGATCGCCGGGCACATCCGGAGCGTTCTCGTCGAAGCGGATCCACGCACCGATGCGTGGATCGTGGAACGGGTCGATCGTCTCTACAGGTCCGAACGGACGGTCGACGATGACGCGCACGCGACGCTCGCACGAAAACGGGCGATTGCCGATACGCTGCGGCGGCTCCGCGCCGAACGTCCGGACTGGTACGCGAACGCGGTCGTCGAGTTCAGACGGTACGACGATCGTCTGCGACGGTTTCGTCTCCATGACCGGGCCCTCGACTGGAATGCATCGTCATCGGAGGCGCGGGCGTTCGTCCAGCGTGAGGTGCCTTTCGCGCTCGTCCTCGGACCCCTCGCGGCGCTCGCGCTCCTCCTCTTTGTCGTCCCCTACTGCTTGACCGCGATCGCGTCGCGTGTGGTCAAGGAGATGGATGTGACGGCCACCGCAAAGGTGGTCGCCGGCGCCGTCATCTACTCGGTCTGGACGCTGTGTCTAATCGCGACGGCGTGGTGGCTGTCCGGACCGCTCGCGGGACTCGCGGCGCTACTCGGGATCCCGGCGCTGGCGATTGCCGGCCTCTTCGCGATCGAGCGGGAAACCTCCGCCTGGCGGACGGCGAGATCCTGGCTCGCGCTGCGCGGCGCACGTCCACGAACACGGGCAGCACTCCGCCGCCGTCGAGCCGAACTGGCCGACGTGCTCGAGCGGATCAAGGGGGAGATGGACGAAACGGCGAACTATGAACTCCGAACTCCGAACAGGTCACGTTGATGATTCGCCAATCTGCCTTCGGCATTCTCACTTCGACTTCTTAGTTCGAAGTTCTGAGTTCGGAGTTCATAGTTCGAAGTTTCCTACCGCCGCGAACTAATTCAGCAGGTACTTTTCAGCAAACACGATCCACGTGTAGAAGTTGAAATCGTAATTCGCCTGAGTGCGCGGGAAGTTCTCATGGCCTGCATCCTCGTAAATCACGAGCCATGACGGAGTGCCGTTGGCCTTCACGGCGGCGTGCATCGATTCGGCCTGCGCGATCGGGACGCGTGCGTCCTGTCTGCCGTGCGCGATCATCAACGGCGCCTTGATCCGTGAGGCGAGCGTCACGGGCGAGATGCTCAGCAGGAAGTCGCGCATCTTCGGGTCGAGTTCGTCGCCGTATTCCGCGCGACGGTCTTCCTGCCGCCCCGGCTCAGTGTTCTCGAGATACGACACGAAATTCGAGATCGCGACGCCGGCAAACGCGCAGCGGATCCGCTCCGGATATCGGGCCGCGACCGCGTACGTCATGTATCCGCCGTAGCTCGCACCGGTGACCATCACGCGCGACGGATCAAGGTTCGGCTGACCGGCGATCCAGTCGAGCAGCGCGCCGACGTCCTTGACCGCATCCTCACGCAGCCGCCCGTCGTCCAGCTTCTCGAAGCTGCGGCCGAACCCGAAGCTGCCGCGGACGTTCGGATACACGATCGCGATCCCCAGCTCGTTCAGAAAGTAGGCGCTGCGTCCCTGGAACCGCGGCCGCTCACGCGCATCGTTTGGGCCGCCGTGGATGTTGATCATGACCGGACGACGACCGGTGAACGTCGAGGGTGGACGATACAGGACGCCGGAAATCATTCGTCCGTCGAAGCTCTTCCACCTGACGATCTCCGGTTCCGGCAACGTGCCAGGATCGACACCGCCGATCGGGCTCGTCGTCCAGCGCGTGACGGCGCCGGACTTCGCATCGACGCTGAACACGTCCCCCTGCATACGAACCGATCCGAACGTGAATCCAAGCTCGCGACCGGACCGGTGCCATTCGAGGGTCGTGATCTGGCCCGCGGGCAGCGCCGGTCTGACACGGACGGACAGCGTTCTGGCGTCGAGCAGTTCCAGGCGGCTGGATGCGTCCCGATCGAATACCACCGCGATCGTTCCACCGTCCGGAGAAACCGCCGCCGATTCGACCGAGTCCCCGTCTTTGGTGAGGGGCGTCCACCTGCCGTCATACCGCCACAAGCGTGGCAGCTCAGAACCGCGATCGCTGACCGCGTAGATCGTCCCGTCGGGCGCGTAGTGCGCCGACGACCAGATCGACGGCGCTTCGTCAGGCTCGAGGGGCGTCAGGAGTGTGCGCTTGCCGCTCTCCACATCGACACTCCACAGGGCCGTGTCGTTGCCGGGCAGCATCTCGACCGCAAGGATCGATCGATCGTCAGGCGCCCAGGCGGCGACGAACCACGACCCGCTGACTTCCATCAGCATGCGGGACGTGGACGGGTCCTTCGGATCCATGACGTAGATGTCGCGGTCCTTGCCGTTGCGGCGATTCGATTCGAATGCGATACGCCCGTCCTTCGACCAGGCGGGGATTCCGTTGCGCGATTTCCCGTCGGTCAGGAGGACGGGTTCGCCGTCAGGACGGAAGTGCCAGAGCTGGTGCGTCTCGGCAGCGCCGGTGTCCTTTCGATACACGATCCAGCCACCGCCGAGTGGACTGTACGACGCGACCCCGGGCATTCCTTCCGGGAACGCCGTCAGTTGTGCCGGGCCGCCCGGGTGTGTCACGACATGGATCTGTGGCGCTGTACCGGTCGTTGTCGAGACGAGCATCTCGCGCTTCTCCGGATGCCAGGCCAGGAGCGTTGCCCGGCGGAACCGGCCGTATGGGGCGAGCTTCGTCGCGACGGACTGTGGGATGGATGGCAACCCGTCGACCGTAACGGTTGCGGGCACCGGTAGGGCGGCGTCCTGGGCGGCCAGCACGCCGCCTGCGAGAAGGATGGCGGCGATCCGCACAGGCAAGCGCATGAACCCTCGTCGATGAAGCGGTCAGAAGGGGGGATTATATAGTGCAAACTCCAGGGTCCGGGCGTGCGTCAAAGGAGCGGTATGAGATTCGTGATTGCCGGGGGAACCGGGTTCATCGGCAGCCCGGTCGCGGAGGTCTACGCGGAAGAAGGGCACGATGTTCGTGTGCTCACGCGGAGCCTCCCCGAAGGTGAAGCACGGCACGATCCAGGCACCGGCAAACCGGGGATCACGAGGGTGGGATGGCGGCCGAACGGCACGCCCGGCCCCTGGGCTGAGATTTTGGACGATGCCGATGCGGTGATCAACCTCACGGGAGAGTCGCTGGGCGACAAGCGGTGGACGCCGCAGCGAAAGGCCCTCCTCCGCGACAGCCGCATTCTTCCGACCCGCAGTCTCGTCGAGGCGATCAAGCGAACGTCGACGCCGCCTCGCGTCCTCATCAACGCCAGCGGCGTCGGCTACTACGGGCCGTCGGGCGCGGAACCCCGGAACGAGGAGTCTCCCGCGGGAGATGACTTCGTCGCGCACCTGGTCCAGGACTGGGAGGCGGAAGCACGCAAGGCGGAACCCATGGGCACGCGCGTCGTGCTGCTTCGCAGCGGGGTGGTGCTCGAGAAAAACGGCGGCGCGCTGCCGCGGATGATGCTTCCCTTCCGGTTCTTCGTCGGCGGCCCGATCGGCAGCGGACGGCAGTACCTGTCCTGGATCCACAGGCTCGACGTGTTCGAGATGATCCGGTGGATCGTCGAGACGCCTGCCGTCATCGGTCCTATCAACGCAACCGCGCCATATCCGGTGACGAATCGCGAATTTGCACGAACGCTCGGACGCGCGCTGCGACGGCCGAGTCTCATGCCTGTCCCGGGATTCGTGCTCAAGGCGATGTATGGAGAGATGGCGGAGGCGCTGTTGTTGACCGGTGTCCGGGCAGTTCCGGCGAAGGCGCAGGCGCACGGATATCACTTCCGCTATCCCGAGATCGACATCGCGATGCGCGGAATCTTTGGGGAGTAGGGGAAACTCCGAACTATGAACTTTGAGTTCGTAGTTCGGCGTTCGGAGTTCGGAGTTTCGGAGTTCGGAGTTTCAGAACACCCGCTGAAACCCCAGCGCCTCGTCCGCTCTCGTGCTTTCGCCGGTGAAGTGACGGAGCGCGAGTCGCGCCGCCGTCCACGCCAGGCCTGCTCCGTGGCGCGAAGAGCCGTAGGCGAAGAAGTGGTGCGGATAGTTGCGATGGGTGCCGAGCAAGGGCAGGCCGTCGGCCGTGTCGTAGTCCACGCCGTCCCACGAGATCGCCGGGCGCACACCTGAAATCGCGGGATAGCGCACCGTCAGCTCATACATCAACTGGCCGGTTCGCTGCGTGAGCGCACGAGCACGCGCGCGCGCGGGCACCTCGGGTTGGCGTGCACCATGGACGAATACGCGGTCGTCGGGCAACCAGCGGATGATCCGTCCGTCCTGGTCGGCGTCCTCGAGGACCGCCGCACGCTTGCCCGTCTGCTTCCGGACCGCCGCCGGCAGTGCCTCCGTCACGACGCCGTACGTGTGCTCCGCGCGGAGATGGCGGCGTAGGCCGCGCAGATCCGGGATCGGCGCGCCGGTCGCCACGATCACCATGTCGGCCCGGATCGATCCGGATTCGCTGACGATTTCCACGTGACGTTTCGACGCTTTGATCCGGCGCACGAGCGAGCGCTCGTAGACTCGCGCGCCGCGCGCGACCGCCGCGGCCATGAGACCGGCGCATGCACGGTAGGGGTCGATCGTGGCTCCTCGCGTCCGGATCCCGCCGGCCACTTCAAGTGCGGTTTCTCGACCGAGCGCGGCGGCCGTCAGCCACGAACCTTCGATCCCGGTTTCACGGCGGACTTCGTACTCGCGGCGGAGCCCCGCCCTGCGATCCGTGACGTTCGAGAACGTGATCAGGTCTTTCGGCGTCAGGTCACAGCGGATCCGGTAGCGCCGGAGCGCCGCGGCGAAGTCGAGTGAACCACGGCGCATGAGGTCCCACGCGGCGCGGGCCGTCCTGACCCCATGCGCCGAAGCGGTACCGCGGAAAGACCCCGCAAACCCTTCGCGCAGCAGGCCTGGAGCCCCGGCCGTCATCCCGGCGCCGACCGCCTCCGCCTCGAGCAGAACGACATCCACGCCCGTGGCGGCAAACGAGACGGCGCACGCCGCACCCGTCAGCCCTCCACCGACGATGGCAACGCGTGTCGATTCCTCGCCACGGAGCCGGGGAAACGAGGGTCGCCGGGATTTCGGCACTCGATCGGACCAGAACGGCGCATGACGCATGCTCAGGGATTCTATGCGGCATACGCCTCGAAGCGAAAAGCCGGGCTGGTCCGCGCCCGGTCCTCACCTGTTCCCAGCTCTCTGTCGCCCGATCCCCGTCCCCTGTTCCCTCGTTCGCTGATTTCAGCTAGATCGCTGCTTGTTGACGTGCGAGTGGCGCTTCAACTCGGTGAACTCGAGGTGCAACAGGGCGTCGTCTCTAGATGCGAGGACTGATTCCCTATTTCGGAGAGTTACGCAGGTCGACAGAAGCCGCAGCACCGGGAAATACAGTCACTCGCCCTACCTCGATCGCCGATGCGACACCCGCCACAAATAGCTGGCTTTCGCGCACGTCGTTGAATTGAAGGATTTGCCACTGACCAGGACTCACCGATCGCAGCGTGAGTACGACATCAGAGGAATCGGATATCAACGTGCTGGTGCCGAGAAGGTGTAGCGTACTCATGTGGACGACTACTCCCTTTTCACTTCGCAAGGCGAACAGATTCCAGTTCTCGGGTAAACCGGTCTGGGTCTGGCCGGATCGCGAGAACAGCAGACGGACCTCCCCACCACGATCAGACATCATGAGGTTCACTGCTCCCGACCGTACGCGCGCATCTATTCGGAACGTCGTCAGTGGCCGCCCTGGCGCCGCCACTACCACTTGAACGGGACGGCTTAGAGGTCGATCAAACTGCACCTCAAACGCGCCGTCCGCATCCGCGACAAACTGCATCGGAGACGGTATCTGACCCGCCTCCGGTTCTACAAACGCAAGCCCCCTCGCAAGCGGAACCGACCTCTGACGGGCATCGACAATCTTGCCCTGGAAGGTTGCGTTGTCTTTCATCACGAGAATGACATCATGCGATGAAGTACCGTCGAGCAGCACTGTCTGCGGTTCAGCCGCCAAAGGGGGGCGCATTGCTCGGACTTCCCATGGGCCGGCATTCATCCAACGAAACAGGAAGCCCCCACTCTCGTCGGTGACAACGGACGTCGGCGCTCGCCTCAGATCCGTTTCATCATCCAGGTTCGCCGGCCGAGCGACTACCGTCACGCCCGGCAAGCGCTCCCCACTTGGACCGATCACCGTTCCGGCCAGGCGTTCATCAGGGAGTCGGACCGGCGCTTCGATCGATGGGCTCATGAAATCGGCGAGAACTCTCGCGTCAGTGATGCTGCCGGTCTCCGAGGAGTAATGCGCGATGTACTGGCCACCTTCTCTGAGATTGACGGCAAACTCTCCAGAGCTAAGGACGGGCGCGCGATAGACTTCAGAGGCTCCTTGCACAGCACGCAGCCATATTGAACCTGAGAGATCTTCCGCTTCTCCGATGACCCGACCTCGATACCGAACCCTGGTTAGGTTGAACGTGACTATGGCATCGGTGACATTACGAATGTCATGCGTTACCCTGTCCAGCACCTCATTGCGCCCCTGAGTGCGGAGATGAAGCTCAAAGCGCCACAGCGCGCGAATTGGCAGACGGAGCTGCACGTCTCCACTGCTGTTCAGGGGAGCTTCAACGTATGCTCGGGGCCACCATGAGCCCCCGAGGAAAGGCGCCGCCACGACGTACAACGATGGGGTTCCGCTCATCCAATCTGCTGATCCTTCAGCTCTGGCCGTGACGTCGGCACTGGGTTGCAGAATCACATTTGGCGCGGTCAGGGTCTGGCCCGCCTGAAGCTCGATGGGACCGGACACCCCGAGTGCATCCTCAGTATGTGCAACTATGTACTTTAGCCCCGACGTCAGCGACGTAAACCGAACATCGCCATTCGAGTCTGCGACCCTACTGGCCTCCATGGCAGTGCTGTCGTCGCTAAAGATTCCAATGATGGTATCTGCGAACCGTTGTGCCGGTATGAGAGAGACACGGGCTCCGCTCGCAGGATTCCCTGTTACCGACACGGCCTTTACGCGAACAACACTTCCCGCTTGCAGGGTGAGAACAAGTCCATCGGCCTGCAGGGTGAGACGCGGACTCACACTCCATTCGTCGCCTGTCTCGGTGATGTGCCTGAGGATCGCACCGGAGAGCGCCTCCGTTTGGGTTGGCACTGAAATCGTGGTCAGGGAAGGCGGTTCTGAGTTCCCCTGCGGAACTGCCAGAAGAAGCGCGACCCAAGTGAGCCAACCCACGTAGTTCACCTCCACAGCGCCCGATTCTGTCGACATCCGAGATTCGGACAACACGATTGCCTCGCCATGGCGAAAGGCCGCTACCGCTTGCCTGCGATCAAACTGTAGAAATCAGGATCGCACGACGTGAGATGGCCGAACGGTAAGCGCAGACCTTTTGCTTGTCAAGGCAATGCCGAAAGGCCAGTGCCGAGAGTCAGGAATCGGATTCAGTCGCAAATCTGAAATGCGAAATGGAATCGTCGTGCGAGAATCACCTCAGATTCCTCAGCACCAATCAGAGATCGGTTGCGGCGACCAGCTGATGGACATCGGAGTATCCCGGGCGTGCGCCTGAGGTGCCTGAACTAATCCCTAATCCCCGATCCCTGCTCCCTGATCCCTGCTCCCTGCTCCCTGATCCCTGATCCCGGTTTCCTGCTCCCTGCTCCCTGTCCGCGCGTTCGATACACCGCCACCGCCGACACGATCGTGCCTCCGATCGCGAGCACCGCGAGACCGATGATCACGGCCGTAAAGGTGGTGGATTCCATCCAGGCAAGGATCCCCTCACCGTAGCGCGCGGCCAGCGCCCCCTCCACGCCGAAGCGCACGATCCTCACGGCCGCCACCGTCGAGAGGAAGGTCAAGGGATTGAGCTTCCAGGCGCCGCTTGCCAGAATGAAGGCCGTGAACGGAAACGGAGGCGGGATCACGCCGAGCGCGCCGATCGGCACCGCGGCGCCGCTGGACACGCGCTGCTGCACTCTCTTCAGCGTGGACGGTCGAACCAGGCGGCTCAGGCCATGTTCCCCGGCCTTGCGTCCCATCCAGTAGGTGAACGCTGCACCAACCACGGATCCTGCCGCCGCGAGGAGCGCGTAGAGCCAGAAGAGCTGGGGCTTCGTCGCCGTCATGATGATCACGACGAAGTCGATCCCGAGCGGGAGAAAGAACACCACGGATGCGTCGAGCGCTCCCATCACGAGGACGCCCGGAGGTGTGAGAAAGTAGCTGAGCAGCGAGTTGAAGAGGGCTTTCATGCAAAGGACACGTTATCTGGCGCTGCTGGCCTTGATCGCAACACTGGGCGCGTGCGGCCGCGAGGAGCCGGCCCCGGCGGTGACGGGCGCGGACGGTTCTGCCATGAACACGATTGCCGAGCAATACGTACGCCTGACGTTGTCGGTGGGCGAGCACGATCCCGACTACGTCGACGCCTACTACGGTCCTCCTGAGTGGCGGCCCGAAGGTGAGAAACAGAACCTCGACGATCTCGTCACCCGTGCCGCCAGCCTGGCCGGCGACCTCCGTCGCATCCAGGCGCCGGACGATGAGATGGAGCGCCTCCGCTTCGAGTATCTGAAGGCGCAGGTGAATGCCATGAACGCCCGGCTGCGCATGCTGAAAGGCGAGCGCCTCAGCTTCGACGAAGAATCGAAGGCGTTGTACGACGCCGTCGCGCCGGCGCATCCGGAGACGTACTTCGAGACGATCCTGCAGGACCTGGAGTCGCATTTTCCCGGCAGCGGTCCGCTCGTGGAACGCTACGACGCATGGCGCCGCGGGTTCGTGATCCCGCGTGAGAAGCTCGACGCCGTGTTTCGCACGGCCATCGAGGCCTGCCGCGAACGCACGGCCGCGCACCTGCAGCTCCCGCCCGACGAGAGCTTCACCGTCGAGTACGTGACCAACAAGTCCTGGAGTGGCTACAACTGGTATCAGGGAGGGTTCCGGAGCCTCATTCAGGTCAACACCGACCTGCCCATCTACATCGATCGCGCCGTGGACCTCGCGTGTCACGAAGGGTACCCGGGACATCACGTCTACAACGTGCTGCTCGAAAGGAATCTGGTCAGGGATCGCGGGTGGATGGAGTTCACCGTGTATCCGCTCTTTTCACCGCAGTCGCTCATCGCCGAAGGCACCGCGAACTACGGCATCGAGGTCGCCTTCCCCGGCGAGCAGCGGATCGCGTTCGAGGAGCAGACGCTCTTTCCAGCCGCTGGTCTCGATCCCGCGAAGGCACGCGAGTACTACGCGGTGCAGGCGCTGGTCGAGCGCCTGTCGTATGCGGGCAACGAGGCGGCAAGGCGCTATCTGAACGGAGAGATCGATGCGGACGCGGCGGCGGCATGGCTCCAGAAGTACGCGCTGATGCCACGCGAACGTGCTCAGCAGCGCGTGCGGTTCTTCGACCAGTACCGCAGCTACGTCATCAACTACAACCTCGGGAAGGACATGGTGCGAACCTTCATCGAAGCGCGGGCGGACAAAGATCCGCAGAAACGCTGGGAAGAGTTTGGACGGCTGCTGTCGTCGCCACGCCTGCCTTCGGGTCTCGATTAGCAGCCCGTGCCCGGTCCCAGGCTCAGGTTGGGTCGACGGGGTACGTCTCTTGCCTCTGCCGCACCTGTGAACTGGCTCGGCATCGTCGAACAGCTGTATGAAGGCGCGTGGAACGAGGACCTTCAGCGGTATCGATCTCCCTACGCCTTCCGCGGCCTCGCGTCTGCGGGTCACGTGCTGCAAAGCTCGCTGATCAGGCTGGCGGACGGGCGTGCCGACGTTCAACGGCTCGAACTGGCGTTGCTGCGAAACTTCCGGAAGTACGCGCGAGCGGAAGGGGCGGAGTCCGACTCGATCTGGAACTGGCTCGCGCTCGGGCAGCACCGCGGTCTCCCGACGCGGCTGCTGGACTGGACCTACTCGCCGCTCGTGGCGCTGCACTTTGCGACCGAGGACCCCGAGACGTTCGACCAGGACGGCGTCGTGTGGTGCGTCAACTTCGTCGAAGCGAACAAGCTGCTCCCAAAGCGTCTCCAGCGCATGCTCCAGGAGGAAGCGTCCGACACTTTTACCGTCGAAATGCTGTCGGCGTTCAAGACGCTTCGCCAGTTCGACGCCCTGGCGCGTGAACCCTTCGTCGTGTTCCTCGAACCGCCTGCGGTCGACCGCCGGATCCTGAATCAGTTCGCGCTGTTCTCGCTGATGTCGGATCCGGCCGCGAGTTTCGACGAGTGGCTCGGGCAGCACCAGGACCTCTGCCGCAAGGTCGTGGTCCCGGCGAAGCTGAAATGGGAAGTCCGGGATCAACTCGACCAGGCGAACATCAACGAGCGGGTGCTCTTCCCCGGCCTCGACGGATTGAGCCGCTGGCTGGCGCGCTACTACACCCCTTCGGCACGGAGGCGGTAACCAGCGGAACATTGCTTGCAGACTTCCGTCCGGCATCAGGAGGCCTCATGCAGATCGGGAATGAAGCGGCGGAAGGCGTGTTGCGCGTCAGGACGCTGATCTCGAACGTCTATCTCGTTCGTACCGGCACCTCATGGGTGCTCGTCGACGCGGGCATGAACGGGTTTGCCCGGACGATCTCGTCCGCGGCGGAGTCGTTCGCCGGCCGCGGCAAGGCGCCCGAGGCGATCGTGCTCACACACGGCCATTTCGATCACGTCGGCTCGCTCGACGCGCTGTTGAATCGCTGGCCGGTCCCGGTGTACGCCCACCGGCTCGAGCGCCCCTACCTGAATGGCGAGTCGGCGTACCCGCCCCCCGACCCGCTCGTCGGGGGTGGCGCGATGGCGCTGCTCTCGCGGCTCTACCCGCGGGGGCCGATCAACATCGCCAACCAGCTGAACGTGCTGCCAGACGATGGCAGCGTGCCGATGATGCCGGGGTGGAAGTACATCTTCACGCCCGGACACACCGCCGGACACATTTCGCTGTTCCGCGAGCAGGATCGCGTGCTCATCGCCGGGGATGCGGTCGTCACCACCAAACAGGAGTCCGCCCTCGCGGTCATCGCGCAGCGCGAAGAACTGCACGGCCCGCCGGCCTATTACACGCAGGACTGGAAGGCCGCCGCGGAGTCCGCGAGAAAGCTGGCGGCGCTGGAACCCGAGGTGCTCGCGACCGGCCATGGGGTGGCGGCTCACGGGCCGAAGATGCGTGAGGCATTGAAGGCGCTGGCGGCGAACTTCGAGCAAACGGAGGTCCCGGCGTACGGCCGGTACACCCGCGAACCAGCCGTGACCGACGAACACGGGATCGTGCGGCTGCCTCCGGATCCATTCCCCAAGGTCGCGGCAGGTCTCACGGCGGCCGCGGTGGCGGTCGGCCTGATGTCGCAGGCCGGCAGGCTGCGCCGCAGCGCGTATCGCTGATGCGCGTCTGACGGTATCCTGAACGCGTGCTGGCGATCGAGATCGAACATCCCGGCGGCCCGGAGGTCCTGCGCGCCGCCGAGCGGCCCAGGCCGGAACTCGCCGATGGCGAGGTGCTGGTCCGCGTCGAAGCTGCGGGCGTGAACCGTCCCGATCTCATGCAGCGGCTGGGAAAATACCCGCCGCCCGCAGGCGCATCCGACCTTCTCGGCCTCGAGATCGCAGGAACCGTGACAGACGTGCGCGGGGACGTACGCTGGCGTCCTGGCGACCGGGTCTGCGCGCTGGTTGCCGGCGGCGGTTACGCCGAGTACTGCGCCGTGCCCGCACCGCAATGCCTGCCGATTCCTGAGGGGATGGACGCCGTGACGGCGGCCGCGATCCCGGAAACCTACTTCACGGTCTGGACCAACCTCTTTCAGCGTGGACGGCTCCAGGCGAGCGAGCGCGTGCTCGTCCACGGCGGCACGAGCGGCATCGGCTCGACCACGATTCAGCTGGCACGCGCGTTCGGCGCAATTGTGATCGCGACCGCCGGCACCGACGAGAAGTGCGATGCCTGCCTGAAGCTCGGCGCCGCGCATGCGATCAACTACCGCATCCGCGACTTCGTCGACGCGGTCAAGGAGACCACGAACGGCGAAGGCGTCGACGTCGTGCTCGACATCATCGGCGGCGACTACCTGCCGCGCAACATCGACTGCCTGCGCATGCACGGACGATTACTTCAGATCGGACTCATGGGCGGCGCGAAGTCGCACATCCGCCTGTACCCGATCATGCAGAACCGGCTGACGATCACCGGATCGCTGCTGCGTCCGCGGAGCGTCGAGGAAAAGGGCGCGATCGCGCGGGAACTCGAAGAGAAGGTCTGGCCGCTGCTCGCGCGCGGCGAGGCGCGTCCGGTCGTCCATGCCACGTTCCCGCTACGCGAAGCTGCCGCCGCCCACCGGTTGCTCGAGTCGGGCGAGGTCGTGGGCAAAGTCGTGTTGACGGCGTAAGCTCCGCTATCGGCGGAACTCGGGAAGCGACGTCGTGTGCCGCACATCCAGCGCCGATGCGAGTTCGATCAGCCGGATGAACTCGGCACGATAGCCGTCCGGATCGCTTCCGCGGTGCTCGCGCGCGAGCGACAGGGCGTCCTGCCAGGTCGCCGCTCCCTTGAACTCCGAGCGGCGCAGCAGCATCCCGAACTGCGCGACCGAGGCTGCGAAGCCAAGGTTCGCGGTCATGCGCTGGTCCTGGTCCGGCGCGCGCACCGGAAACTCGAGCAACCTGCTCGTATCGCCATCCGCTGCCTTGTAGCGGACCTTGATGTTCATCAGCTCCGTGGAGTTCGTCGCCGCAACCGTCGCAGGCTGCTCGACTGGCTGTTGATACTTCAGCGGATCGACTTCGCCGGGTGGCACGGGCTCGTCGGCGGGCACCAGTTCATACAGTGCGGTGACGGTATGTCCCGCCCCCATCTCGCCCGCGTCCTTGCGATCGTTGTTGAAGTCTTCCTTCCGCAGCATCCGGTTCTCGTACCCGATCAGCCGATAGGCCGTGACGAAGCGCGGGTTGAACTCGATCTGGAGCTTGACGTCCTTCGCGACGGTCACGAGCGTCGATCCCGCCTCGGCGATCAGCACCCGCCGCCCTTCCTGCAGCGAATCGAGGTACGAATAGTTGCCGTTCCCCTTGTCGGCCAGCATCTCCATCGTCGCATCCTGGAGGTTGCTGTCGCCGACGCCAAGAACCGACAGGAAGATCCCGCGTTCGCGCTTCTCTTCGATGAGACGCATCAACGCCTCGCGGCTCGTCACGCCGACATTGAAGTCGCCGTCGGTGGCGAGAATGACGCGATTGATCCCTCCCTTGACGAAGCTTTCGGACGCGAGATCGTAGGCGAGCTGAATACCGGCGGCGCCGTTGGTCGAGCCTCCGGCGCGCAGTTCGGCAATCGCCCCGTTGATCACCGCCTTGTTGTTGCCCGCTGTCGGGTGCAGCACCACGCCGCTCGATCCGGCGTAGACGACGATCGCGACGCGGTCTTCCTCGCGCAGCGTGTCGACCAGCATCCGCATCGCCGTCTTGATCAGCGGCAGCCGGTTGTCGGGCATCATCGAGCCCGACACGTCGAGAAGAAACGTCAGGTTGCGGGGAGGTGTGCGCTCCTGGTCGACAGGCTTTGCGCGCAGCCCGACGAGCGCGAGCTTGTGTTTCGGATTCCAAGGTGCGGCCGCCACTTCCGTCGTGATCGCGACCGGTGCTTCGCCCCGCGGCGGCGCGTAATCGTACTTGAAGTAGTTGACCAGCTCCTCGATGCGCACCGCATCCACCGGCGGAAGACGGCCTTCATTGAGGAACCGCCGAACGTTCGCGTAAGAAGCGGTGTCGACGTCCACGGAGAACGTCGAGAGCGGATGCTCGGAAACGCGGCGGAACCGGTGCTCGGTGATTTCGGCATAGGTGGCCGTGTCTGGCCGGTAGAGAACCGTCGGCATGCCCGAATGCGACGGAAGGCCAGCTATCGTGGCGGGCGACGTCAGTGCGTCGCGGGTCAGTGAGACCGACGCGGTGTGCTCTGCGATCCCGATGACAGGAGCCGGCTGTATCATCACAGCCTCCATCCCCGCCCCGACCTTGAGGCTCACCACGACGGGCTGCGGATCGACCTTGCCAACGATGACCGGCGCTTCGGCCGTCACGAATCCCGCAAGCGTAAAGCGCACCCGATACTCGCCCGGCGAAACGTTGGCGAACCGCCAGTCGCCGTTCGGGTCCGAGACCGTCCGCTGCCTGACCGCATCCGCCTGACGCAGTTCGACGGCTACGCCCGGGACAGGCTGGTTGGCCGGATCGAGGACCTTTCCTGTAATCGTCTGAGTCTGGAAGGGGGCGGCGTGGCCGACGGCAAGCAGGCAGAACGCGAGGACCGGCGCAAGGACGCGCATGAAGACCTCCTGTTGAGAGGTTAGACCCTGATTGTATGAATTTGGATGGGACGGGCGGGGGGGCGGCTGAAACGCCGAACTATGAACGCCGAACTATGAACTGGCGCGGCATAAAGCTGCGCCCTACGGCGCACCAGTTCGTAGTTCGGCGTTCATAGTTCGGAGTTTTAGACGTCCAGCTCCTCCGCCTCCTCAGCCCGCTCCATGATGAAGCGGAACCGGGCCGATGGATCCTTGCCCATCAACTCGTTGATCACACGGTCCGTGACGATCTGGTCTGCGATCTCGACTTTCTGCAGGCGGCGCGTGCGCGGGTTCATCGTGGTTTCCCACAGCACCTTCGGCATCATTTCGCCGAGGCCCTTGAATCGCGTGATCTCGGGGTTGCCGCGCCCGTTGCCGTGCAGCTTCAGGATCCGGTCGCGGTGCGCCTCGTCGAGCGCCCAGTAGGTCTCCTTGCCGACGTCGATACGGAACAGCGGCGGCTGCGCCAGGTACACGTGGCCCTGGGTGATCAGCGCGGGCATGTGCCGGTAGATGAAGGTCAGGAGCAGCGTGGCGATGTGGTGGCCGTCGGAGTCGGCGTCGGCGAGGATGATGATCTTGCCGTAGCGCAGTCGCGCAGGATCGAAATTCTTGCCGAGACCGCACCCGAGCGCGGTCACGAGGTCCGACAGCTCCTTGTTCTCGAGGACCTTGGCGAGCGACGCGCTTTCGGTATTGAGCACCTTGCCGCGGAGCGGCAGGATCGCCTGCCGCGTCCGGTCGCGCCCCTGCTTCGCCGAGCCGCCGGCGGAGTCACCCTCGACGATGAAGATCTCGCTGTTCTCGCGGTCGGGTGACGTGCAGTCGCTCAGCTTTCCGGGCAGCGTCAGCCGCGAGGACGTCGCGGTCTTGCGGGCGACTTCCTGCTGCGCCGCGCGGCTCGCCTCGCGCGCGCGCGCCGCGAGGATGATGCGCGCGACGATCGACTCGGCGACGCTGATGTTCGTGTTCAGCCAGTGCTCGAGCGCCGGGCGGACCGCGGAATCGACGGCCGACATCGTTTCGGAATTGTTCAGGCGGTCCTTCGTCTGCCCCTGGAACTGGGGATCCTGCAGGAACACGCTGATGACCGCGACCAGCCCCTCGCGGATGTCCTCGGCGGTGATCGTCACCCCCTTGGGCGAGAGGTTGTGCGTGTCGATGAAGTTGCGGACGGCTTTGCCCAGGCCGGCGCGGAACCCGTTCTCGTGCGTGCCGCCGGACCCGGTCGGAATCCCGTTGACGTAGCTCCGCACGTGCTCGTCGGTCGACTGCGTCCACTGGAGCGCGACGTCGAGCCGGATCCCGCCATCCTCACCGTCGCGCGACAGCGTGAACGGCGAATCGTGCACGGGGGTTGCCGTCCGCTCGACGAGGATCTTCTTCAGGTAATCGGCGAGCCCTTCGCTGTGCTGAAAGACGTGCTTCTCGTTGCGGGTCTGGTCGTCGAACGTGATCTTGACGCCGCGATGGAGGTAGCTCGAAACCTCGAGGCGGGCCTTGATCGTGTCGGCGTCGAACTCGACCTTCGGGAAGATCGTCGCATCGGGCCTGAAGAAGACCGACGTTCCGCTGCCGCGGGCCGTACCCACTTTCTTCAGCGTGCCGGCGGGGCGCCCCTGCTTGAAGCGCATCTCCCATTCGGCCCCTTCGCGCCGCACGGTGGCGACGAGTTCCTTCGACAGCGCATTGACGACGCTGGCGCCCACGCCGTGCAGGCCGCCCGACGTCTTGTAGTTGCCGGTCTCGAACTTGCCGCCGGCGTGCAGCGTGGTGAAGATCACCTCGAGGGCGCTCTTCTTCGTCTTCGGATGCTTGTCGACCGGAATCCCGCGGCCGTCATCGGAGATCGTGATCGACGACCCGTCCTCGTGGAGCGTGACGACGATGTTCGAGGCATAGCCGTTCATCGCCTCGTCGATCGAGTTGTCGAGGATCTCCCAGACCAGATGGTGGAGGCCGGCGGCGCTCACGCCGCCGATGTACATGCCGGGGCGCTTCCGGACGGGCTCGAGCCCTTCCAGGACCGT
>DASWVN010000325.1:0-28390 GCA_036401215.1 Vicinamibacterales bacterium | reverse complement strand
CGCCTTCGATGTAGAAGGGACCCACTTCGCCAGGCCAGCTCCCGCCGGCACGTTCGTAGTAATCACCCGGCCGCGAGAACGTCCGGCTTTCGACGATCGTGCCCGGCGCAATGCGGAGGACCGGTTCGCGAACCGCAAACGTCTGCACGCCTGCCGTGGGTTCGTACTTGATTGGCGCCGGTTGCTGAAGGAAGAGAAGAGCGACCCCTAGAGCGAGCAGCAGGGTGGACTGCATCGAGACCTACCGTGACCGTTTGCGGTTACGGGGGCGCTGGGAATTCCCGCCGCCCATGCCAGGACGCCCGGAACGATCGCCGGGCACTCCGCCGCCGAACCGCCGGCCGCCCTGCGAACGGTTGCCGTTGCCGTTTCCGCCATGGCCGCGCATCTTGGCGCGGAACGAGTTGTGTCCGTGCCCGGCCCGTCCGCTGTTCTGCCGGAGGGTGAAGTCGGGGACCTGACGAACGTCCTTCTGCCCTTCCGGTCTCGGCAGCGTGGCGCGTATGAGGCGCCGGTGAATGGGACCCTCGTCGAGATCGGCCCGGGGTTCCTCTTCTGCCTGCGGCTCGTCCGGAACCGAATCGTGGCTCGCGGTTGCCGCCTCCTCGAACGGGGCCGGGGCCACTTCCGCGACGATCTCCGGGGCAGGCTCCGGCGCGACCAGGACAGGCGGCACCTCGGGGGGCGGCGCTGGATGGGCGGTCTCGGCCGTCTCCGGCATGTTCGCCAGGACCTCCTTGTAGAGGACGGCGGTCGCGTCCTTCTTGCGCCGGCGCGGCTCCTTGCCCCCCTTGTAGGCGTGCTCGGAGTCACACGTCGTGCATCGCGTCTGCTTCACGTCGTCTTCGACCATCGCGACGATGGCGTGGTTCGTGACGCGGCGCTCCCGCGGACAGTAGTCGTCCAGAATGTCACCGAGACGCAGCCTGCGCTGCTCCATTCACTTCTCCCGAGATGGGTCTGAGATTAAGGCTGGACTTTCGCGTTTCCGGCGCCCGTAATGGGCCGCCAACGAAATTGCTTTCCGTGCAGGTGTGCTCCGAGTCTAGCAGAGCCCCTTAAGTGAACGCAACCTGCAACGGCAAGAACCCTTGCCACTTCTGTGCCACCCGCCCGCCTTCGCTAAAGCTCCGGCGCGGCAGGCCCTTCGCTAAAGCTCCGGCGCGGCAAGGCCCCTTCGCTAAAGCTCCGGCGCGGCAGACGCTCACTGGCTGTCGATCCAGGCGAGCGCCGCCTCGAGGGGCGCATCCCTTCCAGCCAGCAGATCCGCGCGTTTCAACGGCACCACTTCATCGGGAATGACGCCGCGGCCCTCGAGCCGCGTTCCATCCGCGGTCACGAAATCCGCGGTCGCGTGGATGAACACATCCCCGTTTGGAAGCTTGTCGAACTGGGACGGCAGCGCCGCGCCCATCGTCCGCTCACCGAAGACCCGGACCCGACCGAGCGATTGCATGCCCCCCGTGAAGCATTCCGATGCGCTGGCGCTCAGGCCGTCGACGAGGATCGCGACGGGACCCGCAAACGTTTCGACGCGCGTCCCGTTCGCGTTCACCAGCCGGGGGTTCACCGTGAACCTCAGTTCGTTGTCGCGGCTCTTCATCACGCCGAGCGCATCGCGTTCGGGGATGAAGTGCCCGGCGATGCCCATCATCATCGCCGCGAGCCCGCCCGGGTTGCCGCGCAGATCGATGACGATGCCGGCGGCGGCGCGATGCTCGTCGACGGCGAGTTGAAAGGGACGATCGACGTTGGCCATCCACACGTTGAAGCCGATGACGCCAACCGGGCGGCCCGCAGGCGTGGTTCGCCTCTCGTTGGTCACCTGGACGAACATTGTCGGCAGGCTGCCGACCGTCACGGCCATGCCCAGCGGCTCCGTTCGCGTGATCCCGCGAGTCACCGATGCGCCGGCCCCATCCTCGAACGTGATGTTCACCGTGGACCCTTCGTAACCGCGCAAGCGGCCCTGCAGCACACGCCAGGCCTCGAGATTGCGGACGCGCTGGTCGGGCGTGTCGCGCAGCCGGTCGAACAACTGCGCTACGTGGTAATCGCCAATGGCAGTCACCCGCCATCCGGTGTGGATCCCGGCCGCCGCTGCGGGGCCGTCCGGATCGATCCGGCTGACCAGGACGTCGTCGCCGACGATGCGGACGTCGAAGCCAGTCGTCGCGGCGCCGACGGCGCCGTCGTCACTGCCGGACGCCGAGGCGGGAATCACCGAGAAGTGTGACTGTCCAAGTTTCGACAGCATGCCGTGGATCACGCCGCGGAGTTCGGCGGGCGTGGTTGCGGCTGCCGCCTTCGGACGGAACTCCGCGCGCGCGGCGTCCCAGTCCACACCGTTGAACGTCGTGTCGAAGTGGGTGTCGCGGACGATCGTCCAGACCGCGTCGAACGTTTCGAGCCCCTTGGGAACGTCGGCCGATGGCGCCGCGACCGCACCGGCCAGCAGGAGCGATGCGGCGAAGGCGCGGAGCATCACTTGACCAGCGCCTTGATCTCCGCCGGCAGCTCGAACACGGCCGGATCCACGTTGTCGTATTCGATCGAGGTGAACGTCATCACCATCTGCGCGCCGCTCGCGGTCTGCTTGATGACGGTCGGGTGCAGAAGGTCACCGAACTTCTTGTAGTCGGAGATGACCGACGTGGCCTTGATCACGCCCATCGGGTTGGAACGCTCGATGATGGCGCCCGCCTTGAGCCCGGTCTCCACGTCGTAGAACTCGATGTCTTCACCGGCGTTCCCTTTGCGCTTCAACGCCACCTTGTACACCGGACGTCCTTCGAAGGTGGTCTTTTCGAGCGTCTTCATCGAGTCGTACTTGGAGTCGAAGCCCAGCGCGCCCTCGAAGTCGGAGTCGAGAGCCTTCTCCTCGAGTTCCTTTCCGGTCGCAAGCATTGGACCGGTCATCGGGCTGGTCGTCCACGCCACCTTGCCGTCGTAGCCGCTGGAGATGTCGCCGATCCCGGGCAGCGTCATCTTCATGAAGGTCTTGTTCGGGCGGGCCGTGAACAACTCGAGGGTGCCGCTGATGCCGTTGGCCGGCATCGAAATGGTCCCTTTCGCGGTGACCGAGTTGTGCGCCTTGATCGCCTCGCGTCCGCCGACGGCCTTGATGTGCCGCGCGATGATGCTCTCGGCCGGCGGCAGCGTCTCGGCCGCCTGGTCGGGTTGCACCGGGGCGGTGGCCCGGACCTGCGCGAACGCGGGAGCGGAGATGAACGCGACGAAAAAAGCGACGGCAAGGCCCGGCTTGACAATCTTGTTCAGCATGTCGGGGAACTCCTGAGGGGCGCCCCCAGTTTACACTCGATCCATGCTCAAGGGGACGAAAGACGCATTGGTCACCCGGGTCCAGCCGGTCAGTATTCACGGACAGATCTCGCTGGACGTCTACTACGTCGATCCCGGCGATTCCCAGGGTCAGGTCAGTCTTGCGCGGATCGGACCCGAGTCGGTTCCGAAGGACCTCGAAGCTGGCCAGCGGGTCACGCTCCACTACATGCTCGGCCAGGTCACCTCGATCACGCGAGGGTCCAGTCCTGACCGGGATGAATTCAAACGGATGGAGTGACGATCCACAACGACGTTCATCCCTGATTTCCTTCATCCCACAGCTCGTACCGAAACCACTCAGGGACGACTAGTTACCTGACGACGCTCATCCGCGGACTTTCCGGGACCGACGAGTGCATTGCCTGTGATGTCCAGGAGGTGCACTCTATGTCTCCAATCAGGGCGTGGCGCGCCATTATGCTTGCGTCGCTCGCCATGGCGATCTCGACCGCGGCGTTCGCGCAGATGACGCGCGGAGGGCTGGTCGGGACCGTCCGCGACTCGTCAGGAGCCGTCATACCGGGTGTGACCGTCACGGTCACGAACATGGACACCAACGCGGTGCGAACCACCGTGTCGGACGACCAGGGGACCTACAGGGTCGCGGCGCTCGAGCCCGGCCGCTACCGGATCGTCACCGAGCTTCAGGGATTCGCCGGCATCGAGCAGCGCGACATCCAGGTGCGCGCGGCCACCGATACCACCGTGAACTTCACGCTGAAGCCGGCGGGGCTGGAGGAGGCGGTCACCGTCCAGGCCGAAGCCGCCAACGTCGGGCTGAACAAGACGAACCCGACCATCGGCACGACGATCAGCAGCCGTGCGGTGGAGGAACTGCCGCTGCCCGGCGGACGGAACATCAACAATCTCGTGCTCACCGTTCCGAACGTCAGTGACACGTCGGGTCAGGGCACGTACTCGGTCAACGGCAGCCGTCCGCGCAACAACAACTACATGGTGGACGGCTCCGACAACAACGACATCTCGGTCACGATCGCGACGTCGGAGATCGTGCCTGAAGCGGTCGCCGAGTTCCAGGTGCTGCAGAACCCGTACACCGTGGAGTTCGGCCGCAACACCGGCGGACAGATCAACGTGCTCACGAAGTCTGGCACGAACAACTTCCGCGGCGATGCCTGGGACTACTACCAGGCCAGCGGGATGAACTCGCGGAACAACATCGAAAAGGACCAGGGACTGGAGACGCCCGCACGGCTGATCCGCCACCAGATGGGCGGCGATCTCGGCGGCCCGATCTTCAGGGATCGCGCGTTCTTCTACGGCCTCTACCAGCGCGACACGCAGCGCCCCGGACAGACGCCGGGTGACAGCGTGCGCATCCCCACGGCAGCCGGTTTCGCCGCGCTGCAGAGCGTGCCGTTGCGACCCGGGCAGTCAGCCGCAAGCCGCCAGGCGGTGCTCAATCAGCTCGCGTTCATCCAGGACGTGCTCGGCCAGGGCGCAGTATTCCGCGATCTCGAGACGCAGCTCGTGAACGGCGTCCCGATCGAGACCGGCGAAACCAACGTGAACATCGTGGCGCCGAGCACGTATCACACGGTCCTCGGCCGGGTGGACACGCGGTTCGGCACGCGCGACACGCTGACGGTCCGCTACTCGCTCAACGACAGCGAGGATACGAACCAGATCAGCAACTGCGACTTCGGTCCGACGTTCTGCGGGAGCCAGTCGCTCAACGACACCAACTTCGCCGTCAGCAACACGCACATCTTCGGACCGCTGCTGCTCAACGAGGCGCGGTTCTCGCTCGTGCGCCGCGACCTGGCGTTCCCCGAGAACGATCCGACGAGCCCCACCGCGACGATCAGCGGCCTGTTCACCGTGGGCGGGCTCTCGAACTTCCCGCAGTCACGCGTCACCGATACGTACCAGCTCTCCGACACGCTGACGTGGACGCTCAACCGGCACACGCTGAAGGCCGGCGCCGACGTCCGCTACAACAAGGCCGACAACCTCTCGGGGTTCGACTCCAAGGGGACGTTCACCTTCGACAGCCTCGAAGATTTCATGAACAACAACGCGTTCCGGCTCACGCAGGCGCTGCAAACGGCAAGCTGGAATGCGACGCAGTGGCAGAGCGCGTTCTTCATTCAGGACGACTTCCGGATTACCCCGGAACTCACGGTCAACGCCGGCCTCCGCTACGAGATCGCCGAAGTGCCGCTCGGCCTGTTCGGCGCGACGGATCCGGAAAGCCTCGCGGTGCTCGTGCCCGGACCGGTCCGCACCGACAAGGACAACTGGGCGCCGCGCGTGGGCTTTGCCTACAGCCCGCAGTCGAACAACTGGCTCCTCGGCGACGGCAGCACCGTATTCCGCGGCGGCTTCGGGATCGGCTACGACGTCATCTTCTACAACCTGCTGACGGTCAACGGGTCGAACTACCCGCGGGTCGCGACGGCAACCAACTTCGACGTGGTCGACGTCTATCCAGGACTGCTGGAAGCGACCGCGACACCGGAGTTCAGCCCGTTGAACGCCTACGTGAACTCGCAGGAGGATACCGAGAACCCCGAGCAGCGCTTTTACAGCTTCTCGGTGCAGCGTGAGATCGGCCGCAACGTGTTCGAGATCGGGTACTCGGGCAGCCGCGGCTACAAGGGGATCAACCAGATTCTCGCGAATCCCTCGATCCTCACCGAGGAACAGGCCGCCGCGGTGCGCGCGGCTGGCGACTCGACCGTCATACCGTCCGTTCAGCAGCGTCGGGTCTTCCCCGACATCGGCAACCGCGTCCTGATCCCGGCCACCGTGGGCCCCGGCGGCAACGACGTCGAAGCGCGATCCCGCTACAACGCGTTCTTCGTCTCCGGTCAGCGCCGCCTCACGAACGGCCTCCAGGTGAACGCGTCGTACACGTGGAGCCGGTACGAGAGCAACAACGATGCGTCGCTCGGCGAAGGCGGCACCGACGGGTCGAGCCAGCGCCCGCAGAGCATGTTCGACTACGACGCCGAGTGGAGCGTCTCGCAGTACGATCGCCCGCACCGGTTCACCGCCGCGTATCTCTGGGAGATCCCCGGGCCGCGCACCGGCATCCTCGGGCAGGTCCTCGGCGGATGGCAGATCTCGGGTGTGACCTCAGGCCAGTCCGGGCGTCCCTTCACGATCGTCACGGGCGTGGATTCGAACGGCGATTCGAACACCGGATCCGACCGGCCGAATATCGACCCGTCGGGCTCGTTTTCGTGGGATGAGGACCACCGCCACTTCACCAACAACGGCTTCTACGTCGTGCCGCGCGGCCCGAACGGGTTGCCGCTGACGAACAGCCTGTCGGGCGGCGGCAACGCCGGCCGGAATACCGAACGCGCCGCCGCGTTCTGGAACACCGACCTCGCGCTGATGAAACGCTTCTATCTCACCGGCACGACCCGTTTCATCGTCCGGATCGACGCGTTCAACGTGCTCAACCAGGACAACTATGGAAAGCCGGTCAGCACGATGAGCAGCGCCAGCTTCGGCCGCAACACCAACGACTGGGGCCGGCGGATCCTTCAATTAAGTGGGAAGATCAGTTTCTGATCCGACACTGGTCAATGACGAATGCTGAATGCTGAATGCTGAAATTTCGACATTCGGCATTCGACATTCGGCATTGACTACATTCTTAGTATCGCGGCCACCGTCAGGATCCCTTCGAACAGGTTGCCGACCCTGAGGTTTTCGTTCTCCTCGTGCTGGTTGTTGTCGAAGTTGACGGTCGGCACGAGGACGGCGGGAAAGCCGAGGGTCTCGATGAACGGGGCGATCGGGACGGTGCCGCCGAGCGTGCGCAGGTGCACCGGTTCGACGCCGTGCGCGGCGCGGATCGACGCGGCGAGCGCGCGCGCCTGCGGATCCGACGGCGGCGTCCGGAACGCGTTCGTCCCGTCACCCACCGTTCTCAGTCGCGCGATCTTTGGATACGTCGCCCGCGCCTCATCGTCGGGCTCGTCGCTCACGATGTGATAGCCCTGAGCGAGAACGTGCGCGCGGATCTTGTCGATCATCGCGGCCGCGGGTGTTTCCTTCACCAGGCGGATGTCGATCGACGCGGTCGCGCTGTCGGGAATGATCGTCCGGGCCCCGGCGCCGACGAACGCGCTCTCCATGCCGCGGACGTTGAGCGTCGGGTACTGCAGGGCGTCCTGGAGGCGCGGATACGCCTTCTCCGGCACGGCCACGCCGAAGGCCCGCAGCATCGCGCCCGCGTCCTCCGGAACGGCCCTCACCATCGCCTGCTCCTCAGCCGTCAGCGCCGCGATCCCGTCGTTCCAGCCGTCGACGAGGATCCGGCCGTCCTCGTCCTTCATCGAGGCGAGCAACGACGCGAGCCGCTGCGCGGGGTTCGGGATCCAGTTGCCGTAATTGCCGCTGTGCACGCCGGCCTTCGGACCGAAGACGGTGATGTCGACCCGCGCGATACCGCGTGCGCCATACGCGATCGTCGGCCGCCGGCTCGGATGCTGCGGACCGTCGAGGATCACCATCAGGTCCGCGTTCAGCTTGTCGCGATACTTCGCAATCGCCGGCACGAGGTTCGGGGAGCCCGCCTCCTCCTCGCCGTCGAGGATCACGCGGACGTTCACCGCCGGCGGCGCACCGGCGGCCTTCAACGCATCGAGTGCCGCGAGCATCATGACGATCGGTGACTTGTCGTCGGACGCCGAGCGCGCATAGATCCGCATCTCCGGATCGAACGTCGTCAAGTCACGCGCATCAGCGACCTCCGCGCCGTCCTTGCCGGTGCGGATCACCGGCGTGAACGGATCCGGCTGCTTCCAGCCCTTCGCGTCGACCGGCTGACCGTCGTAGTGGCTGTATAGCAGCAGCGTCCGCGTCGCGCCCGGCACGCGCAGCTCCCCGTAGACCAGCGGATTGCCGGCCGTCTCGAGCAGTTCGGCCGCAAAGCCTCGCTTCTGAAGCATCCCGCGCAGCCGCTCCGCATTTCTGCGCACGTTTGCACGGTCGGCGGCAACGTTCGGGATCTCGAGGAGATCCAGCAGCTCGTTCACGACGATGCGCTGATTGGCGTCGATCCATTCGCGCACCTTCGGCGTCCACGGCTGCGTCTCCTGAGCGAACGGAGACACGCCCAACGCGATCACGAGGATGAGAGGAACCAGAATCTTCGGCAGCCGGGTCATACGGGGATTGTAGCCACGCCGGGCGACAGGCAGGAACGGCCCGGCGGCGGAGCCAGCGCAGGTTCGCAGGATTTGTAATCGCACCGACAAAATCGTACGCGGCGCTGAGAACGCTCGATTGAGGATCGGTGGAATCTCTAACAAAAAGCGTGGGTACACCACTTGCTCAATAGAGGGGCGCAGGCGGCCTGAATATTTACGGCAGGGAGCCGTGAGTTGCTGGGGAGCCGGGTCGTCGGCACAACCAGGGGTCTCGTGAGCGATCACGGGGCCCCTTTTTCGTTTCTGCGATCGTCAATGCTGAATGCGGCTTGACGCTTGTCAATGCTGCCTTGCTAACGCTAGTCAATGCTGAAAAATAGTCATTCAGCATTCAGCATTGACCAGCATCAAGGGAGCATTGACACGCTCGCAGCGAGAGCGAGCCTCAGACGGCAGCGCCCTCCGGGTACTGCAATGCCAGCCGGAGTTCCTTCGCGAGCGACTCGACCGTGGTCCCGGAACGCTTCCAGGCTCCTTCGGTCTCGAAACGCAGATCGCCGATGCGGCGACCCCACGGGGCGATCACGCGGCCGATGGCGCGGAAGTCGGTGCGATCGGCGTGTTCCTGGTCGAGCCGGCGAACGACATCCGGAGCCACGCGGATGAAGGCACGCATCGCGGTGGCCGACTTGATGCTGTACTTCCGGCCGCTCCAGGCCGCGTTGAAGACCTGCGCCACCTGCTTCAGGTAGTTGACGAAGAACTTCTTCGACTCCTCGCGGAACGCTTCGCCCTTCCGGCCGGCGCCGAAGGCCTCCGACGCAAACAGCTTCTTCAGTTCCTGCGCGAGCGGCGCCTGTGCGATCCGTCCCTTGCCGACGCCCAGCAGCTTGATCTCGCCGTAAAGCGGCGAGTCTTCCCGGTCGTTCAACGCGCGCACGATGTCGTGTGACGCGGCGAGCGCTACGTCGGCGTACAGCTGCCGGCCCGACAGCGACACGAGGTGCGACGGGTTGAGCCGCGTGTGCTTCGCGTTGATCGTCACGAACATCTGCACGATGTGATCTTCGGGCAGACGGTCGAAGATGACGGCCGGCACGGTGAAGTTCTCGCCTTCGAAGCGTTCGCGGTCCGCGTGGAGGGCGAGCAGCCGGTGCTGCCCGTCGATCGCGCGCAGGATGCCTTCACGCTCGGGGACCTTCAGCGTCCCGAGATCGGAATCCGAATCGAGCGGCTCGAACCTGAGCGGCTCGTCGCACGAGATGATCACCGCGCCCGGGATCGACGGCAGATCGCGGGCCTGGCGGCACTGCTCGTAGTACTGCACCAGTTCGTCGATCTTCTTGCGGATGATCTGCCGCTGGTAGGCCTTCTCGTTGGCGGCGATGCGCCGTTCGAGCAGGTCCCAGTTGACCTTGCTGGGCTGCGCCGCCTTTCGGCGAGTCCCGCGCACGCCTTGCCCCTGTTCGCCGTAGCTGAGGACCTCGAAACGCACGAGCTTGTCGATGTCCTTTGCCGAAAGCGATGCCTGATAAAACTGCACGCCGAACTGCTGCATCCGGATCGCGGGAACGTTAATCATGGCCGCCTGAAATCATATATTGGGTCGAGGTCGGCATTGACCTGACTGTAAGTAACTGACTGTCAATGACTTATCAGGATAGTTCGCGTCCACGGGTCTCCGGAATCCAGATCCAGGCGGCGGCCGCGAGCAGGAATGCCAGCGAAGAAACCGACAGCGCCGTGCCGAACCCGTGCGTCTGCGCCAGCGATCCGACGAGCCACGGCGCCCCGGCGCTCACGATTCGCCCGATGTTGTAGGTGAAACCCTGCGCGGTCGCGCGGATGGACGTCGGATAGATCTCGGCCGTGACCGCGCCGAAGCCGCTGAAGTAGCCGGTCGCAAAGAATGCGACGAATGGACCGAGTGCGAGCAGCAGCGGCGGCACGCGCACCGACACGTAAATGAAGAGGAGGACGGCCGCCGTCAGCAGGTAAGTGACGTAGGTCGTCTTTCGTCCGATCCGGTCGCTCACGAAGCCGAACGTGACGTAACCGAACCACATCCCCGCCTGCATCACGAGGATGAACGCGGAGCTCGACAGCAGTTCGAGGCCGACGCCGCCGTTCGCGGCGGTCTGCGTGAGGTACGTCGGCAGCCACAGGTAGAAGCCCCACCACGCGAAGAGCGTGCAGGTGTTCATCAACGTCAGGGCCAGGGTCAGGCCGCCCAGCGGACGTGCGAAGATCGCCGTCCATCGCACGCGATCCTGCCGCGGTTCCGCGCGTTGCGCGGCACTGGCCTTCCAGATCTCCGGTTCGTCGACGTGGCGGCGGACCCACAGCGTGAAGAACGCGGGAAGGATGCCGACGAAGAACACGGCGCGCCAGCCGAACGCCGGCTGCACGAACCCGTTGACGAGGGCCGCGGCGGCGTACCCGATCGCCCATCCGCTCTGCATGAAGCCGAGCGCCTTGCCGCGATGCTCCGTCGGCCAGGTTTCCGATACGAGCGCGGCGCCGCTCGCCCACTCGCCGCCCATGCCGAAGCCGAGGATGGTGCGGAAGATGAGGAAGTGCGTGAAGCTCTGCGCGAGCCCGCAGGCGGCGGTGAAGACCGAATAGATCGCGATGCTGAGCATCAGCGCGCGGGCCCGGCCGAAGCGATCCGCGAACCAGCCGAAGAGCACGCCGCCGGCAGCCGCGGCAATCAACGTGGCGGATCCGAGGATCCCTCCGGCCGCCGCCGACAGTTCCAGTTCCGCGCGGATGGCCGGCAGCGCCATCGCGAACAGCGTGACGTCGAAGGCGTCGAGCATCCAGCCGAGCCCGCCGGCCACGAGCGCCTTGCGTCCGTGCGGCGTGCCTTCGCGCCACCAGCCCAGGAGCGAGCGGTCGCCGCTCACGCGTTCGTACCCGCTGGGGTGACTCGAATCTTCGCCTCCTCGAGGCCGGCGCGAAGCGCCCGGGCCAGTTGTGCGGCGCCAGGTGTATCGCCATGCACGCAGATCGTATCGACCTTCAGGGGAATCTCTGCACCGTTTCGCGCGACGACACGCCCGTCCCGCACCATGCGGACTGCGCGTGCGACGACGTCTGCGGTGTCGTGGATGACGGCCCCCTCGACGCGGCGCGGCGTGAGCGAACCGTCAGGTTCGTAGGCACGGTCGGCGAAGCCCTCGGCAGCCACCGTGAGGCCCGCGGTGCGTCCCGCCTGGAGCATGCCTGATCCGGCAAGACCGAACAACAGGAGCGAGCGATCGAACGCTGCGACGGCCGCGGCAATGGCCGCGGCCAGCTTCGCATCGCGAGCCGCCATGTTGTAGAGCGCGCCATGCGGCTTCACGTGACGAAGCGTCACCCCTTCCGAGCGTGCGATGGCCTCGAGCGCCCCGATCTGCCAGAGCACCAGGTCGGTGGCTTCCGCCGGAGAGATGGGGATCTCGCGCCTGCCGAAGCCGGCAAGGTCCGCGAAGCCGGGATGCGCGCCGCAGGCGACGCCATGGTGCTTCGCGAGCCGCAGCGTCCGCCGCATGACCGCCGGATCCCCCGCATGCGCGCCGCAGGCGATGTTGGCGGAGCTGACGTGGGGCAGGATCTCGGCGTCCGAGCCCAGCTCCCAGCGGCCGAACGACTCCCCCATGTCGCAGTTGAGGTCGATCTGCACTGGAGGAGAATACGACAAACTCCGAACTCTGAACGCCGAACTATGAACTGGTCAACGTTCGGAGTTCGGAATTCGTCGTTCGGCGTTTCAGTGCAACGAGCCGATCCTTGAGGAGCGAGAGGAGCAGCATCACGAGACCGAAGATCGCGACGCCGAGCCAGGCCTGGCCGAGCGTCATGGACTTGTGCAGCGGGCGCACCATCAGTCCGTAGATCAGTTCGATGTGGATCCAGTAGATGAAGAGCGACGTGCGTCCCATCTGCTCGAGCGGGCTGAAGGCAGAGATCCGCCATTTACGCTGCCCCCAGGCGTAGGCGGCGCTCACGGCGGCGACGAGCAGGCCGGTCCGCAGCAGGAAGAACGCCGGCGAACTGGTCCAGAAGTTCGACTGCTCGTATGGGCTCGGAAAGTACGACGCCGCATAACTCCCCGCCGCAAGCCCCAGTCCGGCCACACCGAGAAACACATTCAGCCGCGCTTCCGCCGCACCCGTTCTCGTCCGGTCGATCAGCACGCCGATCACGGCGCCGGCAAACACGAAGGCCGCCCACGGGAACACGGCGAAGTTCGTGAAACCCGGACGCGGGCGCAGGTATCCCTCGATCGGATCCGGCAAGGCGCCGAGCCACGGGACGGCGCGCACGGGCGGCGTCAGGAACGCGATCGCCAGCGTGGCCGCGAGGAACGCGAGGATCCGGCCGCGCGGCGTCCGCGCCACGCCCCACAACCACGCCGCGGCCATGATCGCGGGTCCCATGATGTTGAGAATGTCGACCTTCAGCAGCGACATCCACGAGCCCCAGCTGAGCACCATGGCCTGCAGCCTGAAAAGAAATGCGAGAAGGAAGATCTGAAATCCCCGCCGCATCACGGCGGTGGACGCGGCCGTGGGATCACCCGAGCGCCGGAACTTCGATCCCGCGGAGAGCGCCACTGCGACGCCGGCGAGAAACAGGAACAGCGGGGCGCCGAAGCCGCCGAGGATCATCGAGGCGCCGAACTGCGGCGTCGAGCGTTCGTCGAGGCGCGTCCAGCTGTCGAGGATGTGGGCCTCGATCATGACCAGCACGGCCAGGCCGCGGAGCCAATCGAGATAGCCGCGACGCCGCGCCGACGTGGTGGGGAGCGCGGTCATGTCTGGGACGGGGTCGTGCTCAGCCTTCGGTGATGGTGAAGTCGACCGAGAACGGGATGTCCTGCCGCATCGAATGCCAGACGGAGCAGTACTTCTCGCGCGACAGCTCGATCGCACGCTCGACGGCCTCGCGCGTCACGGCGCCGGTGATCGTGTAGTGCAGTTCGATGCTGGTGAACCGCCTCGGTTCCTGCGGCGCCCGCTGTCCGGTGAGGCTGGCGCGGAGCCCGGCGAGCGGGTGCCGTCCTTTCCGGAGGATGTGCACCAGGTCCATCGCCATGCACCCCGCCAGCCCGCACGCCAGCGCCTGCATCGGCGACGGTCCGGCCACCGAGTCGCTGTCGAGCGTCATCCCCACCTCGCCCGCCGTCGCGGTGAACACGAGGTCCCGGTCCCACACCATGTCGATCACCGTTGGCGGCTTCGGTTCGCTCATAAAAGGAATTGTACCTGCGACAGCCACAGCACTCGATTGCGGCGACAGCCACCGCCGGTTCGACACGGAGGCGCAGAGATCGCGAAGATCGCTGAGCAGCCTGACGTCCGAGGGTTGGGTGCGGCCAGGCAGGCCGCGCTGCGCGCGGTAGCGTGGGGAAGTGGCCGGGAGGAACAAGCGGCCTGTGACCTGAGGGGCCGCTTGTCCCTCCCGGCCACTCCCCCACGCTTACGCCGGTCGGAGACCGGCGCCTGCCTGGCCATTTCCAGTCGTCGGGCGTCTGGGCTCCTCCGCGTCCTCTGCTCCTCCGCGGTCTCCGCGTCGAACGGCGGGTGGCTGTCGCCCAATCCAGCCGTTGCTGCCGCAAATGACTCCCATCCGTGGTATTCAGGAGCATGCGCAAGACGCTCCTCCTCATCCTGGTGCTTTCGACGATGACGATTGGTTACGCCCAGCAGGCGGGCGATGCGGCCCTGCTCGATCGTGCGCGCGCGCTGCACAAGCAGGTACCGCTGATCGACGGCCACAACGACTATCCCTGGGCCGTGCGCGAGAACGTGGCGCGCGACCTGTCCAGGCTGGACATCACGCAGTCGCAGCCGTCCATCCACACCGACATCGCGCGCCTGCGCGCCGGCGGCGTGGGCGGGCAGTTCTGGTCCGTCTATACGCCGTCCGACTACGCCGGGCAGACGGCCGTGACCGCCACCCTCGAGCAGATCGACATCGTCCACCAGATGATGAAGCGGTATCCGGACACCTTCGAGCTGGCGCTGACGGCCGACGATGTCGAGCGGATCTTCAAGAAAGGCAAGATCGCCTCGATGATCGGCATGGAGGGCGGGCACTCGATCGACAACTCGCTCGCGGCGCTCCGGATGTTCCATCGCCTCGGCGCGCGCTACATGACGCTCACCCATTCGCGCAACACGCCATGGGCGGATTCGGCGACCGACACGCCGCAGCACAACGGGCTGACGCCGTTCGGCGAAGCGGTCGTCCGCGAGATGAACTGGCTGGGCATGCTCGTCGACCTGAGTCACGTGTCCCCCGACACGATGAAGGACGCGATCGCCGTGAGCGCGGCGCCGGTGATCTTCTCGCACTCGTCCGCGCGGGCGATCAACGACGTCCCGCGCAACGTGCCTGACGATGTGCTGCAGCTGCTGCCGAAGAACGGCGGGATCGTGATGGTGACGTTCGTGCCCGGGTTCCTGTCGCCGAAGGTCACGGCGTGGAACACGCAGCAGACCGCCGAAGTGAACCGCCTGCAGCAGCAGTTCCCGAACGACGAAGCGGCGCGCAGGAGCGGGCTGGAGGCGTGGCTGAAGGCGAATCCCGCGCCGCGCGCCACCGTGGCCGACGCGGCCGACCACATCGATCACATCAGGAAGGTGGCCGGCATCGACCACATCGGCCTGGGCGGCGACTACGACGGCATCACGAGCGTCCCCGAAGGGCTGGAGGACGTCTCGAAGTATCCCGCGTTGACCGCGGAACTCCTCCGCCGCGGCTACAAGGACGACGAGATCAAGAAGATTCTCGGGCTGAACATCCTCCGCGTGATGCGCGCCGCCGAGTCCGTCTCCACAAAGCTCCAGAAAGAGCGCGGCCCCTCCCCCCTCCTATTCCCAGGCCAGTGAAAAAACCAGGGGTCAGACCTTGAATTTTGAATTCCTTATTTTTTCATGCCAAGAATGACCCCGATTTCTGGCATGGAAAATTTAGAAATTCAAAATTCAAGGTCTGACCCCTGGGTTCTGATCGTGGCGATGGGGGATTCGACGACGGCGGGGACGCCGGGGTGGAAGTCGCGGATCGAGGCGCCGCCGCACGGCGAGGGGGACGAAACGAGCCAGTACGCCTACTGGCTCATGCAGGCGCATCCCGAGTGGACGGTCGTCAACCAGGGCGTCAACGGGGAGCGCAGCGATCAGATCCGGACGCGATTCGCGCGCGACGTCCTGGACCTGAAACCCTCCGCGGTCGTCATCATTGCCGGGGTGAACGACGTCTACCAGGGCCGGACCGCGGCGCACGTGGTCGAGCAGCTCCGGGCGATGTACGATGGTGCCAAGACGGCCGGCATCGCAGTCGTGGCGGGCTCGATCATCCCGTACAACACGGCCACGCCGGATCAGAACGCGCGCATGCGCGAAATCAACGCCTGGATCCGCGCCACGGCGGCCGCGGATCCGGCCATCCGCTTCGTTGACACACGCGCGGCCGCCGCCGCTCCGGGAGATCTCGATCGGTTGTTCGAGTCACCGGATGACCTTCACCCATCTCCGGCCGGTTACCGGCGGATGGCCGACGCGATCGGCTCCGTACTCGAGACCGTCGTGAATCGAACCCTGGATCCATGATGAAGAAGCTTTTCGTCCCGCTGCTTGCCGCAATCGCCATCACCGCCCCCTCTGTGCCCTCTGCCTCCACTGCGCCCTCTGAGCCCCCGCAGTTCAAGAGCGGCACGTTGAGCGTCCCGCTGTACGTCACGGTGACGGACCGCGAGGGCCGGCTCGTTCCGAATCTGGAACGCGAGGACTTCGAGGTCTACGACAACGGCCAGCTCCAGAAGCTCACCCTCTTCGACAACCAGACCACGCCCATCACCGTCGTCGTGATGCTCGATACCAGCGGCAGCATGACGCTGATCCTGGACCGGGTGAAGGCCGCGGCCGAGCAGTTCCTCATCCGCCTGCTGCCCGACGACATGGGCCGCGTCGGGGCCTTCAACGACAAGATCGAGTTCCACCCGGAGGATGCGTTCACCAGCGATCGCGACGTGCTCATCCGCTCGCTCAAGGAGCTGGACTTCGGCTATCCGACCCGGTTGTGGGACGCCGTGGACGAGAGCATTCGCAGACTCGACGGGGTCGAAGGACGGAAGGTCGCGCTCATCTTCACCGACGGCGCCGACACCGCCAGCCGCCGCGATCTGGACGACGTGATGCAGCAGGCGCGGGCGAAGGAAATCATGATCTACGCGATCGGCCTCGAGACCGAGATCTTCAACGGACAGCGCCGTCAGCGCTCAAGCCCCGACCGTGGCCTCAAGAAGCTGGCGGAGGAAACCGGAGGCGGATTCTTTCTGCTGAAGAAGGAAGACGAACTCGGCCCGACCTTCACCCGCGTCGCCCAGGAGCTGCACAGCCAGTACGTCCTCGGCTTCTCACCAGCCGTACTCGATGGCAGGGTGCACAAACTCGAGGTGAAGTTGAAGAAACCGGGGATGAACCCGCGGGCTCGGAAAAGCTACGTCGCAGCCAGGGTGGAAACCGGGTCGAAGTAAAGGGTTCTTTACGTTTCACAGAAACGTCACAGGTCCAGCTAAACTTTCCCAAATGGCCGGCCGTCTAACCCTATGAAAGGACGGAAGACCATGTATATCGATCGAGATCTATCCAGCAATGCGGAAGCTCTGGTCGCGCTGCTGCTGATCTGCGCGATTGCCGTTGTCGCCTTCGTCTAAGACGACGAGCGACAGCGGTCCCCAGGTTCACCACCGGAGATCGTCGGGATCACTTCGACAACATCTCCGTCCCTGAGCGCGCGATCGCGCGCATGAAACAGCAACATCTCGTCGTTCACGGCGAAATTGAACACGCTGTCATCCAACTGTTCGCGGAAGCCTGGAATCCGTCGGTCGATGGATTCCACGAGCTCCGCGACGGTGGCGACCGGCTCGTGGATCTCGAGCCGATTGCTGTCGTTCACGCGGAGCGTCGAGGGGAGAACGACGGTGATCACGATGGCATCCGTCAGGTGGACGCTGCCGCCGCCGCTCCGACGACCTCCATCAGTTCGCGCCGGAACGCCTCCACCGGCGCGCCGTCCGGCGTGAGCCGCGAGATCTCGTAGAAGCGCGTCAACGCCGCGTCGAACTCGTCGCGGTCGATCTTCTCTCCCTTGTAGGCCCCCACCTTCACCGGCTCCTCGAACCAGCGCTCGGGCAGCGTATCGTGCTCGCGGCGGACGCCCAGGCGGTTGTTGATCATCCGCTCGAGGCCCATGATGTTCAGCCCGACGCGATCGAGCGCCTCAACGCTGTAATCGAGACCGGTGACGTTCTTGATCTGCGCGGCGAACTCGTCGAGGCCGGGCAGCGATGGACTGTTGAACAACTTCGTCGTGAACCGGCACATCCCCACCGAGTCGCCAACGGCGTAGGTGTTCTCGCACACGCGCACGGCGCGTTCCTTGTTCTCGTAGCTGTTCGGCGCGGCGCTGACGGGGCCGCCGTAGAGGCGCTCCTTGAACGCGGGATCGTCGTTGATGCGGGCGTTGATCTCGAGCGTGACGCGGTTGCGCAGGTGATCCATGCCGCGCGTCGCGACCGCCAGACCGAGCGCGAAGGCCTTGAGGATGCGCGCGTCGTGCGGATCGCTCTGCATCAGCCCCTTCACCGCCATGCGGTAGCGCAGCGCCTCCGGCGGATAGTGTCCCTTCTCGACGGCACGCGTGCTGTCGGCGAGGACGTTGCCGAACCCCTCTCGACGGGACAGCATGAAGAGGAGCGTCTCGATCACCTCGGCATCGCCCCACACGAGTTCGAGGCCGCCGGTGTCCGCCTTCGTGATGATGCCGCGCTGATACAGCTCCATCGCCCACGCGATCGTCGAACCGGTGGATGCGGTGTCGAGCCCGAGATCGTTGCAGATGTTGTTCAGCCGCAGAACGCTCTCGATGCGATCGATCCCCACGTTCGGCCCGAACTTGCCGAGCGTCACATACTCCGGCCCATCGCCGCGTCCGTACTTGTCGGTCGCATCCTTGTTCAACTCGTTCAGCGGACGGCAGTTCACCGGACAGCGGAAGCAGCCGGTCATCCCGGGACGGTACGGCGTGATGTTGTCGGAGTCGAGCTTGTCGGTCCAGGTCGTTTCCTGGTTGTTCTTCGTCCCCATCGCGCCGAGCAGCCGGCTCGGTTTGTAGAGGAACGGCGTGCCGGTGGTCTTCAGCGCGTGCTTGACGACCGACGTGTCGAGCAGCTTCTGCGCGATCGTGCGGTTATAGCCCTTGTAGGGCTGCGCCGTCTCGAAGTCGCGCGTCTGCCCCTGGACGACGATCGCTTTCACCTTCAGCGATCCCATCTTCGCGCCCGGGCCGCCGCGCGCGTAGCAGGCCTTCTGCCCGCCCATGATCGCGCTGCACAGCACCTGGTTCTCGCCCGCGACCGTGACGTTGACCATCGCGAGGTCGCGGTTCCACGTTCCGCCGAGGTCCTGCGGGATGCGCTCGCGCAGATCGATGTTGTCGAGCCCGAGGTAGGGCGTGCCATCGAGGAACTCGACCTCGCCCGCCCTGATCCTGAGCACGGTCCAGCGGTCCGACTTCCCGAACAGCACGATGTGATCGATCCCGTTCATGCGGATGAACGAGGGGAAGTAATCGCCGGCGTTGCAGTCCATGATCACGCCGGACTCGGGCGACCACGAGGTGGCGTTGCCGCGTGCGGCCGACGGCACGATGCCGGTGAGGACGCCGGACCCGAAGATCAGCGGGACGTCGGGGTGCAGCGGCGCGAGCGACTCGTCGAGCAGCCGGTACAGGTAGAACATGTTCGCGCCGCGCCCGGCGAGCAGCCCGCGCACGACCCGCAGCGGCGTATAGGCGCGGTGCACTTCGCGGCGCTCGAGGTCCACGAAGAGCGTGGCCCCCTGCGTGGGGTACTGCGGTTGGCTGGGCAGCTCACCGAGGAGCTGCGCGACGCGGTCCCGGGTCGACATCAGGTGCATGGTACTACCGCCTGACCCTCCGAGGTATCCCCGCAACTGGCTGATACCTGCAGGTATCTCAATGCCTCACCGCGGAGGACGCGGTGAACGCAGAGGTTTTTCTGTTGGCAACCGGATGGTGAGAAGCGCCGCCGGTGAAGTATTGAGACGGCTGGCCCGAAGTACCTGGTAGTTCCAACGACTGGGGGTGTATGCCGTCGCTTACAATGGCTGCGCTACCCACAATCAAATCCCATACGGAGGACTCGGATGAAGCGTCTGGCGTTGTGTGTACTCGCCGCGACCGTGATGGTTGCCGGCTGCGGAAAATCGGAAGCGGAGAAGCAGGCCGAAGAAGCGGCGAAGGTGGCCGAGCAGGCTGCGAAGGATGCGGAGGCAACGGCGGAATCGGCGGCCAAGGGGCTCGAGGCCATGGCCAAGGGGCTCGAGCAGCTCGCGACCGGCGCCGCGCCGACGGGTGAGGATGGCAAACCCGCCGAACCCGTGCGGTTCCAGGATCTGATCGCGCTGCTCCCGGAGATCGATGGATGGGAGCAGGAGCAGCCGACCGGCGAGCGCATGACGTCGCCGTTCCCGACCGCGAATGCGAAGGCGACCTACACGAAGGGTGACGCGAGGATCGACGTCGAGGTCGTCGACTCCGGCTTCAACCAGCTGCTGCTCGCGCCGGCGATGATGTTCCTCCAGTCCGGCTACTCGGTCGAGAACACCTCCGGCTACGAGAAGGCCACCACCGTCAACGGCCAGCCCGGATGGGAGAAGTGGGACATCCCGTCGAAGAGCGGCGAGGTGAACGCGCTCGTCGGCAAGCGCTTCCTCGTGACGATCGAGGGGGACAACATCGACGATACGAACATCCTCAAAGAGGTCGCGTCGAAGATCGACTTCGGGAGGCTCGCGGCACTGAAGTAACGCAGAGGGTACGTAGGGCGCCACTTTAGTGGCGCCGCGAGCGACGACGCTCAGGCGCGGCGTGAAGCCGCGCCCTACGTACGGTAGCCATCGGGCCGGCGATCCTGTTACTGTGATCGGCAGTCGAAATGAGGCTCCCATGCGCACTGCCCTGCTTCCCCTCCTGGTCGCGGCCATGACCATGGCCCAGGTACCCGGCGACCGGCCTGCCCCCAATCCCCGCGCCACCCGCTCGGTCGTGATGGCGCGCAACGGCATCATCGCGACGAGCCAGCCGCTGGCCTCGGCTGCGGGGCTCGCCGTCCTTCAGCAGGGCGGCAACGCGATCGATGCCGCCGTCACCGCCGCGGCGGTCCTCTCCGTCGTCGAACCGACGATGAACGGGATCGGCGGGGACCTGTTCGCGCTGGTCTACGATCCGAAGACGAAGAGCGTGCGCGCGTTGAACGCGAGCGGACGCTCGCCTGCCGCGGCCACCATCGAGGAATTCAAACGCCGCGGACTCGAGTCCATCCCGTATCGCGGCGAGCTGTCGGTGAGTGTGCCGGGCGTCGTGGACGGCTGGAGCGAGCTGCTCGCGAAGCACGGGACGATCACGCTCGAGAAAGCGCTCGCGCCGGCGATCCGCTACGCGCGGGACGGCTATGCCGTGAGCGAGATCATCGCGCACCAGTGGAAGGACCAGGAGGCGACGCTGGCGCGCGATCCTGCCGCCGCCGCGACGTTCCTCATCAATGGACGTGCGCCGAAGACCGGAGAGGTCTTTCGCAACCCCAAGCTCGCCGGGTCGCTCGAACTGATCGCGAAAGGCGGACGCGACGCGTTCTACAAGGGGCCGATCGCGAAGGCGATCGCCGATGACATGGCGCGTCGCAAGGGGCTGCTCACCGCCGCCGATCTCGCCGCGCACACGTCGGACTGGACCGAGCCAATCGCCACCGACTACAAGGGCTACCAGGTCCTCGAGTTCCCGCCCAACACGCAGGGTGTCGTGGCGCTCGAGATGCTCAACATCCTCGAGGGTTTCGACCTGAAGTCGCTCGGACACAACACCGCCGCATACCTGCACCTGCTCGTCGAGGCGAAGAAGATCGCGTTCGCGGATCGCGACGCCTGGCTCGCGGATCCGAAGAGCACGCCTCCCGAGGCGCTGAAGCGAATGCTCTCGAAAGAGTACGCGGGTGAACGCCGCAAGGAGATCGATCGCGAACGCGCCGCCCGCGACTACAAGCCGCTCTCGCTCGGCAGCAGCAGCGCGCTGCGTGATGACGAGCGTCCGATCGCGCATGGCGACACGATCTATCTGACTGCCGCCGACAAGGACGGCAACGTCGTCTCGCTGATCCAATCCATCTACGAAGCCTTCGGCGCCGGCATCGTGGCCGGCGACACCGGGATCACGCTGCACAACCGCGGCACGCTGTTCTCGATGCGGCCGGATCACCCGAACGCGCTCGCGCCCGGCAAACGTCCCTTCCACACGCTGGTGCCCGCGATGGTGATGAAGGACGGCCGTCCGTGGCTCTCCTTCGGCGTCATGGGCGGCGACATGCAGCCGCAGGGGCACGTCCAGGTGCTGCTGAACCTGATCGAGTTCGGCATGAACGTGCAGGAAGCCGGTGAAGCCCCGCGCTTCCGTCACTCGAACTCCGGCCTGATGATCGAGTCGGCCATCACGCCCGAAGCTCGCTTCGGCCTCAGCGAGCGAGGCCACCGCCTCATCTCCAGCATCGGCTCCTTCGGCGGCTTCCAGGGGATCCTCTTCGACCAGTCCACCGGAGTGATGATGGGTGGGTCTGACCCGAGGAAGGACGGACTGGCCATCGGGTGGTGACTTCGCTGTCAACTACAAACTCCCAACTCCAAACGCCAAAGATGTAGAAGCCCCGCTTCGCGGGCCTCATTGAGAAGGCCGGCCCCGCCGGCCTTCCACATTTTGGAGTTTGGAGTTGGACGTTTGGCGTTGACAGCGAAGCGCGCCATGGGCTATGTAGATACACACATAGCTTATGGCGCCTGACACCCCCGCCCTCTCGTTCACCGCCCTCTTCGTGCTTCAGGCCCTCAACCAGGGGCACAAATTCGGTTTCGACATCATGCAGGTCACCGGGCTGCCGAGCGGGACGATCTATCCCGCACTGCGGCGGCTCGAGGCGATGGAACTGGTCAGCTCCGACTGGGAGAAGGATCTGAAGGCGCGGAAGGAAGGCCGTCCGCGGCGCCGCTACTACCAGCTCACACCCGCGGGGAAGCGGCAGCTGAAGGAAGCCGAAACCCGGTTCATGGCGGTCAACCGGCTCCTGCCGAAGAAGAGCACGACTTAGGAGCGGCACATGCGCATCCTCCTGCGACTCATCGCGCTGCTGGTTCCACCGAGCGAACGATCACGCTGGCGCGAGGAGTGGCTCGCGGAAATCGAGCACGGCGGCTGGCGCATGCTCACCGGCGCGCTGCCCGACGCGTGTGCGATGCGGATGGTAGCGCCGGGGCGCCCAGCCAACCGGACGTGGACGTCGGCGTGGCGCACCGACCTCAAGCAGACGCTGCGCTCGCTCGCACGCTCCCCCTGGCACGTCGCGGTCGTCAGCGTGTGCCTCGGGCGTCCGGGCGACATTACCCGCATGGTGGTGAAGCAGGCGCTTTCGCTGATTGCGATCGGCCTCCTCGCGGGGGGCGTTCTCGGCGCGCCGATCCTGATCTGGCTCGGCAAGGTCTTCCGGCACGCCGACGCTCTCGATCCCGTCGCCCTGCTCGGCCCGATCGTCGCGTTGATTTCTGCCGCCGCCGCTGCCGCCTGGCTGCCGGCACGACGTGCCTCCCGAACCGATCCCTGCGCCGCGCTGCGCTCCGAGTGACACATGCGAATCATCCTGTGGCTCGTCTCGTTCGTCGTTCCGTACCGGTCCCGCGGTCGCTGGCGCGAGGAATGGCGGGCGGAACTGCGGCACGGCGGCTGGCGCATGCTCACTGGCGCGCTGCCGGACGCATGGGCGATGCGGACGCTGGCACGACAGGGAACGGCGCGAGCGTCGTGGAAACCCTTCCACGCGATCGACCAGGACGTGCGCTACGCCGTCAGAGGCCTGGCGAAAGGCAAGAGCTACACCGTCGCTGTGATCGGCAGCCTGGCCATCGGCATCGGTGCGACAACGGCGGCGTTCGCGATCGTGAACGCCACCTTCTTCCGTCCCTTCCCCGAGATCCATGCCGAAGAGGAACTCGTGCGCACCACCATCGGCTGGGGACGCGCGGGAGCCTGGCTGCCGACGACCTGGGACGACTACCAGCTCCTGCGTCAGAACCTCGCGGCGGTCGAGGACCTCTCGATCTCGCACGTGGCGAAGTTCGCCGTGGCGACGAATGGCGGAGGAGAGCCTCGAACGGTGGTCGGGCAGGTCGTATCGGCGGGCTATTTCGACGTCCTCGGGGTGCGCCCGGCGCTTGGACGGTTTTTCAGTCCTGAGGACGATGCCGCACCATGGTCGAACCCGGCGGTCGTCGTCAGCCATCGCTACTGGACGCGCTATCTCGAAAGCGATTTGGCGGCAGTACAGCGGACGCTGAACGTCAACGGCACCGACCTGCCGATTATCGGCGTCGCGCCTGAGGGATTCGAGTACGGGAACGCTCCCCAGGTGTGGATCACGTTCGCGCTCTCGGACCTGGTCTTCCGCGATCCCGAAGGCCGCGCGATCCATGTGCGGAACGCCAGGCCGTTTGGCAATCAGTTCATCGGCCGGCTGCGATCCGGCGTCACGATCGAGCAGGCGCGAGCGCAAGCCGCAGGTCTCGGTCCGACGCTGGAGAAGATGCGGGATCGCGGCGTCCGGACGGTCATCGTGCGGGTCGATCCGCTGCGAATCGAGGACCCGGCCGCGATCGGCCTGCAGGCGCTCGCCCTCATGATCATCCCGATCATCGTGCTGGCGATCGCGTGCGTGAACGCGGCCAATCTGCTGCTCGCGCGCGCCACGACGCAGAGCGCCGACTGGCTGACCCGTCTGGCGCTAGGCGCGACGGGGTGGCGTCTGATCAGGCAGGTGCTGGTCGAGAGCAGCCTGCTCGCGCTTGCGGCCGGCGGGCTCGGGCTGATCGCCGCGTACTGGAGCACCGGTTTCGTCCAGGACATGACGTTCCGGGACGTCGTGATCGACGGCGACGTGGCACTGTTTGCGATCCTGGCGGCCATCGCGACCGCCGTCGTGTTCGGCCTCGGCCCCGCCTTCACCGTCACGCGCACCGCCGTCGCACGGGCGCCCGAGGCTGGACGGTTTCTGCGAGGTCCATTCGGATCGCGCACGCGGTCGGTTCTCGTCATCCTTCAGGCGGCGCTCTGCCTCGGGCTGCTGGCGACGAGCGCGCTCTTCACGAGAGCGCTTCGGGAGATGTGGGACGACGGGTTGCCGGAGCCGTCGCAGTTTCTGGCGGCGTCGCTCGACCTCGACCAGCTCCGCTACACCCCATCGAACGCCCGCGAGTTCTACTCTGATCTGCTGCTTCGCGTGCAGGACCTCCCCGCGGTGAAGGCCGCAGCCCTGACGGACCGCAGCGTCCGCCAGACTCTCAGCGGCCTGGTCGGCAGTTCGGGCCTCACGGTGTCGGTGCCTGGACAGCCGGAACCGGTGAGCGGCACGCTGGCCACCTACACCACGAGCGGCTACTTCCAGGCGATGGGGTTGCGGTTCGTCGAGGGACGGACGTTCGCCAAAGACGAGCAGCACGGTGCGCCTCGTGTGGTCGTGGTGAATCAGGAATTCGTCAAACGTGCCTTCGGCGAGAATCCGCTGGGCCGCATCGTCACACTGACAGCGGTCGAGGAGGGCGGCGATCGGACCTCAGTGGATGCGATGGTCGTCGGCGTCATCGAGAATCCGCCAGGCAGGCCTATCTTCGCGCGGCTGCCCAACGTCTTCTTCCCTGCTCCGCTTCGTCCCGCGCCCACTCTGGACCTCGCGGTTCGTTTCAACGGTGACGCGAAGGGCATCGCATCGGCCATCAGGACGATCGTGTCGGCCATGGAACCTCGCCTGCCCGTCGACGAGATCGCAACCGGCGATGAGTTTCGGCGACGCCGCAACTCGAATCGGTACACGCTGACCCAGGCCGTGTCGCTGCTGGGGATCCTATCCCTCGCGCTTGCCGCGGCCGGACTCTACGGCGTGGTCTCCTACATGGTGACGCTGCGGCAGAAGGAGATCGGGATCCGGATGGCGCTTGGTGCCGCGAGCGCAGCCGTGCTGCGCCTCGTCCTCCGCCAGTCGCTCGTGCCGGTGCTCGCCGGCTGCGTCCTCGGAGCCTTCGGCGCCGCCGTCATCGCGAAGGTTACGCGCGCGCAGCTCTACGGTGTCTCGCCGATGGACCCGGTCGCCTTCGGCGGCGCCACGCTGTTACTGCTGGCCGTGATGGTCGTGGCCTCGCTCGTCCCGGCGCGCCGCGCCGCAAGCATCAACCCTGTCGATACGCTGCGGCGGGAGTGACCGCTCTCACCAGTAAACGACGTCGAGGTCGCGGATCTTTGGAAAGCTCCGCCGGTCTCGGGTCACGACGCGATAGTCGAACGCCACGGCGGTCGCGGCGATCAGCAGATCGTGTGCGCCGATTGCCTGGCCGCGCGCGCGGAGGCCGGCCGACAGGATCGCGTGCGCCCGCGCACACGCGAGATCGAACGGAACGACGGGCAGGCGTGAGAGCAGCCCTTCGACCAGCGTCTCCGCCCGCGCGCGCCGCACGCCGGCTCTCAACCGGTGAATACCGTGAAGGAGTTCCGATGCGCTGATCGCGGAGATCGCGATCTCTTCGTTTCCGGCGTCCGGATCCCCTTCAAGCCGGGCGTCGAAGTCGAGTTCCCCGCGTTCGGCGGCGATCAGCACGCTGGTGTCGATCAGCGATCCCACAGGTCTCCCGGAACCGCCGGTGTGTTGGCGGCCTTGATCATGCGCTCGACCTCGTCCAGATACCGGCTATCGAGCGGTTCACGATCCGCATACCAGTCGGCCAGATCGCGGAACGTGCAGCGCACGACGTCGACCGGTTCGACGCGGACGACGGGCACGCCCCCACGTTCGACCACATAGGTCGCCCGCTCGGACCGGACACGATCGGCGAGCGCCCCGAAATTCTTTGCCGCCTCACTCGCGGTGACGGTCCGCGTTCCGGACTTCTTCGCCATTTACGTATTATACGCAATCCACGGGTCCGGCCGACCCGCGAGGAGTCGCTTACAACCTGAACCCCTCCCGGAACGGATCCCGCTCGTCGATGATGAAGGTGTGCTCGCCGGTGATGTAGGCCTCCCCTTCGATCTCCGGAACGATCGCGTCGATCGGCTCCCCTTGTGACTGGGCCCCTTGGGAGTTGACTTCCTGGGACTTGGCCCCTTGGGAGTTGGCAGTTGACAGCGTCGTCGTGCCCACCACCCGTCCGCGGAACGTGCTGCCGACGATCGATTCGTGCGTGAAGACCTGATCGCCTTCCGTAAGGATCCCCATCGCGTGCAGGACGGCCATGACGGCCGCCGTTCCAGTGCCGCAGGGTGAGCGGTCCACTTCCGCGTCCGCGAAGATCGTGACATTGCGCAGGTCGGCGCCCTCGTCAGACGGCGGACCGGTGAAGATCGTGCCGTAGATCCCCTGCAGTTGCGGCTCCAGCGGGTGCTCGACCGTCACCGCCTTCTCGACCGCGTGCTTGATCTCCATGCCGATCCGGCGCAGGTCCGGCAGACGCGCCGGCGTGATCGGAACGCCCACCGCCTCGCTGTCCACGATGGCGTAGAACGCGCCGCCGAAGGCGACGTCCACGCGCACGTGGCGAGTCCCGACCTGGATCGAGAGCGCCGGGTGCAGGACGAACGACGGCACGTTGCGGAAGCGCACGCTGGTGACCCTGGCCCGGCTGAAGCCAGGCCCAACGTCCTCGGCCCGGCTAAAGCCGGGCCCTACGTACTCGGCCCGGCTGATGCCGGGCCCTACGTACGCAGTCGCCTCGATCGGCCCTGCAGGCGAGTCGAGCACGAGGCGCGCCGTGCCATCAGCATTCACCGGAACGTCGATCAGCCCGCGCTCGATGGCAATCGTCGCCACCGCGATGATCCCGTGGCCGCACATCGTGCTGAACCCTTCGTTGTGCATGAACAGCACGCCGGCGTGCGATCCGGGATGCTCGGGGGGCGTCAACAGCGCGCCGTACATGTCGGCGTGGCCCCGCGGTTCGAGCATCAACGCCCGTCTCAGGTGGTCGTAGTGCTCGCGGACGAACTCCCGCTGTTCCAGGACCGTTCCGCCTTCGACCGCGGGAAAGCCTTTCAGGATGAGCCGCAGGGGTTCGCCCGCCGTATGGGCATCGATGGTTTCGATTCGAATCATGCGTCGAAGAGTCTATACAATCGCCGCATGGCTCTCGTGCTGACCGAAGCGGACGTCAAGGCTCTCGTCACCATGGACGACCTCATCGAGACCATGGGGCTGGCACTCACCGATTTCTCGGCGCGCGCCGTCACGCAGCCGGTCAGAACGGTGTTGTCGGTCGGCGAGCACGGATCGTTCTATGGCGTGATGCCGGCGTGGATGCCGAACCGCCGCGCGCTCGGGACGAAGCTCGTCACGGTGTTCGAAACCAACGCGGATCGCGGGCTGCCGACGCACCTCGCGACGATCGTGCTGCTCGATCCCGAGACCGGCGCGCTGCTCGCGCTGGTGGATGGCCGTTACATCACCGAATCGCGGACGGCCGCGGTCTCGGCGCTGTCGGTCCGGCATCTCGCCCGCGAGGACGCCACCGTGCTCGCGATCATCGGCTCCGGCGTCCAGGCCCGCAGTCACCTCGACGCGATCTCGCGGGTGCGCGACATCAGCGACGTGCGCGTCTGGAGCCCGAATCGCGCGCGGATGGAACTCTTCGTCAAGGAGATGCGGCCCCACTCGCGGGCGACGATCAGCGCCGCCCCGAGCGCCCAGGCCGCCGTCCAGGACGCCGCCATCGTCGTGCTCGTGACCTCGGCGAAAGAGCCGGTCGTCAAGGACGAATGGA
>DASWVN010000324.1:0-3693 GCA_036401215.1 Vicinamibacterales bacterium | reverse complement strand
ATCGGACGGGAACCGAGCGGACGAGTATTCGCCTTCCACGTAGGCGGCCGCCCCGCCGGACTCGCCAATCTGTCGCTGCTCGCGCCGGACTTCCGGCTGCTGTTCTGCGTCCCCGACGTCGTGACGCCGGAAACCAACTGCTCGGAATTCGGATTCGAGTACACGACGGCACGCTCCGCCGCTCTTGGTTCCTTCACAGCCTTCATACCGACCCTCAGCTTGAACCGCGAACCGGTCGATGTTCCAGCCGTGCCGGAGCCGCTCACCATGCTGCTGGTCGGCACCGGTTTGTGCGGGATCGCGGCTCGCCGGCGCCTGATGCGATAAGCCCCAACGACTCGCGTGCCACGGGATACCTTCGACCGGCTGTCCGTGCGCCTCGATCGAAGGGCTCTTCGCGCCCGCTGCCCATTTCGTCGGAACCTTCGACAGACAGACACCGTCTGACTACTTGCTTAAAGCAAGTATACTCTCAGGTCTCATGGCCAAACGTCACCATCAGTCGCCCGAATCGTTCCTCCCGCTGACTCCGGTCGCGTTCGAGATCCTGCTGTCGCTCGCGGAAGGTGAGCGCCATGGATACGAGGTGATGGTCGAAATCGAACGACGCTCGGCCGGCAGGATCAGCCCGAATCCCGGCACGCTGTACCGGGCGCTCGATCGGCTGGTGCAGGAGGGGCTCTTGACCTCAGCGGTTCGGTCCGTGGACGGCGAACGCCGCCGGCTCTTCTCCCTGTCCCCGCTTGGACGAGATGTTGCGGCCGCCGAAGCGGCGCGGCTCTCGGATCAGGTCCTCGCCGCGCGGAGCCTTCGGCTGTTCAAGAGAAGCGGCGTATGAGTGGTCCACGACTTCACACCTTGATCGTCAGCGCGGCCACCAGGCTGTTTCGCCTCTGCGTCCGCCTTTATCCACGCCGGTTTCGCGCCGAGTACGGCTCCGAGATGGAAGCGATGTTCCGGCGACGGATGCTCCGCGCGAGCAGCGCAGGTTCAGCGGCGCTGATCTGGGCGATGCTCATCGCCCTGCAGGACGTTCTCGCGGGAGCCGTCGCCGAACGCTTCCCCACCCGGCGCGGCGCGGTCGTGCGCGTCGGCGGTGGTGCGAGGCGCAACGACGGCGCGCACGGATCGCGCTGGCTGGACGCGCTGTCGCTCGACGCGCGATTCAGCCTGCGCATGCTGCTCAAATATCGCGGCCTGACCGTGGTCGCCGGGTTCGCGATGGCGATCGCCATTGCCGTGGGCACCACGGCGTTCGAGACGATTTCCCGGATGCTCGACTCGCAACTGCCCTTCCCAGGCGGCGATCGGATCGTGCAACTGCAATTCGTGCGGTCGACCGGCGGCGAAGAGGAACGGCTGATCCACGAGTTCGCGGCGCTGCGGGGGAAGCTGGCGACGGTCGAGCATCTCAGCGCCTATCGCACCGTTCTCCACAACCTGGTGGCTGCCGAGACCGCACCGGAACCGGTGGAAGTCGCAGAGATCACGCCGTCCGCGTTTGCCATCACCAACACCGCCGCGCTGCTCGGCCGCTACCTGCTCCCCTCCGACGAGGCGGACGCGGCGCCGCCGGTCGTCGTCGTCGCGAACCGCGCGTGGCAGCTGCATTTCGCGCGCGACCCCAACATCGTTGGGCGAACCATCCGTTTGGGCGGCGTCGCACGGACCGTGGTCGGCGTCATGCCCGAAGGCTATGCCTTCCCGCTCGGCCATGAATTCTGGATCCCGTTGCGGGTGAACCCGACCGAGTATCCGCTCGGAGGAGGCCCCGACAATCTGGAGATGTTCGGGCGTCTCGCGCCGGGCGTGACGATCGAGCAGGCACAAGCGGAGTTTGCGGGCCTCGCGCGACCCATGGCCGCGGCGCGCGCTGGCGACAACCTGTCCCTTCGTCCGGTCGTCCTGTCCTACACGCAAATGGCCGATCCGACGATGCTGTGGGTGCTGCGCGTGGCCCAGTTGTTGTCGAGCGCGCTGACCATCCTGGTCGCGATCAACGTCGCCATCCTGGTCTACGCGCGCACGGTGACACGCCTCGGCGAGCTGGCGGTGCGAACCGCGCTCGGCGCCAGCCGGCGCCGGATTCTCACGCAGCTCTTCATCGAGGCGCTCGCGCTCTCCTTCGTCGGCGCGGCCGCCGGCCTGGGGATCGCGAGCTACGCGCTCGACGCGATCCAGACGATGCAGGAGACGGGGGACTTGCTGCCGTACTGGATCACCTTCGGCCTGTCGGCACGCGCCGTCGTCGCGACGCTGGGCCTTGCCGTCCTGGCGGCGCTCATCATCGGCGTGGTGCCCGGACTGAAGGCGACGGGCGCGGGCCTGACCGCGAACCTGCACGAGGTGCACAGCCGCAGCGGATCGCGGCTCGGGATCACCTGGACGGCGTTGATCGTGGCGCAGGTCGCCGTGGCGGTCGCGGTGTTGCCTGCGGCGGTGTTCATTTCGGCGCGAGTCATCCGAGGGGAACTGGTGGGGACCGGCTTCCCCGCCGAGTCCATCGTCACCGCAGAAGTCGGGTTCGGACCTGATGCGCCGAAGCCCGATCGCGATCGCCTCGCGGCACAACAGCGGCAACTCCTGGCGAAACTCGAGGCAGAACCCGGCGTGACCGGCGTGGCGTTTTCGGCCGGCGTTCCGGGATCGGCGGGGATCAGGCTGATTCGCTTCGAGGACGGCGTGCGGGTCCAGGCACGGGCGCAACACATTCCGGATGTAGGCATCACCGAGGCGCTGCTGCCGCACACGACGCGGGTCAGCGTCGATCTCTTCGAGACGTACGGCGTGCAGGTGCTCGCCGGACGCGGTTTCACCACCGCCGACCTCGGCACCACGAACGTCGTCGTGAACCGCAGCTTCGTCGAGATGTATCTGCAGGAACCGAATCCGCTCGGTCTGCTGTTTCGTTTCGAGAAGCCGAGTGCGTGGCAGCAGGAGGGCTGGCACCAGATCGTCGGCGTGGTGAGCAACTTCCCCGGGTTCCCGACCGACTTCTGGAGAGAAGGGCTGCCGACGATCTACCAGCCAGTCGCCGTCGGGGAGCTTTCGCCGGTGGTGCTGTCAGCGCGGTTTGCCGGCGGCGTGCCGCCGACGTTCATCAGCCGCTTCCGCCACATCGGGGCGGAGGTCGATCCGGCGCTGCAACTGACCGACGTCGCCGTCCTCTCGGATCGCTTCGAGCAGACGCGGGCGCTGATGCGCTCGGTTGCGTGGGTGACGGCTCTCGTCACGGCCTGCATCCTGCTGCTCTCGGCCGCGGGGATCTACGCGTTGATGTCCTTCACGGTCGCGCAACGCACACGTGAGATTGGCATCCGTACCGCGCTCGGCGCCCCGCCACGAAGGCTGGTGCTGAGCGTATGCGGACGCGCCGCGTGGCAGATCGCCGCCGGCGTCCTGGTAGGCTCGGTGATCGCGGCGGGCGCCTTCACGGCGATGGGCGTCGGCGTCCTGCGCGCGAGTCCTCTCCTGCTGATCGTCGCCGCGATCATGGTGCTGGTTGCGCTGCTGGCGACGCTCGGCCCGGCGCGCTGCGGCGTGCGGATCCCGGCCATGGAGGCCCTGCGCGCCGAAGTCTGAGTGGACGGACGCGCGTTTACGTGGTCAGCGATCCAGCCACGCGCGAACGGCGTCCCAGTCCATCGACTCCACGAGTGCGCGATTGATGACGCAGCCGCCTCGCGGAGTCGT
>DASWVN010000323.1:0-9079 GCA_036401215.1 Vicinamibacterales bacterium | reverse complement strand
CCGTCCGCGACAGACTTGCCGGTCTTCGGATCGGGCACATCCTCCGCCGCCGCGAGCGCGACGGCGAGCAGCGACGGCGATCCGCTCATGTTCAGATTCGGCCCGGTCACGATCGCATCACCATTGAGATACGCGACCGCGTTCTTCTGGAGGTCCGCGGCATGCTCCTCCGCCCACTCGGTTGAGCCGACGAGCCCGTACTCCTCGGCGTCCCAGCTGGCGAGGATGATCGTGCGCTTCGGCTTCCATCCCGCCTTCATCGCGGCCGCGAGTCCGCGCGCGATCTCGAGCTGCGCGGCGGTGCCGGAGTTCGGATCGACCGCGCCGTGCGTCCACGCGTCCCGGTGGTTGCCGAGGATCACCTTCTTCCCGGGCTCGACGTTGCCCGGGATCGTGGCGATGACGTTGTAGATCGGCTTCAGCCCTTCGTCCATCTGGACGCTCATCGCGACGCGCGCGCCGCCCGGACCGATGTGATAGGTGAAGGGAAGCCCGCCCTGCCACTCCGGCGGCACTTCGGGGCCGCCGATCCGCCGCAGGATCTTTTCCGCTTCCGCGTACGCGATCGGCAGCGACGGGATCTTTGGCACGTTGGCCATTTGCGCGCGCTCGAGCCGCTTTGCGCCGCTCGTCGACGGCCAGCCGGGCGTCGACGGATCGCCGGGCACGTGCGAGAGGAAGAGCACCGACCCGCGCTGGATCGCCGACTCCGGACGCATCGGCCCGTCTGGATACACCGTGCCGGCCATGTATCCGTCGTCTCTCGGATCCGAGTAGATGAGCACGCCGATCGCGCCGCGGTCCTGCGCCTCCTTCACCTTCAGTCCGCGGAACGCGCCGCCGTAGCGCGCGAGCACGATCCTGCCTTCGACCGAAATCCCCATGGATTCGAGCCGCGCGAAGTCGGCAGGCAGCCCGTAGTTGGCGTAGACGACCTGGCCATCCGCCGTGCCGGACGCGCCGTAGCCGTGAAAAGCGGGGAACATGCCGACCGCCGTCGAGTCCTTGTCGACGTCGTACGGTTCCTCGCGCAGCTTCAACTCCTCTTCGACCGGCGCGACGAGCTTCAGCGACACGTGCAGCGGGTGATTGAGAAAGACGTCGTAGCGCACGAGTTCCGCCGCCAGGCCGAACGCCTTGAAGCGCGCGAGGACGTAGTCGGCGACCTTCTTTTCGGCCGCCGTCCCGGCCACGTGCGGCTCCTCGGTCAACGCCGCCAGCCACTTGCGCGCGCTGACGGGCGTGATCGTATCGACGAAGACCTTTTCCGCCTTCGCCTGGGCGTCCGCGGACGCCGGGGTGAATCCGATAGGCGGGGGAGACTGGACGACGAGCGGAGGCGTGAGAAGGAGAAGGACCGCGACCGTCAGTGTTCGCATCACGAGAGCATATCGTGACGCATGCTATGGCCGTGCGTCAGTCCCTCCACTGAACTTGCTGCAGGTGTCTCAATACGTCACCGCCGAGAACGCAGGGAACGCAGAGGCTCCATAAATGGGACCGGGATGTGAACTCGCGCCCGGGTTGACCTCGACGTCGTACAACCCCGAGACAACATCAAAGCCTCCGCGTCCCCAGCGTCCCCTGCGGTGAAGCCTTGAGACAGCTGCCGCGAATTCAGGGGTGTGTATGACGCCGGGACTAGCTCCCCTTGCGCGGGTTGTACTTTTCGAACATCCCCGGCTCCGCCATCAGCTTCTCGATCTCGTCGATCTGCAGCGGTACGAACTCCGACAGGTTCTCGTAGCCGGTCTCGGTGATCAGGATGACGTCCTCGAGGCGGATGTAGACGCGGTCCTCGGGGATCGTCAGCGCCGGCTCGATCGTGAACACCATGCCGGGCACGAGCACGTCGCCGTGCGGGGTGTTGACGTCGTGCACTTCCATGCCGACGGTGTGACCGAGGCTGCCGCCGCGGGCGGGCCGTTGCGGGGCGCCGGGCGCGGGCGGGGCAGGGCTGGCGCGGCGGCGGTAGTTGTCCACGAACCGTTCCGCAGCGGCCTTGAACTTCGGATTGGTGAACGTGTGTGACGCCATCGCGGCGTCCATCTTCGCGACCGCCTCCTCGAGCAGATCCGGAACGGGAACGTTCGGCTTGATGGACGTCATCAACGCCATGTACAGCTTCACGTAGATCCCGTACAGCTCGCGCTGCTCGGGGGAGAACTTCCCGTTGATCGGGAACTCGCGCGTGACGTCGGACGCGTAGTACTTGTAGTCGGGCGCGTAATCGAACAGGACGAGGTCGCCGTCCTGGATCTGCGTCTGCGCCGCATGGTAGTGCGGGTACGACGCGTTCCTGCCGGCGGCCACGAGCGCGAAGTAGGCGTTGCCCTGCGCGTTGTGCGCCTTGAAGATGTAGTCGCCGATCGCCTCGATCTCGTACTCGTACATGCCCGGCCGGGCCGAGCGCATCGCCTCCATGATGGCGAGTCCTGCGATCCGGGTCGACTCGCGGATGAGCGCGATCTCGCGCGGCGACTTGTAGAAGCGCAGCGCGTCGAGGAGCGGATCGAGATCCTCGACGTCGAGCGCCGGCGCCGCGGCCTTGACCTTCTCGATGAAGAGCGTCTCCCGCGGACGGCCGCCGTCCCACGGGTCCTCGGCCGACGCGGCCCACTTTCCGCGGGGATCCTCGACCGATGCGCCGCCGAGCACTTCCGGGCGGAAGGGGAGGAAGGCCTTGCGCGGCGTCGCCGCGACCCGCGTCAGGGCGGCCGCGAACTGATCGCGCGGTTCGACTGCATCGAGCCCCGTGATCCGCACGGCTTCAGGACCCGGTGAGAGGATCGGCCCTTCCGTGCGCTCGCGCCGCTCGTTCTTCGGCGGGAGGAACAGCTCCGAGCGCTTCGTCTTCCCGTCGACGATCAGGATCGCCCGCGGCACCTCGACGCCGGTCAGGTAATAGAACTGGTTGTTCTGCCGGAACTTCCGGGAGTTGCCGGTCTCGGTCGTGCCCTGGATGATCGCGACGCCGTCGCCGATCTTCTCCATCAGCCGGGCGCGGCGCTCGGCGAATTCCTCTTTGGGGAGCGAATCGGTGAACAGCGGCTGGGCCGACGCAGTCGTGAGGCCGCCCAGCAGGAGTGCGGCGACAAGCAGTGTGTGTCTCACGACGTGAGTATATGTGCTCGCGCCTCAGTTCGCCGTTCTGATTTCGCCGTTCTCCGTTCTCCGTTCTCCGTTCTCAGTTCTCAGTTCTGAGTTCGGAGTTCGCAGTTCGGAGTTTCTCAGTTCTGAGTTCGGAGTTCGCAGTTCGGAGTTTCTCAGAGCGCCGGCTTGCCCCGGAGCACACCCAGTTGAATCAGAACTCCCGTGAAGTCATAGATCCGCCGCTCGCGCACGATCAGTCCATCGCGCAGGTCGAAGATCAGCACGCCATCGAACTCGAGCCGCTTGCCCGTCCCCGGGATCCCCATGAACTCGCCGCGCTGGGTCGCGCGCACCTTGCAGACCTGCATCGCGCGGTTCCCCGAGATGCAGGGGTCGTCGAGGGTGATGTCCCAGTCGGGGAAGACACGGAACAGCTTGTCGAACGACCGCTCGATCGCCTCGCGTCCGTCGGCGTGCGGAAACATCGGGCTGTTGATCGACCCGTCGTCGGCATACGTCGCCGCCAGCGCCTTCGCGTCGCGCCGCGTCCACGCCTCCGTCCGCCGTGCGAAGAATCCTTCGTGATCAGCCATGGGTTCGTCCTCGCATGGCTGATACTAAACCATTCACGCGTGACTCGATCGCAGGGTGTACAGGGGACCTTCGCGCCAGAACCAGCCGGTAATTTCCGTTGCCCCGCACCCCGGACCCCGGACTCCGGACCCCCAGCACCCCGGACCGCGCACCGCGGACGGCGCACCGCGGACGGCGCACTCCGGACTCCGGACCCCCAGCACCCCGGACCGCGCACCGCGGACCGCGGACCGCGGGACCGCGGATCCGGACGTCAGACCGCCGCGGGCGCGTCCATGCCGGCCCAGAGGTTGTAGGTGCTCAGCTCCGAGCGTCCGCAGGCTTTGAGGTAGCAGAAGAGTTGGGTGCGGTACGCCGCGCATCCCGACAGCCCGATGTTGACGATGATCGAGCCGCGCGAGTGACGGTGGCCGAACATCTCCACCTCCTCGCGAAACTCTTCGTCGCGCATGTCGCCGAGCAGCCGCGCGTATTCGTCCGGCTGCGCGCCGATGACCGCGAGCGTCTCGTCGAAGTTGCGCCCTCTGGCCGCTTCTTCGGCCGCGGTCCACGCCGCCGCGTCGAACGCCCCGGCCTTCGTGTACTTGATCAGTTCCGGCCCCATGTAGGACAGGTACTGCAACAGTTCGAGTGTGCTGCGCTGCGTGGACGTCGGACGGTAGTCCAGCTGCGCGCGATCCACCTTGCTCGCAAGGTGCAGCAGAATGCGGACTTCGTTCTGGAGAGAGGCGATCAGTTCAGGCTTGGTCAGTGGCATATGTTCCTGACGGCATCATCCCATCATTCGGAGACGCCAGCAATCAGGCGGCCCCGCCTTCGCGCTTTGCGCTACGGCGCGGCAGGCCCCCCAAGCACCTTGACGCACCCTGAAGCACCCCGAAGCACCCTGAAGCACCCCGAAGCCCCCCGATCAACGCAGGCCAGTGATTTGATACAGGTTTTGCAGCGTCCGCAGATAACCGAACGCGTAGGTGCGTCCGTCAGGCGTGAGTCGAACATCAGTGAGGCCCGAAACGCCGACGGGATCCCGGGGCGCCAGATCGTGGAGCAGGGTCCGCTTGCCGGTCGCCAGCTCGATCCCGTAGAGGCGGACCGGCCGGAGGCCGTTGCCGACGTACAGCACGCTGCCGTCGGCATTCCAGCGGATCGGAATGTCGCGGGGTTCGGCGCCAGGAATCGGGCGCGGCGCTCCGCCATCGACCGGGAACAACCGGAGGCCTGATGCGTCTCTCGCCACGAGCGCTTTGCCGTCGGGCGTGATGGTGTTGCGCGTGATGGTGACGCCGGGCGGCGTGATCGGGCGCGGCTCGCCGCCATCGATCGGGTGCGCATACATGCGCGCGACGCCGTCCTTGTCGAGGCCGGCGAACACGATCCGTTTATCGTCGGGAAAGAACCCGGACCACGCGTAGCCCGTCATGCCATGGTCCTGAAGCATCCGCGGCTGCCCGGGGCCGGTCGGCAGGAGCATCAGCCTGTGCTCGGTGAGATCGCCGGCGAGGGCCCATCGACCGTCGTGCGACAGCGAGTGCGCGTCCCCCTTGCCGAGGCGGACCGCGGGGGAGCCATCCGTGGCTCGCAGATAGGCCGCGTAGCCGGGCCCTCCAGCGACGCCCTGTTCCGAAAACAGGATGTTCTTCCCGTCGGGGGAGAGGTCCACGAGCCACGAGTAGTCCATCCACGCCATCTCGGTCTCTGCCGCGGCGCCTGCGAGGCGCACGACGATCGACGGGCGGGTCACGCCGTCGGCGACGATGACGCGCCCGTCGGCCGAGACGTCCTGGAGGCGGAGGCTGCCGGCGCCGCTCAACAGCAGGCGCGTTTTCCCATCGAGCGTGACCGCGTAGAGCGCCTGGTCGACGCCGCTTTTCGATCCCGAGAACCAGATCTCGCGTCCGTCGGGCGACCACGCGAGCCGCCCGATATCTTCCCAGCCGGCCGACAGCGTCTTCCTGTTGCCGGCGAGGTCGACCACGCAGATGTCGCCCCGGCTGTCGTTGAAGACCGGATGCTCGCTGAACGCGATGCGGTTGCCGTCGCGTGAGACGCGGATGTTGTAAATCCACCCATCCGGCTCGAGCAGCACGCGTCCGGCCGGGAACTCGAGCCGCTGCCGTCCCGCTTCGGTGCGGACGATGGCAATCGGTTCGGTGTGCGCCGCGTTCGGATCGGCGGGTCCCCAGTCGGCCTCGGTCACGCCTTCGAGCATCTCGCGCGGGGCGCCGCCTCCCATGGGGGCTCGCGCCAGCACCGAAGGACGGTCGGGGCGCGGCAGCAGAAGCGCCAGCTCGCCGCCCGAGGAAACCGAGTTGAGGGTCCCGGCGATCTCGAGTGACCGCGATTCGGGGTTGCCAGGCTGCACCGTGTAGATACTGTACGGTCTGCCCTCCCACGCGGCCGCATACACGACCGTGCGGCCATCGGGCGCAAAGCGCGCCGCCTGGATCGAGCCGCGGCGGAACGTCAGCGGCTCGAACTCCGGCTGGATCGCCGGCGCCGTCGCGCGTCCCGCGAAGAACAGTCCCGTGCCCGCCGCCGCCAGGATCACCGTCGCGGCGAGAGGCTTCAACCAGGGCCGCGGTGCCGCGCCCTGCGCCTTCAGCACGCCGGACGTCGAGCCGTGACTGAGCGACTCGAGGTCGAAGGCAAGGTCCCCGGCGGACTGAAAGCGCTCTTCGGGATTCTTCTCCAGGCAGTGCAGGACGATCCGCTCGAGCGCCGGTGGAAGATCGCTCACCGTATCGGCGATGCGCGGCGGATCCGCCTTGAGGATCGCGCTCATCGTCTCGATCGTCGAGTCGGCGTGAAACGCCTGGCGGCCCGTGAGCATCTCGTAGAGGACGACGCCGAACGAGAAGATGTCGGAGCGATGGTCGGTCGGCTGCGCGCGCACCTGCTCCGGCGACATGTAGCTCGCCGTGCCGAGCACCATCCCGACCGCGGTGTTCGGCATCGTCGCGCCCACGAGCGCGGTCTCGGCCCCCGCCATCGCCGGCTGCGGCGCCATCTTTGCCAGCCCGAAGTCGAGGATCTTCACGCGCCCTTCGCGCGTGATGAAGATGTTGTCGGGCTTCAGGTCGCGATGGACGATCCCCTTGTCGTGCGCGGCGGCCAGGCCGCGGGCCAGCTGGATCGCGTAGTCGACCGCCTTGCGCGCCGGCATCGGCGTGCCGTCGATCCGCTCCCGCAGCGTCTGCCCTTCGAGCAACTCGGAGACCACGTACGGCGAGCCGTCGTGCGTGCCGATGTCGTAGACCGCGAGGATGTTCGGATGGTTGAGCATCCCGGCGGCGCGCGCTTCACCCTCGAAGCGCCGCAGGCGATCGGGATCGTCGGCGAAGGACGCCGGCAGCACCTTCACCGCGACGTCACGCGAGAGGCGCGTGTCCCTGGCCCGATAGACCTCGCCCATTCCGCCGGCGCCAATGAGGCTCACGACTTCGTACGGACCGATCCGGCTTCCCGTGGTCACGTTGTTCGGCATGGTCGTCTGTGAGGGACGCCGGTGATTATAGTGGCAACCGCCACTCCCGCTGAAGTCGTGGCAACCGGCTGCAGGGACGCAGTGCGTTACCCGCCGACGATCAACTTCGCCAGCGGATACCCGACGAACGCGAGCAGGAGCGTGTGGACGACGTAGAGGATGACCCCGTGGCGGATCATCGTGGAGACGCGCAGGTAACCGGAGCCGGCGACGATCGCGTTGGTCGTCGTGCCGGAGGGGAGCATGTAGTCGAGTGACGGTCCCATGCCGAGGACGATGCCGAGGGCGACCGGGTCGGCGATGCCGAGACCTTGCGAGAGCGTGAGGCCGAGGGGAAGGAAGATCGCGAGCGTGACCATGTTGGAGATCAGGCTCGTGACGAGGATCACGCCCGCGCACATGACGAGGACGAACATGTATTCCGAAAGCTGTCCGAGCGAAGGCTGCAGGGCGCCGCGGACGTACTCGGGCAGGCCGGTGACCTCTTCGCCGACGGCGGTGCCGAGCCCCATGACGCCCCCGATGAAGATCACGAGGCTCCAGTCCACGCCTGCCATCCACTCCGGCCACGTGAGGACGTAACGACGATTGGGATCGCGGACCGGTACCAGGCACATGATGACGGGCACGAGGATGGCCGGAACCGACATGTGCAGGCTTTGCGCCACCCGTTCCGCGGTTGCCGGACTCGCGACCAGCCGCGCGATATCCGGGAGAAACCAGAGGAGGATCGCGAAGAGGAACCAGCCGATCGCCCAGCGTTCGGCCGGCGGCATCGGTCCGAGCCGGCGGCGCTCTTCGGCGATGAAGGCGGCGGCCTCGGGACGCGAGAATGCGTCGGAGCCGATCGGCACGGAGAACCTGAAGACGACCAGGGCGGTGGCCAGAAAGAGGATGCTGATGGCCACTCCGATGATCGTCCACTGAAGAAAGGTGATCGTCACGCCGGTGGCGCCGGCGATCAGCGCGATGGCGGGGGCGTTGGTGCCGGCGCCGACCGGCGTCGCGATCCCGCCGATGTTGGCGGCCCAGCCGATCCCGAGCGTGTTGGCTTCGACGAGCGGGTCCGCATGATCCACGTCGAGCAGCCGGTAGATCTTGAGCGCCAGCGACAGCCAGATCACCGCCACGACGGTGTTGGCCATGAACGCGCTCATCACCGTCGCCGACGCCAGGAACATCATCAGGAATCGCCGCGAGTGCCCGCGGACGAACGGAAGGTCCAGAAAGGCGAGCGCGAAGCGCCGGTTGACGCCGGTGGCTTCGAGCGCGGACGCCAATCCGAAGGCGCCGATGACGAACCAGAGGATCCAGCTGCTCGAGTGCGCGAACGCCGCGTTGACGGTCAAGGCGCCCAGCCCGATCCCCAGGCCGAGCATCGCGAGCGTCGTGAAGGCGAGCGGCAGCGGCGTCGCGACCCACCAGATGATCGCGAAGGCGAGCAGGCCCAGGCGCGCCATGCCAAGCTCCGTGATCGGGGCCGGCGGCGGCAGGACCAGCATCAGGACGAGGGCCGCGATGCCTGCGAGCAGGCCCGCCACGTGCCGCGGTGTGAACACCGGGGCGTTCACGCGCGCGCGGCCGCCCAGCGGAATGCGAGGAGTTCGAGGTTGGCGCGCAGCGCGCGCACTTCCGCGATGTCCTCCGGCTCGAGCGAGCGCGTCGGATGCCGGGTGCGCGCGGACGCGATGATCCCGGCGTCGAGCAGGTTCTGCTTCATGACCGCCACACCCATGCCGGGCTGCAGTTCGTACCGGATGAGGGGCAGCGCCCGCCCGAACGCCTCGCGGGCCGCGGCCTCGTCGCCGCGGGTGTGCGCCTCCCACATCTGGACGAACAGATCGGGCATGTCGCTGCCCGGCATCGTGCCCACCGAGCCGCGCGCGAGTTCTTCGAGGAGGAAGTTGC
>DASWVN010000322.1:0-21855 GCA_036401215.1 Vicinamibacterales bacterium | reverse complement strand
CACGCCATCGTCGCGATGGTCGAAGACGACGTGAAGCAGACGCGATGCACGACGTGTGACTCCGAGCACGCCTACAAGGGGGGCAAGGAGCCGCGCCGGCGCAAGAAAGACGCGACCGCCGTCCTCTACAAGGAGGTCCTGGCGAACATGCCGGAGACGGCCGAGACCGCCCATCCAGCGCCCCCCGAGGTGCCGCCGGTCCTGGTCGCGCCGGAGCCTGCCCCGGAGATCGTCGCGGAAGCGGCCCCGGCCCCGTTCGATGAGGCGGCAACCGCGAGCCACGACCCCGTTCCGGACGAGCCGCAGGCAGAAGAGGGGCCCCGGGCCGATCTCGACGAGGGTCCCATTCACCGGCGCCTCATACGCGCCACGCTGCCGAGACCGGAAGGGCAGAAGGATGTTCGTCAGGTCCCCGACTTCACTCTCCGGCAGAACAGCGGACGGGGCGGGCACGGGCACAACTCATTCCGCGCCAAGATGCGCGGCCATGGCGGAAACGGCAACGGCAACCGTTCGCAGGGCGGCCGGCGGTTCGGCGGCGGAGTGCCCGGCGATCGTTCCGGGCGTCCTGGCATGGGCGGCGGGAATTTCCAGCGCCCCCGTAACCGCAAACGGTCACGGTAGGTCTCGATGCAGTCCACCCTGCTGCTCGCTCTAGGGGTCGCTTTTCTCTTCCTTCAGCAACCGGCGCCAATCAAGTACGAACCCACGGCGGGCGTGCAGACGTTTGCGGTTCGCGAACCGGTCCTCCGCATTGCGCCGGGCACGATCGTCGAAAGCCGGACGTTCTCGCGGCCGGGTGATTACTACGAGCGTGCCGGCGGGAGCTGGCCTGGCGAAGTGGGTCCCTTCTACATCGAAGGCGCGACGCCGAACGACACGCTGGTCGTCAAGATCCTGAAGATCGAGTTGAATCGTGACACGGCGGTGTCGGCGGTGAACCCGGGAGGGATCAGCGCGGTTGCCGGCGACTCCCGCACGCGCATCCTCAACGAGCCGTTGCCGCGGCGCCGCTTCGAGTGGAAGCTCGATCGCGCCCGCAACGTCGGGATCCTCGAGCTGCCCAATTCGGCGTCGAAGCGGATCGAAGTGCCATTGAGCCCGATGCTGGGCAGGCTGGCGGTGGCGCCGCAGGGCGAGGAGGAATTCGGCGGCTTGTGGCCGGGCAACTTCGGCGGCAACATGGATTCGTCCGACGCGCGCGAAGGCACGACGGTGTACCTCCCGATCTTCCACGACGGCGCGCTCTTCTACTTCGGTGACGTGCACGCGCTCCAGGGCGACGGCGAGATCGCCGGATCCGGCCTCGAGACCACCGCGAACGTGACGTTCCAGTTCGATCTGATCAAGGGGCGCCGCATCCGCTGGCCGCGCATGGAAGACGAGAACGACATCATGGTCGCCGGCAGCGTACGCCCGCTCGTCGATGCCTTCCGTATCGCGCACGTCGAACTGATCGAGTGGCTCGTCGAGGACTACGGCTTCGAGAAGATGGAAGCCTACCAGGTCGTCTCGCAGGCCGGCCACGCCCGCGTCGCCAACGTGGTGGATCCCAATTACACCGTGATGGCCAAGTTTCCGAAACGTTTGCTTCCGCCCAAGGGGAGATGAGACTTCGGCGGATGTCAATGCTGAATGCTGCCTCTCTTCGCGTGTCAATGCTGAATGCTGAATGATGCGGTCGGAATTCAGCATTCAGCATTGACCTGCGTCAGCAAGCGAGCATTCAGCATTGACAAGTGTCAGAATGAGCCCCAATGTCCGATTTCACTGGTAAGACCGGTCTCATCGTAGGCGTCGCAAACAAGCGTTCCATAGCATGGGCCATCGCGCAGGCGCTCTCGGAACGTGGTGCGCGGCTGGCGGTGACGTATCAGGGTGAACGGCTCGAAGACAACGTCCGCGAGTTGAGCGCGTCACTCACGGATCCCGTGATCCTGCCGCTCGACGTGACCAGCGACGAGCAGATCGCGAGCACCTTCGAGGAACTCGATCGCCGCTTCGGCGGGCTCGACTTCGTCGTCCACGGCGCCGCGTTCGCGCCGCGGGAGGAGCTGGCGGCGCCGTTCGTCGAGACCACCCGGGCCGGCTTTGCGACCGCGCTCGACATCAGTGCGTATTCGCTGGTCGCGCTCGCCCGGGGTGCGGCGCCGCTGATGGAGAAGCGCGGCGGAGGCAGCATCGTCACGCTGACGTATCTCGGCAGCACGCGTGTCTTCAAGAACTACAACGTGATGGGAGTGGCCAAGGCGGCGCTGGAAGCGTCGGTCCGCTACCTGGCGGCCGACCTCGGGCCGAAGAACATCCGCGTGAACGCGATCTCCGCGGGGCCGATCAAGACGCTGGCCGCATCCGGGATTTCCGGGTTCTCCGAGATCCTTCAGTTCTACCGCGATCGCGCCCCGTTGCGCCGGACGGTCGACACAACCGAAGTGGCTGAGGCGGCGGTCTTTCTGCTCGGCCCGGCCGGCCGCGCGATTACCGCCGAAGTCCTCATGGTCGATGGCGGGTACCACGCCACAGGCATGTAGGTTGCACTTCAGCCTTTCGGAGGTCAGCTGATGCGCTCGAGACGTATGACCGCGCTACTCGCCGCGGTGCTCCTGGTGCTGCCGATGCTTGCCGCCTGCGGCAAGACCGTCGGTGAGACCATCGACGATGCGACGATCACGACGCGGGTGAAGACGGCATTCATCAACGATCCGGTCGTCGGCGCGGCCCGGATCGACGTCGACACCTTCAAAGGCGTCGTGACGCTGTCGGGGCGGGTGAAGAGCAAGGAAGAAGAAACCAAGGCGATCCAGCTCGCCAAATCGATCCGGGGCGTCGTGGACGTGAAATCCACCCTCCAGATCCAACCCTGATCACCATTCCTCGATGCGGATCCGGGACCGCTCGAGTCCCAGTTCCACGAGGATCCGGGGCACATCCTCGACCATCGAGGCGGGGCCGCAGACGAAACACAGCTGTGGCTGTTCATTCGTCAGCGGCGCCAGCAGCGCCTTCGTGATCCGGCCGCGTTCCCCCCGCCAGCGCGGTGGAACGTCGCGCGTCGCGGTGAGCGTCAGCTCGATTTCTCCGCGTCGCGCCATTCCCACCAGCTCGGACCTGTACGCGAAGTCCGCCGGCGTGCGGGCGCTGTAGAGCAGGCGGAATTCGATCTTCTCGCCCAGCGCGCGTCCGTGCCGGATCATCGAGCGCAGCGGCGCGATCCCGGTGCCTCCCGCGATCAGCAGGAACCGCCCGCGTGTGACGTTGTCCGGGAAGGTGAAGCGGCCGAACGCCCCGTTCAGACGCAGCGACTGCCCGCGCCTCAGCGGATCGTAGTTGTCCCCCCATCGGTCGTGCGAATCCACCTTGATCAGGAACTCGACGAGGCCGTCGCGCGCGGTGTCTTCAGGCGCCGAGGCGATCGAGTAGGGCGTGAGGGTGTTTGCGTCCGCGGGACCGATTTCCGCCGCCTGCCCGGCGCGATAGACAAACGGCGTGCGAGAGGGGCGGACGCGAACGATGCGGGTACTCGGCGTCGCGCGGCGAACTGAAGTGACAGTGGCGTTCAGCGTGTGCACCTTTGAGGAATCGAACGCTCGCCCACCCGCTGAACGCGCCGACGGCAGTGGTCACGAAGAACACCAGGAACACTAAGAACACCAAGGGTCACAAGCACAGAAAAAGTAAAGCTTTTGCGTTCTTCTTCGTGTCCCTGGTGTTCTTTCTGTCCGTCGTGCCCTCGACCGTGACACGCCTTTCAAATCAGCGGTCCGCCAGTCGAAGCAGGCTGGGCAAGCCGTTCCCTACAGTATGCCTGCGGCGGCCTTGTGGATGTCTTTCTCGGTGAGTTCGGTCACGGGCGTCGCGACGGGACCGCCGGCCCGGAAGGCGCGGCGCTTGCGGGCGGCCTTGTCCTGGTACATCCGGCTGTCGGCGGCGGCCAGGAGCGACTCGTACGATTCTCCGTCCTGCGGGAACACCGCGGCGCCGACGCTGATGCCGAGCGGCACCCGGCGTCCCGTGCGAGCCTCGAAGGCGATCCCTTCGACGGCGGCCTGCAGCTCCTGCCGTTTCTGGTCCGCTTCGAGCGACCCGCATCCCGCCAGGACGATGATGAACTCGTCGCCGGCGTAGCGGACGCACATGTCGTAGGGGCGGATCGCGTCCTGGAGCACGCGCGCGACCTCGCGAAGGGCGCGATCGCCGACGTGGTGGCCGTACGTGTCGTTGATCTCCTTGAAGCGATCCAGGTCCATCACCAGCAGCGCCACTTCGGTGCTCAGGCGCTGCGCGCGCGACAGCTCGCGGCTCAGGTGCAGGAACAGGTTGCGCGTGTTCGGGAGCCCGGTCAGCGGATCGGTGAGCGAATCCAGCCGCGTCTGCTCGAACTCGATGGAGTTGCGGATGACGACTGCCGCCTGTTCCGATACGCGATCGAGCAGCCGCCGGTGGTCGTCGCGGTAGTAGGACGCTTCGACGTGATAGACGGCGAGCGCGCCGATGAACTTGTCCTTGCAGAGCAGCGGGCAGACGAGCGCCGACTGGAGCGCGGTCGTGAAATCGGTGAGCCCTGCAGCCTCGAAGTCGGCGCCGGGCCGTGCGTTCACGACCGGACGCCGGTTTCGCCCAACCCAGCCGGTGACGCCGTCGCCGCAGCGGACCGTGATCTGCTGCACTAGTTCGGCGTCGATGCCATTGGCGAAGCTGCAGCGCAGCGTATCGGTTTCTTCATCGTGCAGGAAGAGCGCCGAGCACGAGAACGGCACGAGGCTCGAGAGCTTCGACGAGATCAGCGCCATCGTATCGGCGAGCCCGAGGCTGGTGCCCATGGCCTGCGCGATCTCGTACAGCGCGTAGATCTCGCGATGCGCGAGCGCGATGTCGTCGAACACGTTCTTCTGCGTGTCGGGCGGCTGCGGAACCGGCGCCAGTTCCTCCAGCGCCGCCGGACGCTGGATGAGCGGCTCCAGCTTCTCGGCCTGGGCGTGCAGGTCCGGCAGCAGCCTCACGAAGGCTTCCACCACCCGCGGATCCAGGGCCTTGCCCGCTTCCTGTTTCAGCAGCTTCACCGCCGCGTCGAACGGCAACGCCTTGTGGTACGGACGCTCGGCCATCACTGCGTCGAAGTAGTCGACCGCCGTGAGGATGCGGGCGCCGAGCGGGATCTCCTCCCCCTTCAGTCCGTCCGGATAGCCCTTGCCGTCCCAGCGCTCGTGATGGCGGAGAATCAGCGGCGCCACCGGATAGGGGAACGGCACGGCGCTGATGATCTCGGCCCCGATCTTCGGATGCGCGCGGATCTTCTGGAACTCTTCGCTCGTGAGCGGTCCCGGCTTCGAGAGGATGTGTTCGGGCACCGCGAGCTTGCCGATGTCGTGCAGCAGCGCCGCGGTCTTCACCCCCTGCATGTCGTTCTCCGACATCCCGAGTTCGCGGGCAAGCGCGACGGCGAACAGCTGCACGCGCCGGATGTGCGCCTGCGACGTCTGGTCCTTCGCATCGATGGCGAGCGCGAGCGCCTCGATGGTCGCGAAGTTCAGGTCGGCGATCTGCTTGACCTGCAGCTGCTCCTCCTCGATCCGTCCGAGGTACACCTGGTAGGTGCGGTAGGTCAGATACAGCGGAACGATCCCGAGCGGGATCAGCGAATGCGACGAATACTGCTGCAGCAGCACGATCATCGAAGCGACCGCGGCGCCTACGAAGTAGCCCGGTGCGCTCCAGAAGAAGTTCCGGTGCCACACGTGGAGGATCGGCGTGCTCGTCGTCAAGCCGATCGCCGACGCGACCAGCACGGTGTTCACGCCGAAGTACGTCGCGGCCGCGATGGCGACCGGCGTGAGGTCGGACCACAGCTCGAAGTGCCCAGGCACGCCGCCGATCGCCTGATAGACGCTGCCGGCGGCGAACACCGTGATGACGAGCGAGGCCATGCTGAAGAGCGTGCGGTGCGGCGGATTCGGTTCGCGGATCCGGAAGTTGCACTGGCACAGCGCGCTCACCGCAGCGATGACCATCGTCAGTTCGGTGCCGAGCATCAGCAGCGCGGCGAAATCGACCGCGTACGACACCGACATGGTCGAGGAGCTGTGCGGCAGCGGCAGGGTGACCTTCAGCACCGACGTGACCGCGGAGAGCACCAGCAGCGCCGAAAACAGCAGCGGCCGGTCGGTGCCGATCGGCAGGACCAGGGCGACGAGCACCACCGCCACCGCGATGATGCTGACGACGAACAGCCGCGCCGGAAGTGGCAGCGCCTTCATGCTCAGTACTCGCGTTCACCCATCACGGCGGCCGCCGGTTTGAAGGTCCAGCGCTCGTCGGAATCCGCGACCACGCCGAAGGTCACCGGATCCCCGTCGGGAGTCAGCGCTTGTCCCCAGACGACGCCGAGGTCCCACGCGTTGGCGCCGGCCGTGATGATGCCGCCGCGGATCAGCGTGTTCCCCCAGACCAGTTGACGGCTCCACCGCGTCGGATCCGCGGCGGCCGGCGCGACGGTCTTTCCCGCAAGCTGCAGCGCGAGCTGCACGGCCCCGCGCGCGTTGAGGAACCCGGCTCCCTGGGCCGTGGTGTCGTAGCGCGACCGGCGCTCGGCGGTGTACTGCAGGATCGCCTTGACGAGATTCGGCGTGAGATCTGGATTCGCTTCGAGCATCAACGCGACCGTGCCGGCAACGACCGGAGCGGCCATGCTCGTCCCCGTCAGACGCAGGTAGGGCATCGTCGCGGTCTGAACCGTGCCCGGCAGGCGCGCGTCCGGATTGATCGCGTACAGCGTGCTGTTCGGGTCGGCGAGCGATTCGATGCCGACGCCCGGAGCGACGATGTCGGGCTTCATGAACCCGTCGATGTGCGTCGGCCCGCGCGAGGTGAATGGCGCCAGCGTGTCGTCGGACCGGATCGCGGTGCCCCGGTCGTTCGTGGCGCCGACGGTCAGCACCCAGGGCGCATTGCCGGGAGAAGTGATGCTGCCCGGCTGGACGACGCCCGCGGCCGAACGTCCGAGATTTCCGGCGGCGGTGATGACGACGATTCCCGCGTCGACGGCCCGTTTGGCCGCGAGCGTGAGGGGATCGACTTCGTACGACTCGTGCACGCCGGCAGCGACCGACAGGTTGATGATGCGGATGTTGAATTGCGCCCGGTGCTCGACCGCGTAATCGATCGCGGCGATGACGTTGCTGATGTGCCCGTTGCCGGTGCTGTCGAGCACTTTCAGCACGACCAGCCGTGCGCCGGGGGCCACGCCGCGCCGGGCTCCGCCGGAATCGTAGCCGCTGCCGGCGATGATCCCGGCCACGTGCGTGCCATGTCCGAAATCGTCGTAGGGGAGCAGCAGGTCGTTCACGAAGTCGACGAAGTGCACGACGGTGCCGTCGCCCAGGTCGTCGTGCCAGTTCACGACGCCAGAATCCACGATCGCGACGCCGACGCCGTTCCCGTCGAAGCCCAGTTGACGGCGGATCGCGGTGGCGCCGGCGGACTCGGCGAACGTGACGCCGTCGACCGTCCCTTTGACCGGCCGGTCGAGGGAGACGTGCGCGACTTCGGGGCGCGCCGCCAGCTTCTCGAGCGCCGAATCCGGGACCAGAGCGACCTGCGCCCCCAGCCCGCGCAGGAAGCGCCCGGGCCGCCCGCCGGCCGCCCGGATCGCGGCATCGGCACGAGCGCCGTCGGCGGTGCGGACGATGACGCGGGACTCGCCGAGGGGCGTCAGCGCACGCGACGCGAGCGCCGCATCGAGCGTCCCCTGAGCCGCGGCGGTTGCCGGCAGGAGGGCAATCGTGGCGATGATGGCGAAAAGGCTGCGAGCCATTTCAAGAAAACGGAACGGATAGAAGGGCCAGTCAGCTGCAAGGGCGCTGCCGCAACGTGTCATCGGCTCTGCGATCCCGTAAGTATCTGAACTCGTAAGGGTTGTCGTTTTCGTGCGCGCCGCGCGCCACCGCTCCGTCCCCCTGGTTGTGTGTCGTTTTGGCACACCACCTGCAACCGTGAAGTTGCAGAAATTGCGTACCCCGATCTGGGAGCGACGCACCAGAAAATCGTAACGGACAGCGACTAACGCGACGAGCTTTCCAGACCGTATTCGAGAATCTTACGGTACAGCGTCCCGCGGCTGATCTCCAGGATCTGGGCGGCGTGCTTCTTGTTCCAGCCGACCGCTTCAAGGACGCGCTGGATGTGGGCGCGTTCCGCCTGAGCGAGGGATTGCAGTTCGGGTCCGGCGGACTGGGGCGTTTCACGGGCGTGGAGCAGTTCGAGGTCCGCCGCCCGGATCGTCCGGCTCGTCGCCGACATGGCCGCGCGCGACAGCGTGCTTTCCAGTTCCCGGATGTTGCCCGGCCAGTGATAGCGCGAGAGGAGATCGAGCGCGTCTTTGGCGAGGACCTTCGCGTCGGGCAGCAGTCCGTTGTTTTCGCAGTGGCGCTCGAGCGTGCGTCTGGCGAGCACCGGGATGTCTTCGGCGCGCTCGCGCAGCGATGGCAGGCGGATCGAGAACGCGTTGATCCGGTAGTAGAGGTCTTCGCGGAAGCGGTTCTCGCGGACGCACAGGTCCAGCGGCTTGTTCGTCGCTGAGACCAGCCTGAAGTCCACCGGGATCGACTCGTTGCCGCCGAGCCGCTCGATCCGGCGTTCCTCGAGGGCCCTGAGCAGCTTCGCCTGCGACAGCATCGCGAGATCGCCGATCTCGTCGAGAAAGAGCGTGCCGCGATTGGCAAGCTCGAGCCGTCCCGGCTTGCGTTCGTTGGCGCCGGTGAAGGCGCCCTTTTCGTAGCCGAAGATCTCGGATTCGAACAGGGTTTCGGGGAGCGCCGCGCAGTTGACCGTCTGCAGCCGGTGCGACGCCCGGCGGCTCAGCTCGTGGATCATGCGCGCGACCAGCTCTTTGCCCGATCCGGTCGGCCCGAGGATCAGGACCGCGATGTCGCTCTTGGCTGCCGTCCGGATCCACTCGAGGACGACGAACATCTTGTCGTCGGTGCCGATCAGCTCGCGGAACCGTTGCACCGCGGGAGAACGGTCTTCGGGGCTCGACGGCGGCCGGCGCTCGAGAAAAGCCTCGATCAGCTTGCGTTCGTGTTCGACGACGGGTGGACGGAATCGGTACCGCGTCCCGTGCTCGTCGGTTTCTTCCGCGGCGATCCCGAAGGCGACCAGTTCGCGGACGCAGTTCTCGATGTCGAGGCGCATCCGCCCGAACGCCTGCATGAGGGCGGGCACGTCGAACGGCGTGTCCTGCGCGTTCGAAAGGAATCGCAGCAATCCGGCGCGCAGGGGCGACTGCACGAGCGCCTGGAAGCGCAGCTCCACGTCATCGCCCGGCGCCGGATCTGAGGCTCGAATGGTGACCGTCACGCGCGTGGCGGTTCCGGCCGCTCGCCGCTCTGGCGCCTGTAGTACTCGGACTGGTACTGCTCGATCAGCTTCTTCATCTGGATCGCGTCTCGCTTTTTGTGGCCGTGGCACCGAACGGCGCTCGTACCGCCCGACGACTCGATCAGGACGTCCGAGAAGAACAGGTTGCGGTCGATGAGGACCGAGGAAATGTGGTGGATGTGGATCGAGTGCTCGCGTCCGCCGAACAGTTCGGGCGTGTAGTGCAGCACGCTGTGCGACGTGACGATCACCTGCGTCGGGAACAGGAAGTTTCCACGGCTGAAGCGGCTCGCCCGGAACACATGCTCACCCGGCTGCCGTCGTCCTTTCATCCAGAAGAAGCCAAGGGCCAGCGCGAGGATGACGACAGCGGGGAATACAACCCACCAGAATATGGATCCGCCCAAAACGCCGTCCTGCATCGTGTGTCCGTGATTGTCCTGTGTCGAAGGGTGCGCTTACGTTCGCTCCTGACGAGGTAGGTTGTCAAGCCCACCATGCGCTTCGCGCGTGCTGGGCTCTGTCAATGACGAATGCTGAATGGCGAATGCTGAAATGCCAAACCTCTTCAGCATTCAGCATTGACTGCCTCAGCAAGTCGTCATTCGTCATTGACATCGAATTACCCGATCGCGCACTCAGCACCCTGTCGCTGCGTTATGCTACCGACTCGGAGGACCTCAGTGCCCCACCGTTCACCCGGCGCGCCTGGCCACGAAGGCGACTATCTCGGCGGCAAAGTCATCACGTATTACCGTCCGCGCGGCAGCGCCGAGGTCCGTCAGCTGATCGACAACGGGTTCCAGGCGTTCAACGCGGGCCGGTTGTCGGAGGCGTGCCAGATCTTCTCGGATAAGATGCTGGCGCCTGAGAACGACACGACCGTCGCCTTGACGATCGCGGGAGCGCTCACGCCGGCCGGTCTCGGCGGCTGCATCATCGAGATGATGGAACGCGGGCTGGTGGACTTCATCATCAGCACGGGCGCGAACCTCTATCACGACCTCCACTATGCCTTGAACTTCTCGCTCCACCGGGGCTCGCCGTTCCTCGACGACGTGGAGTTGTACGAGCAGGGCATCATCCGCATCTACGACGTCCTGTTCCCGGCGACGGTGCTGCTCGAGACCGACGCCTACATCCGCGACTTCCTCGTCCGCTCGAAGCTGTCGGGTCCGATGCCGACGTCCGAGTTCCACTATCGGCTGGGCCTGGACCTGCTCGAACGGCGTCCCGGGTGCGAGGAGCACTCGGTCCTCGCGCATGCGGCCAAATCAGGCGTCCCGATCTATACGTCGTCGCCAGGCGACAGTTCTATCGGCATGAACATCGCGTACCACGAGCTGATGAACGACAGCACGCTGATGATCGATCCCAACCGGGACGTCAACGAGGTGTGCGCGATCATCCTGGCGGCGAAGAAGAACGGCTGCGTGATCCTTGGCGGAGGATCGCCGAAGAACTTCTACCTGCAGGGTCAGCCGACGTTGTGGGAGGTGTACGGGATCCCGAAGGGGGGCAACGACTACTTCATCCAGTTCACGACCGACCAGGTCGTCTGGGGTGGACTGTCGGGCGCGACGCCGGCCGAAGCCGTGAGCTGGGGCAAGGTCAACCCCGGGGGGTTACCTGACACGGTGGTGTCGTACGTCGATTCGACGATCGCGTTCCCGCTGTTCTGTGAGTACGCCGTCGGATCCGGCAACAACCGGCGCGCGCGGAAGGAGCTGGTTCACACGCGCGAGGCGCTCGTCGCCGACCTGGTGCGGCAGGCGAAGGCGGCCAGCGAAAAGAAGCCGATCACCGACGCCCCCGCCGGCGCCGAAATCGACCGGCACCGCTGAAACCCAGGGGTCAGACCTTGAATTTTGAATTTCGAAATTTTTCATGCCAACTTTGCTTCGCGCCGTTGGCATGAAAAACTTAGAAATTCAAAATTCAAGGTCTGACCCCTGGTTCTTGCCCCTATGCGAACTCTGGCTTCCGAGCTGGCGCCGCTCGCGATCGAGTCCCCGAAACCCCGCGTCTACGCGGACGCGAACTTTCCCGGCGGCGTCGTCGCCTTCATGCGTGCGCAGCTCGGCTGGGACGTCTACTTCGTAATGGAACACGTGGAGCTGCGCCGCGCGCGTGACATCGAACACTATCGCCTCGCGCGGCAGCTCAGTCGCACGCTGGTAACCCTGGATCGCGACTACGAGGACGATCGACGCTTCCCCCCGGCCGAAGGGGCCGGCGTGATCGTCTTTTCCGCGCCCGACGAGACGCGTCTCCGCCGGCTGCTGCGGCGCGTCGACCGCGAGCTGTTCCGCGCCGAAGGGGCGGACGCGCTGCCGTTGCGAGGACGCAAGATGCGCTGGGAACCTGCCGGACCCGAAGACATGGACCACGAACGATGACGACCACACGGCTCTCCGGCGCCACCATCGTGCTGCCGGACCGTCTGCTGCCCTCCGGCAGCCTCACGATCGAAGACGGACGGATCGTCGAAGTCACCTCGCACGACGTGCCCGGCGGACGCGATCGCACCGGTCATTACATCGTTCCCGGCTTCATCGACGTCCACGTGCACGGCGTCCTCGGGATCGATACGCTCGACGGCGGCGATGCCGTCGCCCGGATCGCCGAGCGCCTTCCGCGGTTTGGCGTGACCGCATTCTGCCCGACCTCGGTCGCGTGCACGCCGGCGGACCTGCGGGAACTGGTCCGCGCCATTCGCACGGCCCGCGAGGCGGCCGATCCGGTCTCGGCCCGGGTGCTGCCCGCGCACATGGAGAGCAACTTCATCAGCCCGGACTTCAAAGGTGCCCAACCGCTCGCCTGCATTCGCAAGCCGCGCGAAACGCGCGTTGGAGAGTTTTCGGGCCAGGAGATCCTCGACGAGATCGCGGCGAGCCGGCCCGATGTCGGGATCGTGACCGTCGCGCCGGAGGTGGACGGCGTCCCCGAGCTGATTTCCGAACTCGTGCGCCACGGGCATCGCGTCTCGATCGGTCACTCCGGCGCGAACTACGAACAGGCGCGGGCCGGCATCGCCGCGGGGGCCCGCCATGCCACGCACCTCTTCAACCGCATGACCCCGCTGAATCACCGCGAGCCCGGGATGGTGGGCGCGGTGCTCGAGAGCGAGGAGGTCGGCGCAGAAATCGTGTGCGACGGCGTGCACGTCCACGCGGCCGCCGTGCGTGCCGCGGTCGCGTCGAAGGGACCCTCGAAGGTGATGGCGATCACCGACGGCACCGCCGGTTCGGGCATGCCGCCCGGCAGCCGGGCGAGCCTCGGAGGCCGTGCGATCACGGTCAAGGAGGCGGCCTACCTCGACGATGGGACGCTGGCCGGCAGCGTGCTGACCATGGATCGCGCCTTTTCGGTTCTCGTGAAGAGGATGGGTTTCACGCTCCTCGAAGCGGCACAGATGTGTTCCACGACGCCCGCCCGCGAACTCGGACTGCACGGTCTGGGCGTCATCGCGCCCGACGCGATCGCCGACCTCGTCGTGCTGGACCAGGACCTCCAGGTCGTCGAAACGTACATTTCCGGTGTTCAGGTGGCGCCGGAACAGGTCCAGCGGTGAGCCCGTCTATGTCGGTATGAAACGACCGGACTCCACGGCTGTCGTCGTGGCGGCGCTCGCGCTCGCAACTGCCGGCTGCACCATCACGGTCAACTCGCACAGCGAGGTCGCGCGCGAAGAGAAGAAGTTCACTGTGGATGGCAGGCCGGACCTGCGGGTGGCAACATTCGATGGCGCGATCGAGATCCAGTCGTGGGATCGTCCGTACGTCCTGGTCGAGATCGAGAAGCGCGGACCCTCGAAGGAGTCGATCGACGCGCTGCAGGTGATTTCGGAGCAGAAGGGACGGCTCATCGATGTCGAGGTGAAAGCTCCACGCACCGAGACGTATTCGGGCATCGGCCTGCATCGCACCGCGTCCGCCAGGCTGATCGTCAACCTGCCCCGGCAGTCCGACGTCCGTGCCCGCAGCGGCGATGGATCGATCAAGGTCGATCGTGTGAGCGGCCGTGTCGACCTTCAGACCGGCGACGGCAGCATCCGCGTCGCCGACATCGTCGGCGACCTCACGCTCGAGACCGCCGATGGCTCGATCACCGTCGACGGTGCGGAAGGACGGCTGACGCTCGACACGGGGGACGGCAGCGTCAACGTCTCGGGCAAGCTCGGAGCGATCGCGCTGCACACCGGCGATGGATCCATCGTGTATCGCGCCGAGCCCGGCACGGCGATGTCGGAACCCTGGGAGATCACGACCGGCGACGGGAGCGTGTCGCTCTATCTGCCCCCTGATTTCAGCGCCGAACTCGACGCGCACACCGGCGACGGAAGCATCCGGACCGACCTCAGCGTGAAAGGCGACGGTGGAGATCGGGAGCGACGGACGCTGAAGGCCAGGATCGGGAATGGCGGCAAGCTGCTGCGCGTCCGCACCGGGGACGGGATCATTCGGTTGAAGAGCAACTGAAACTCCGAACTATGAACTCCGAACTACGAACTCCGAACTCAGAACTCCGAACGCACGCGAAGCACCGGTTCGGAGTTCGCAAGTTCATAGTTCGGAGTTCATAGTTCGGAGTTTCACGCTATCTGACCGGCTTCGCCGCGTATGGAGCCGGATCCTCCAAGCCTGCCGCGCGGAACGCATCCCGCCGCTCTCGACACTTGCTGCACTGACCGCAATGCCTGTCGTCCACCGGCTGCATGCACGAAAGCGTCAGCTCGAACGGAACGGCGAGTTCGCGGCCGCGGACGATGACGTCTTCCTTCTGCATGCCGAGCAGCGGCGCCTCGATCGTGATCGGCGCGCCCAGCCCGAGACTGAGCGCGCGTGACATCGCCTCGAAGAATGCGGGGCTCGCGTCGGGGAACGGGTTCCCGGCGAGAGGACCGATGAGGATCCGCTGCAACCGCTCCCGCGCGACGAACACCGAGGCTTTCGACAGCAGCACCACGTTCCGCCCCTCGATGTAGACGTCGGTATCGGGTGTATCGAACCCCGGCGCTTCCCCCCTGACGGCCCAGTGCGTGGGTGGATAGACGTCGCGCATGTCGACGGTGAGCGAGACGAGCGGCCGGATGTTCGAGGCCGCTGGCAGCGCGGCGAGGAAGCGCTCCGCCACCCGCCGCTCGGAAGCCTCCCATCCCAGCCCGGCGCTCACGTAGATCGGTTGCGCGCCACCGTAGCGCGCGGCGGCATCCACGAGGAGCACGGCGCTGTCCAGGCCGGAAGAGAAGAGAACTGCTGGGACCATGAGAAACTCCGAACTACGAACGCCGAACTACGAACGCCGATCGAGAATTCTGAAACAATGATCTCATCATGTATCTAGTCACCAAGCGCATCGAATTCTGCTACGGACACCGGCTGCTCGACTACGACGGCGTCTGCAAGCATCCACACGGGCACAACGCCGTCGTCGAAGTCGACGTGAGCACGGAAACACTCGACAACCGGAACATGGTTGCCGACTTCAGCGATATCAAGCGGATCGTGAAGGGCTGGATCGACCGCGAGCTGGATCACAAGATGATTCTCAGGCACGACGATCCGCTGGTCGAGCCGCTGCGCAAGCTGGGCGAGCCGATCTACATCCTGGACAGCAATCCGACGGTGGAGCGGATCGCGAAGTTGATCTTCGATCAGAGCCGCGAACTCGGCATCAACGTCGTCGGCATCCGGGTGTGGGAGACGCCGTCGTCGTATGCGTCGTACTCCGCGTAGCGCGGTCCGCGGTCCGCGGTGCGCGGTCCGAGGGTGCGCGGTCCGCGGTGCGGGGGTGCGGGGTGCGCGGTGCGCGGGTAGCTATCTTCGAAACGGCAGCTCGTACGAGAAATAGAGCAGCAAACCGGCGTTCGCGTCCGCGTCGGCCCACGTGATCGGAACGGCGGCCCCGACGACCACCTGTTGATCGCCGAGGTTCCACCCGCCTCGCGCGCCGGGGGACAGCGTGAACACCGCCTGCCGCACACGCTCCGTCAGGAACGCCCCTTCGTAGACCTGCTCCCACTCGATTGCGCTTTCCAGCATCACGTTGAACATGGGACGCATCCGGTAGATCCCGCTCCAGGCGAGCCTCGGCGTGGTGATCACGTCGCGGCATTCGCCGTCGGCGCGGCAGAACGGGGCCTTCGCCCGCGGATACCACGTGAGGCCGGCGTTCGCATGCAGGTAGACGTCACCGAACTGCTTGCTCGCCGGCAGGTTCACCTGCAGCCCCACTGAGTCGTAGCCGAAGTCGGAACCGCCGCTGGGCAGAATCAGCGACACGCGAGGCGAGAACGCGGGGATTCCGGGATCCTCGTCCACGGCCTGATACCGGTAGTGGATCATCACGTCGCCGAATCCGGTGTTGCCGTTCAATCCGCTGACCGGGACGGTGTATGAGAGCTGGTGGCGCTGCGTCGTGAACGGCCACTCCTGCGTAAAGGCGAAGTCCCAGGCGCCATCGGCCCGCTGGAATCCGAAGATGTTCTGAAAGACGCCCCGCTCCTGGTTGAACGCCTCTTCGACGAGAAACGAGTTGTCGAGGACCTCGAACGGTCGACTCCTGTCCAGGGTCTGCGTGCCCGTCTGTGCGAGCGCGTGCAGCGGCAGCAGCAACGCCAGCACGAGGACCTGTACGACCTGCACGAGCACCTTCGACGCCGCGCGGGCGCCGATGGTGATCTCGCGATCGTTCTCCGATCGCAGCCGCACGCTGTCGGCCGCCTCGTCCCGCTCCTCGACTTCGACGATGCTGCCAGGTTTGAGGTCGTGACGTTCGACGAAGCGGAGGAAGGCCGTGTCCTGGTCGGTCACGCGGCTCACTTCGACGCGCGCCTTCAGCGGACAGGTGAGAAGCGTGTCGTACTCGCGCCGGTCCACGAGCCCCTCGGGGTTCGGGATCGGATCGCCGTGCGGATCGACCTGCGGACGACCGAGCATCTCGTCGATGCGCTCTATCAGGCGCTCCGATACGGCGTGCTCGAGGTGTTCCGCTTCGTCGTGGACCTCCGTCCAGCTCATTCCCATCACCTTGACGAGGAACAGCTCGATCAGCCGGTGGCGCCGCAGCACCATCGCGGCGAGCTTTTCTCCGGCGGGGGTGAGGCGGACCCCGGCGTACGGCTCGTATTTGACGAGCCCAGACTCCGCCAGCGTTTTCACCATCGTCGTCGCGGTGCCGGGCACGACGCCGAGCGCGGCGGCGAGCTTGCCCATCGGCACCAGTTCGTCCGAACGCAAACCGATCTGCGCCTGGAGAAGGGCTTTCAGGTAGTTCTCAACGGTGTAGGAAGGCAGCATTGTCGGCTTTGCGATCTCGCACGTTCACCGGATCCAACTGACCCGGCATTCACAACTCGCCCCGGGGCGAGTTCCTCAAATCCGGCCGCACGGCTCAACTCGCCCCGGGGCGAGTTCCCCGGAACCGGCGGACATCCATGCGGGCTTGACTTCGAAGCCTACAACGTAATATTTTGAGTTGTCAAAAAAATTCATTAAACGACTCGAAATGGATTCCCTGACACGACGCGCGTGGATTCGGCTGGCCGGTTTCGGGACCGCTGCCGCCGGTCTCCTCTCCACGCGGACCCTCAAGGGCGCACAACAGGCCCATACGCCGGCAATGGAGCACGCGGCCCACGCGATGGGACCGGTCGGCACGGCGGACCTCTCCCGGTTCAACCCGACGACCTACCTTCGCGCCTGGAACTTTTCGGATCTCGACCCGGAATCCCGCGCGCGCTTCTACCGGGAGACCCCGCGCCCGGACGGATCGCTCCTGCGTGAGTACGAGTTCGTGGCGGTCGATCGCGAGATCGAGATCGCGCCTGGCGTGTACTTTCCGGCGTGGACGTTCAACGGGCAGGTGCCGGGCCCGACCATCCGGGCCACCGAAGGAGACCGTGTTCGCATCCGGTTCCTGAATCAAGGGTCGCACCCGCACACGATCCACTTCCACGGCTGGCATCACCCCGACATGGACGGCTCGATGCCCGAACACCAGGTGATGCCGGGCGGCGAGTTCGTCTATGAGTTCGACGCCGATCCCTTCGGCACGCACCTGTATCACTGCCACGCCGTTCCGCTGAAGCGCCACATCCACAAGGGCCTGTACGGCGTGTTCATCGTCGATCCGAAGACTCCGCGGCCGCCGGCCGACGAGATGATCATGATGATGAACGGCTTCGACACCGATTTCGACAACGAGAACGACGTCTACGCCGTCAACACGCTGGCCAACCACTACATGACGCATCCGATTCGCGTCGAGGTCGGCCGGCCCGTTCGCGTTCACCTGATCAACATCACCGAGTTCGATCTGATCAACAGTTTCCACCTGCACGGGATGTTCTTCGACGTGTTCCGCACCGGGACGCGGATGACGCCGGATGACAACACCGACACGGTGATGCTGTGCCAGGGTGAGCGCGTCATCCTCGAGACCACGTTCCGCTATCCGGGCAAGTTCATGTTCCACGCGCACCAGAGCGAGTTCGCGGAACTTGGCTGGATGGGGCTGTTCGAAGCCGTGGGAGGCCGCCGTGACACGTAACGTGCTCGCGTCGCCCGAACGCGGAGTGAACCGCGCGCGGCTCTGGGCGGCGATCCTCCTGCCGCTCGTGCTCCTCGCCGCGATCGTGACGCTGATCGTGAAATTCAGTCCGGCCGAGCAGCTCCGCGATCCCGCGGCCCCGCCGGTCGAGAACCTGGCGATCCGGCGTGCCCTGCTCGAGCCCGAGGGCATCGTCGTCGACGTCTTCAACGAGAGCCCCGAAACCGTGACGATCGCGCAGGTGACCGTCGACGACGCTTACTGGCAGTTCACGGCCGATCCTGGCGCGGAACTGGCGCCGCTTCGATCGGCCACCTTGACGATTCCGTATCCGTGGGTTGCGGGTGACGCGCACGTGCTGCACGTCATGACCTCCACGGGAATGAAGTTCGAGCACGTCATCCCGGTGGCGCTGCAGACGCCGAAGCCCGGCGGACGTCACTTCCTGATCTTTGCCCTGATCGGCCTGTTCGTCGGCGTGATTCCCGTTGCGCTCGGATTGTTGTGGTTCCCGGTCGTTCGCACGCTCGGCAAGACCGGAGTCGACGCCGTGCTGGCGTTCACGATCGGGCTGCTGCTGTTCCTCGTGTTCGATGGGGCCGAGGAAGGATTGGAGTCATCAGGCCTGCTGCCGGGCTCGTTCCACGGAGCGGCCCTGTTCGTGCTCTGCGCGGCAACCGCGTATGCGGCGCTCGAACTCGTCGGCGGATGGCTCCGGAACCGCCGGGCGCGGATCCGCTCGACCGGAGCGCCCTCGGGCTGGCCGCTGGCCCTGATGATCGCGGTCGGCATCGGGCTGCACAACTTCAGCGAAGGCCTCGCCATCGGCGCCGCTTTTGCTCTTGGTCAGGCGGCGTTCGGCTCGCTGCTGATCATCGGTTTCACGCTGCACAACGTGACCGAAGGGCTGGCGATCATCTCGCCGGTCGCGAAGGAACGGCCCGGCATCGCCGGCCTTCTCAAGTTGGGCCTGATCGGCGGGGTACCGACGATCGCCGGCGCCTGGGTGGGCGGCCTCGTCTATTCGCCAGTTGCCGCGGTCGTGTTCCTCGGGCTTGGCGTGGGCGCGATCCTTCAGGTGGTCGTGCAGATTCTGTCGCAGATGGCTCGCGAGCGTCCGGTCTCGCGAATGCTCGCCGAAGCGCCAATCGCGTTGCCGCTGCTCGCTGGCTTCGGCGTGATGTATCTCACGGGGATGTTGATCGTATGACGGCCACAGGGGGCATGGAAAAGGACGGGGTACGCGCACGAAAGGGCGTGGTCGTCACCACGACGGTGATCGTCGTGGCAGCCCTCGCCGCCGCGCTTTTACCGATGCTCGCGTCGTCTGCCGCCAGCGACGTCCGCACGATCGACATCGTCGTGCGCGACATGGCGTTCTACGTGGATGACGACAGAACGCCGAATCCGGAGATCGTCCTGCACGCCGGCGAACGCGTGCGGGTCCGCGTGCGCAACGAGGACGCCGGGATGCGGCACGATTTCGCGATCAAGTCCTGGGCGGTCACCACGAAGATGCTCGAGGACCGCGGGCAGGAGGACGTCATCGAGTTCCGCGCCCCCGACACGCCAGGCACCGACAGCTACACGTGCACGCCCCACCCGAAGATGATGAACGGCACCATCCGCGTCGAATGACCGGCCGGCGCGTGCCGCTCGACGACGCGCTCGCGTACCCGGCGGCGAAGGGACGGTACGTCAGGCGGCTCTTCTCGACGATCGCCGACCGCTACGATCTCATCACCGTCCTGCTCTCGTTCGGTCTCGACGCCGGGTGGAAGCGCCTCGTCGTCCGTCTCGCGGATCCTCGTCCCGACCAGCCGGCCCTCGATCTTGCGTGCGGCACCGGCGATATCGCCTTCGGCCTGGCCAGCCGCGGCGCGCGCGTAATCGGCCTCGACATCACTCACCGGATGCTGCAGCTCGCGCGTCGTCGCGCGCAGACCGAATCCAGGCCCGCGCGCCAGACTCCAAACCCTCTGTTCGTGCAGGGCGATATGGCCAGCCTGCCGTTCCCCGCGGTGGCGTTCGACCTCGTCACGACCGGGTACGGCTTGCGGAACGTACCGGGCCTCGAACGGGCGTTGAACGAGATCGCCCGCGTGCTCCGTCCTGGCGGAACGTTCGTCTCACTCGACTTCAATCGGCCCGCGAGCGCGGTGGTCCGCGGGATCTATCTCTCGTATCTGCGATTGGTTGGCGGCGCGCTGGGGTGGGTGCTTCACCGCGATCCCGACACGTATCGCTACATCCCGGCATCGATCGAGCGCTATCCCGGCGCGCCGGCGGTCACGCAGATGATCCTGCGCGCGGGCTTCACGAGCGCAACGTGGCGGCCGGTGCTCGGGGGATTGATGGCCATCCACGTCGCGCGGAAATGAGATCTGAGTTTCGACTCGCCCGGTCCATTTATGAGATAGCTTGTAGGACGTGCCTATCGAGCCATCCGAACTGCGCCGCCGATTGCGCTCTGCGATCGACCAGGCGCGCAGCAATGCGGCCGCACGGCGCGCCCGAAGCGACGCCGCGCAGCGTGACTACGAAAAGTTTCTCGAGGGGATTGCCGTTCCCGTCGTCCAGCAGTTTGCCAACGTGCTGAGTGCCGAAGGGCATCAGTTCAACGTCTCGACGCCATCCGGATCGGTCCGCCTCTCCTCGGCCTCACGAACCGAGGACTACATCGAGATCGTGCTCGACACGATGGAGGATCCGCCCGAAGTTGTCGGCCGCACGAGCCGTGGCCGGGGACGACGGATGATCGCGTCGGAACGGCCGGTCCGCGACCGCACCGCGGTGGCGGAACTCAACGAGGAGGATGTGCTCGCCTTCCTCCTCACCGAGATCGTTCCGTTCCTGACGCGGTGACAACTCCAAACTACAAACCTCAAACTCCAAACTTCAAACTTCAAACTCCAAAACGGATCTTTGGGGATTGGGAGTTTGGAGTTTGGAGTTGACACGATTCTCAGACGGTTCCTTCGGCGTGGAGCCGCTCCACTTCGGCCTCCGACAAGCCCAGGTCCTTCATCAGGATTTCGCGCGTGTGCTGGCCGAGCGTGGGAGGCGGTGTTCGGACCGCGCCGGGCGTGTCGGAGAGCTTCACCGGCACACCGGTGACGCGCATCGAGCCGACGACCGCGTGTTCGAGCTGCTGGATCATTCCACGCGCTTCGAGGTGCGGATCCTCCAACGCCTCGGCGACGTCGCGGACGGCGCCGCAGGGCACGCCGGCGGGGCGCAGCTGTCCGACCCAGCCGGTGCGGGTCCGGCGGCGAAGCCTCTCGGCGAGCAGCGGCCTGAGCGTCTCGTAGTTGCTCACGCGAGCGCGGTTGGTCGCAAACCGTTCGTCGGACGCGAGTTCAACGAGTCCTGCGACGGCGCAGAATCGCCGCCACTGCTCGTCGTTGCCGACCGCGAGCACGAAATCGCCATCCGACGCTTCGAACGTTTCGTAGGGCACGATCGTCGGGTGACGGTTGCCCATGCGCTTCGGTGTGTTCCCGGTCGCGAAGTAGATGCCGGCCTGGTAGGTCAGCAGCGCGGCCGTCGCATCGAGCATCCCGATGTCGACCAGCTGCCCCTTGCCGGATCGTTCCCGCGCGATCAACGCGAACGCAATGCCCTGCGCCGCAAACATCCCGCTCACGATGTCGGAGATCGCCACGCCGAGTCTGAATGGCTGCCCGTCGGCCGCGCCGGTGATGCTCATCAGCCCGCCTTCGGCCTGCACCACGGCATCGTATCCCGCCTCTTTCGTGCGAGGGCCCGTCTGCCCGAAGCCTGAGATCGAGCAGTAGATCAGCCGCGGGTAACGGCCCGAAAGCTGCTCGTAGGCGAGCCCGAGCCGGTGCATCGTGCCGGGACGGAAGTTCTCGACGACGACGTCCGCCTTTGCCAGCAGCGGATCGAGGATCCCGCGGGCAGCCG
>DASWVN010000321.1:0-13921 GCA_036401215.1 Vicinamibacterales bacterium | reverse complement strand
GCAACCGGCTCCCGATCCTTCTTCCGCTTGAAGCGGCCGAACAGCCCCGCACCCTTCGCCGGTTCTTCGAGCGCCGCCGACGCGAGCATCGGAAGGGTGTGCGTCTGTACGTGATCGGCGCCTTCGAGCGTCCGCAGGTGCGCGACCAGCTCCTCCTCGTCGCGCGGCGAGAGCAGGGCGGTCAGCAGGATGACGTCGGGAACGCGTGCCGCCAGGGCTGCGATCGCCGCGTCGGGCGAATCGACCACCTTGATCTCGGCCTGGACGTCATGGGCCACAAGCTGGCTGAGGACTTCTGCCTGCCGGGAATCCGGCTCGATCGCGAGGATGAAGGGGGAGCCTGCGGAGACCACGGATCTATGTCCTCACCATGAACAGGAACAGCACCGCGCCAACCGTGGCGAACACGACGAGCGGTGCATTCTCGATGCTCTGGTGCCGTGCGGCCGTCATCACCGCGTCGCCCAGGTACGACACACGGTCACCGAGCGATCCCAGGCCCTCGCCTCCCGATATGAGGTCGCTGAAACGCTCGCGCACACGTTCGTCGACAGAGACGAGCGCGAGGAGCACGAGCCCGAACACCGCCGAAGACATGAGCGCCTGCTGGAATCCGAAGTTGAATTTCATGGTCCTCTCCCGACTTCGCAGGATGTGGCGAAGAGACCGTCGCAATTGGCGTACCCGCGCACGCCGAACCACGGAAAGCCGGCATCCATAAAGGGATAGCGGTGCGCGCGATGTCTGCCCAGGGGCAACACCGTCGCGGCGGTCGCACGAATTCGGGCTCACCGCTTACGAAAGTGGCAGTGGATGTCGGCGCACCGGCATGCCGCCGACCGCCGTGAGAGACCCCCGGCAACCGGTCGGAATGCCAACGCTCAGAACGAGTTGCGGGTGGTCTCGGAATGGACGGCTCACTGCGTGGCACACGCGTTGCGATTGGACCCGCCGTGCCGCGGACGTCGCCGCGCACGCATCAACAACGAACTGCGGCGGCGCCGCAGGCAACCGACACCGCAGAGCGGTGCCACCACACATCAGGAGGAGTCATGTCTCAGCTCGTCGCTTACGTTCAGTCGTTGGGTCGCAATGAAGAGGGTCAGGATCTGCTCGAGTACGCGTTGCTCGTGGCGCTGATCGCGCTCGTGGCCGTTGGCGCGGTGACCGCCGCGGGAACGTCCGTGTCGACGATCTTCCAGAACATCGCCGGCGCGCTCGGCGGCGCGGCGTAAGCAGCTCGTCATCCCTGGTGCCGGGTGCCGGTGCAGCCCGCGCGACGGCGCGGCACACTGCGCACCCGGCATCGCTCCGCAGACGCAAGTCACTCGTTCAATCTCAGAGGTAACCATGCAGATCGCACTGACAGCCATCGAACGGTTCCGAGCCGCGGAAGAGGGGCAGGATCTTCTCGAGTACGCGATGCTCGCAGCGCTGATCGCACTCTTCGCGATCGGTGCAGTGCAGGCCGTCGGGAACACCATCAACAACGTGTTCTGGCAGGCGATCGCGGCCTCGAGTGTCTAGTACGGCGGTCGTGTTGCTGGCTGCCGGGCTCGCAGCCGCAACCGCGATCGACCTTCGATCGCGCCGGATTCCCAACGAGCTCACAGCCGCCATGGCGCTTTCGGGCCTCGCGCTGGCGGCATTCGGAGCAAGCGGTATCACGATCGCCGCATCGCTCGCGGGTCTGGTTCTCGGGCTCGCCTTGATGCTGCCGGGCCACGTGCTCGGGGCGACGGGCGCCGGGGACGTGAAGCTGATGGCGGCAGTGGGAGCCATCGTCGGACCCGGATTGGTTTTTTACGCGTTCGTCTGCACGTCGATCGCGGGTGGCGTGCTCGCTCTCGTCGTCGCTGTCCGGCGGCGGCGGTTGAGGACCACCCTGACGCAGACGGGACGCCTGGTCGGCGCGCCGGGAACAGCCCCGGGCGAGATCAGGGCCGCGGGAGCGGCCAATCGATTTGCCTACGGCCCCGCGATCGCCGTCGGCAGCATGATCGCAGTGCTTATCGCGTAGACGAGGAACGACTCATGAACAAGAGGATCAGGAATCAGCGCGGCGCCGCACTGCTCGAGACGGCGATCACGCTCCCGCTCGTTCTCGCAGTCTGCGTGGCGATCTTCGAATTCGGCCGCGCCTACCAGACCTGGCAGGTGCTGACCAACGCGGCGCGTGAAGGGGCGCGCATCGCGGTGCTGAGCGCAACGACCGACGCGCAGGTCCAGAGCGCCGTGCGGAACTACATGCAGTCGGGCGCGCTGCCCGCGCATGCCACGGCAACCGTGACGGTGGACAGAAACGTCCCCTTCGGCAGCGACACCGCGTCGCAGATCACGGTGAGCTATCCCTTCAACTTCGTCGTGCTCAACCCGGTCATGCGGCTGCTGAACGGCGGATCGACGGCGGGCCAGGGGGTCACGATGATGTCCTCCACGGCACTGATGCGGAACGAAGGCTGACGACGGAGCCCTCCGGGCCCGACGCGCAGTTGTGAACATTCGAACTCTTACGGAGCACTGACCTATGCGGAACCGAGTCTTTGCCGTGCTGGCCATCGCCGTCCTCGCCGGAGGCAGCCTCGCATATGGCACTTACAACTTCATGCAGTCGGCGCCGTCGCCGGCGGCGACGGCCGTGCCCACGCAGGCCGTCGTCGTGGCGGCAGCCGACCTTCAGATCGGGACCGCGCTGAAGAAGGACGACCTGAGGGTCATCAACTTTCCGGAGGGAACCGCTCCGGAAGGGTCGTTCTCGCAGCCAAACGATCTGCTCGACCGCGGGCTGATCGTGCCGGTGGTCAAGAACGAGCCGATCCTCGCGGCCAAGCTGGCCTCGAAGGAAGCCGGCGCCGGCCTGCCGCCGGTCATCCCGGAGGGCATGCGAGCGGTGTCCGTCCGCGTGAACGAGGTCGTCGGCGTGGCCGGATATGTCCTGCCCGGCAACCGCGTCGACGTCGTCGCGACCGCGAGCCCGACCGATTCGCGATCGGATACGACGTCGAAGGTGGTTCTGTCGAACGTGCAGGTGCTCACGGCCGGCACGCGCATGGAGCAGAACCAGGAGGATCCGCAGCCGACGCAGGTCACTGTCGTCACGCTGCTGGTGAACCCGGAACAGGCCGAGCGCCTGGCGCTCGCGAGCACCGAGGGCAAGATCCAGCTGGCGCTGCGCAACCCGCTCGACCAGGGTGCGCCCGAGACGCCGGGCATCAAGACTGCCGGTCTTCTCGGAGGCAAGCAGCAAGCCAACACGCCTGCGCCCCGCGTCACGCGCGCGCGGGCCCCGCAGTCGAAGCCGGTCGTCGAGCCGCCGCCGCCGCCCGCGCCGGTAGCGTCGGTGGAGATCATCCGCGGCGACAAGCGCTCGGTCGAGGTCATCAAGTGATGGCTGGGAACTATTCGAGATTCAACGGGAGCGGAGGCACAGTCATGAAACGCGGATTCGCATCGGCCCTGGCGGGATTCATCATCGTGATCCTCGTGGCCAGCCCGCAGGCGCAGCAGCAGCAGGTGCCGGCGTTCGGCAGCCCCGCCGCGGTCACCGCGCGTGATGGCGTGCTGGCCGCCGCCCCCACGAGTGTGAACCTGCTCGTCGGACGATCCACCATCCTCGACATCGGGGCCACGATCGCGCGGGTCTCGCTGACGGTGCCGGATGTCGCCGACGCGATGGTCACGGCGCCGACCCAGTTGCTGATCCACGGCAAGCAGCCCGGCACGATCTCGATGTTCGTGTGGGACCGCATGGGCGGCATCAAGACCTTCGAGGTCGTCGTCCGCCGCGACTTGAGCGCGCTCGTCGAACAGGTGAAGACCCTGTTTCCGGGCGAGGCGATCACCGTCGCCGGCAGCGGCAAGGACATCGTCCTGTCGGGAACGGTCTCGAGCAAGTACGTCATCGACAAGGCGGCCGATGTCGCGGCCGGCTACGTCGAGAAGAAGGAGGACGTCGTCAACCTGCTGAAGCAGCAGGAAGGCGTCGCCTCGAACCAGGTGCTCCTCAAGGTCCGGTTCGCGGAAGTCAGCCGCAATGCCCTGCAGGAAGTCGGCGCGTCACTGTTCTCCGACGGCAACAACAACCTGTTCGGCCGCACGTCCACGCAGCAGTTCGCCGCTCCGCACTTCGACCTGAATCATCCGAGCGCGGCGCTGGGTGACACGCTGGTATTCAGCGACTACCTCAACCTGTTCCTCTTCGACGCGAAGAACCAGATCGGCGCGGTCGTGAAAGCGCTGCAGGGCAAGGGTGTCTTCCAGAGCCTTGCCGAACCGAACCTGATCGCCCTGAACGGCAAGGAGGCGAGCTTCCTCGCCGGCGGTGAGTTCCCCTATCCGATCCCTCAGGGACAGTTCGGGTCGTTCACCATCCACTTCAAGGAATACGGCGTCCGTCTGAACTTCACGCCGACCGTGCTTGGCGGCGATCTGATCAACCTGAAGATCCGTCCGGAAGTCAGCTCGCTCGACTTCAACAACGCCATCATCATCGAGGGCTTCCGGATCCCGGCGCTGACGACGCGCCGCGCCGAGACCGAGGTGGAACTCCAGGACGGCCAGACGTTCGCGATTGCGGGTCTGATGAACAACACCGCGCTGTCGCAGATGCGAAAGGTCCCGGGCCTCGGTGACATCCCGATCCTCGGCATGCTGTTCAAGAGCCGCGCCTACCAGAAGGACCAGACCGAACTCGTCGTCATGGTGACGCCGCAGATCGTGCGCCGCGGATCGACGGGGGTCTCGGAAGGGATTCCGACGCTGGTCGAGCCCTTCATGCCGGCCAACGACAAGCCGATCGCGCCGCCGGATCCGTACATCGGTTCGCCGCGGTATCCGGTCCAGGGTGGTTCGGCGGCCCCGACGCCCGTGCCTGCGCCGAGCCCGGTGGCCACGCCACAGCCGGCCGCGCCTGCAACGCAGCAGTCCGCGCCTGCGGCGGCGGTCCCGGATCCCGTCCCCTCGACGCCGATCCAGGAAGTGGGCAGCGTTCCCGAGGCGCCCGCCGCGCCGGTCCTGACCGAGAAAGAGAAGAAGGAACTGAAGAAGGCGGAGGAACGCGCGCGCAAGGCCGCGGAGGCCGAGGAGAAGCGCAAGGCCGAGGAAGCGAAGATCGCCGCCAAAAAGGCGGAGGAAGAGCGCAAGAAGGCCGAGGAAGACCGTAAGAAGGCCGAGAAGCTCGAGAAGGAGCGCGCGAAGCAGCAGGCCGAAGAGGACCGCAAGGCCGCCGAGCAGGCCGAGAAGGAAGCGCGCAAGCAGCTCGAAGAGCAGCGCAAGAAAGATGAAGAGGAGAAGGAGCGCCAGAAGGCGATCGAAGAAGCCGCGGCGCGCCTGAAGGAAGCCCAGGAAGCCTACAAGGCAGAGATCGCGAAGACGAACAAGGGAGGGGGCAAATGAACCGCCTGTGCCGGCTCCGTGATGACCAGTCAGGAATGAGCTACGTGTTCATCGGCATGGGCATGATGGCGTTTCTGAGCGCCAGCATGCTCGCCATCGACGTGGGCATGCTGATGACCTCGCGGAACCAGGCGCAGAACGCGGCGGATGCGGCTGCCCTGGCCGGTGCCACGGCTCTCGTCTACGACGACTTCGACGACCGTTCGCCGACGGGGCCCGCGGTCACGAGCGCGATCCGTGCCGGCACCGCGAATGCCGTCATGGGGGCCGCGCCATCGGTGACGCCGGCCGACATCCAGTTCCCCAATGATCCGACCGGCCAGCCGACCCGCGTGCGCGCCACCGTGTATCGCACCGCGTCGCGCGGCAACGGTGTCGCGAACCTGATCGCCACGTTCTTCGGCATGCAGCGGTCCGACATCGTCGCGACCGCGACGGCGGAGGCATCGCCCGCCAACGCGATGACCTGCGTCAAGCCGTTCACCGTCCCCGATCGATGGATCGAGCGCCAGACGCCGCCCTGGGATCCGAACGACACGTTCGACCTTTTCGACAGCAGCGGCAGGCCGCTGGCGAACCCCGATGTGTACATCGACGCCACCCAGAGCGGCTACACCGGTTACAACGCCGAGCGCGACAAGGGGATGGTGGTCCGGCTGAAGGCTGACAACACCACCAAGCTGGCGCCCAGCACCTACCAGCCCTGGGCCATTCCCGGGTCGTCGGGCGGCAACGACTACCGCTGGAACATCGCCAACTGCAACACGAACGTCATGCCGTTCGGCTTCATCATGACGCAGGAGCCCGGCAACATGGTCGGCCCGACGAGGCAGGGCATGGACGACCTCATAGCGCGCGATCCCACCGCGTACTGGGATACGGCCAGGAACGAGGTGGTGAGCCAGATGAACCCGAGCCCGAGGATCGTTGCGATCCCGCTCTTCGATCCGGAGTACTTCGAGACGGGTAAGCAAAACGGACGCAATGCCGATTTGAAGGCCGTGAACTTTCTCGGCTTCTTCGTCGAAGAGATGCGAGGCAACGAAGTCGTTGGCCGCGTGACGCCAATCGGCGGCCTCCGCAAGGGAACCGGCTACGGCCCGGCGCCGGAGGGCGCCTTCCCCAAGGTGATCCGTCTGGTGCAGTAATCATGGCGCAGCTCGCAGTCTCCATCATCACCAACGACGACAGCTGCAAGCGCGAGATGTCGCGCCTGCTGAGGGCGTGCGGTGTGCCCGTCGGGATCGTCGAAGACCGCCGCGCCGGCGACGCCAGCGTGTCGGACATCTACGTCATCGACATCCGGGCCGATGCGCCGTCGGGCATGGCGACGATCGAGCGGCTGCGAGCGGCGCACTCGGGAGTGGCGATCTTCGCGCTCGCCGGATCGCCCGAGCCGGAGCTGATCCTCCAGGCGATGCGCGCCGGCGCCAACGAGTTCTTCCCCTGGACGCAGGAAGGATTCAGCAAGAGCACGCAGGAGTCGTTCCAGGGCGCGGTCCGAAAGACCGCCGCGCGCCGCGATGCGACGACCGCCGGCGCCCGGCAGCCGTGCGTCACCCACGTCTTCCTGGGGGCGAAGGGAGGCGCCGGCACGACCACCGTCGCGGTGAACTGCGCCGTCGAACTCGCACGAACCACGAAGCGGCCCACGGCCATCCTCGATCTCAAGCCGTGCCTCGGCGAAGTCGCACTGTTTCTCGGCGTGAGGCCGCGCTTCACCGTTCTCGATGCGATCGAGAACCTGCACCGGCTGGACCGCGAGTTCCTGCGCGAGCTGATGACGCGGCACAAGTCGGGCCTCGACATCCTCGCGGGGTCGGAACAATTCGACCGGCCGACCGCGCAGGATGCGACGGGTGTCGAGGAGCTGCTGCGGGTGTTGAGCAAGCAGTACGACTACATCGTGATCGACGCCGGCAACTTGATCAATGCCTCCGCCGTCGCCGGGCTGTATGCCGCCGACACGATCTTCCTGGTGGCGAACCCGGACGTGCCGTCCGTACGCAACGCGCAGCGGCTGGTCGAGCGCGTGCGTCAACTGGGCGCGGGCAGCGAGCGGATCCGCGTGCTGCTCAATCGCACGACCGATCACCACCTGATCGCGCCGAAGCAGATCGAGACCGCCCTCGGCTACTCGATCCACCACTCGTTTGCGAGCGACTATCGCACCGTCTCGACGGCGCTCAACTCGGGGGTGCCGCTCACGCTCGCAAACCACTCGGAGATCTCGGCGCAGTTTGCCAGCTTCACGAAGCAGTTGCTCGGCCAGGAAGAAGTGAAGCCCGAACCCGAGCGCCGCCGGGCCTTTCTCAACCTGTTCTGATCCTTGTCGCTGTCATGAGCCTGCCACTGAACACTCCCACGTCGGCTACCCCGCCCAAGGGGCTTCGTTTCGACGCGCCGCGCCCGCAGTACATCGAGCTGAAAGCCAACGTTCACAGGAAGCTGCTGAACCGGCTCAATCTCGAAGCGCTGGCGTCGGTCGAGCGGCAGCGGGCGGAGGCCGAGATCCGGGGGCTGCTGTTCGACCTGATCGCCGAAGAGAGCATGCCGCTCAGCATGGCCGAGCGGGAGGCGATCCTTGGGGACGTGATCGACGAGGTCTTCGGGCTCGGACCGCTGGAGCCGCTGCTGCGCGATCCGGGGGTCAGCGACATCCTCGTCAACACCCACAGCCATGTGTACGTCGAACGCGGCGGCAAACTCGAACGGCTGCCGACGACGTTCCAGGACGACAAGCACCTGCTGCGCGTCATCGATCGCATCGTCAGCGGCGTCGGACGCCGTGTGGACGACAGCTCGCCGATGGTCGACGCCCGTCTGCCGGACGGCTCGCGCGTCAACGCCATCATCCCGCCGCTGGCCGTCGATGGTCCGCTTCTGTCGATCCGCCGTTTTCCGGCCGAGCGGCTCAAGGCCGAGGACCTCGTCGCGATCCGCTCGCTGACCGGCCCGATGCTCCAGTTCCTGGAGCACTGCGTCCGCTCGAAGCTGAACATGCTGATCAGCGGCGGAACCGGCGCCGGTAAGACGACGCTGCTGAACGTGCTCTCCGGCTTCATCTCGGAACGCGAGCGCATCGTCACCATCGAGGACGCGGCGGAACTGCAGCTGCACCAGGAACACGTGGCCCGGCTCGAGACCAGGCCGCCCAACGTCGAGGGCAAGGGAGCGATCAAGCAGCGCCAGCTGCTGATCAACGCCCTGCGTATGCGTCCGGACCGCATCGTCGTCGGCGAGACGCGTGGCGAAGAAGCGCTCGACATGCTCCAGGCGATGAACACCGGCCACGATGGATCGCTGACTACGATCCACGCGAACACGCCGCGCGACGCGCTGTCGCGTATCGAAACGATGATCGCGATGGGGGCGACCAACCTGCCGGAGCGCGCGATGCGCCAGCAGATCGCCGCGGCGATCCAGATCGTGATTCAGCAGTCGCGCCTGAGCGACGGCACCCGCAAGGTGACCAGCATTTCGGAAATCACCGGCATGGAAGGCGACGTGATCACCATGCAGGAGATCTTCTGCTTCGAGAAGCTGGGCGTCACCACCGACGGCAAGGTCATCGGGCGGTTCCGCGCGACCGGCGTGAGACCCAAGGTGAGCGACCGTCTCAAGGCATCCGGCGTGCACCTGCCCGCCGACATGTTCGAAGGGGTCACGGAGGTCAGGTAAATGGCGCTCGTTGCCGTAGTCATCGCGTTCGTGGTTGGCGTCGGGCTCGTGCTCGGCGGCGCGCACTTCCTGGGCCGCGTGCCCACGATGATGATGCGCCGCAAGCTCGACGAGCGGCTGACGGAGATCGCCGTTGGCGACAAGCCTGAATCCGAACCCGCGAAGAAGCTTCTGAAAACGCTGAACCAGGGCGCCCTTCCGGCGATCGACCGGGCTTTTGGGGAAACAGCCCGGGGGCACGCGCTCGCGGGGTGGATCGAGCAATCCGGCACCAAGGCCAGCCTGAGCACGGTGCTGCTCATCTCGATCGTGTGCGGCCTCATGGTCGGGTTCATCGCGGCGATCTTCCTGCGGGACGTCTTGTCGCTGTTCGGCGGGTTCCTGCTGGGGGCGGCGCTGCCGTTCATCATCCTCCACGTGAAGCGGAATCGCCGGCTGCGCGCTTTCGAAGAGCAGTTCCCCGAAGGGCTCGACCTGATCGCACGTGCGCTCAAGGCCGGCCACGCGTTTGCCACCGGATTGAAGATGGTCGCCGACGAGATGCCGGAGCCGGTCGGTCCGGAGTTCCGCAAGACGTTCGACGAGCAGAACTTCGGCCTGCCGCTGAAGGATGCGCTCGAGAACCTGTGCGTCCGCATCCCCGTTCTGGACGTCCGCTTCTTCGCCACCGCGGTGCTGATCCAGCGGGAGACGGGCGGAAACCTCTCGGAGATCCTCGAGAACCTGGCCCACGTGGTCCGCGAGCGGTTCAAGATCCTGCGGCAGGTGCGTGTCTACACGGCGCACGGCCGCCTGACCGGATACGTGCTGCTCGCGCTGCCCGCATTTCTCTCGATCGCGCTGATGTTCATCAACCCCGAACACATGGACCTGCTCTTCCGCGAGCGCATGGGGCAGATGATGCTGATGGGCGCCATCGTCATGCAGACGATCGGGTTCCTCTGGATCAAGAAGATCGTGAAGATCGAGGTGTAGCCGATGTTCCTGCCCTTTGTCGCATTCGTGTTCGGGACGGCGATCGTGGGAGGAATCGCGCTGCTGATGATGCCGCGGCGCGCGGCCGCCATCGACCGCCGGCTCGAAGAGCTCACGGTCGGCCGTGAGGACGTCGAGCCGCCGAAGCCGCGCTTCGAGGCCGTGATCGGCGTGTTCAAGCGGGTCGGCGAGAAGGTGCCGCGCTCTCCGAAGGAGATGGGCACGTTGCGGCTGCGCCTGGTCCAGGCCGGGTTCCGTCGCGAGGAGGCGCTGACGATCTTCTTCGGCATTCGCGTGCTCTTCGCGGTGTCGCTCTTCGTTCTCCTGTCGAACCCGATCATCATCCGGCCCAACACCCTGATGGCGCTCGGCGGTCTGGCGCTGGGCTACATCCTGCCGGGCATGGTGCTCGCGCGGCTCGCCAAGCGGCGGGCGCACAAGATCCGCCTGTCACTGGCCGACGCCCTGGACCTGCTGGTCGTCAGCGTCGAGGCCGGACTCGGCCTCGACCAGGCGCTCACGCGGGTCGGCACGGAGCTGGCCTTCGCGCACCCGGATCTGTCGGACGAATTGAAGCTGATCAACCTCGAGCTGCGCGCGGGCAAGCCGCGCGCCGAGGCGCTCCGCAACCTGGCCGATCGCACTGGAGTCGACGATCTCAGCTCGCTGGTGACGATGCTGATCCAGACGGACAAGTTCGGGACGAGCGTTGCGCAGTCGCTGCGCGTCTACTCGGAAACGCTGCGTACCAAGCGTCGTCAGCGTGCCGAGGAGGCCGCGGCGAAGACGGGCGTCAAGATGGTGTTTCCGCTCGTCATCTGCATCTTTCCGTCGATCTGGATCGTGACCATCGGGCCGGCAGCCATCAAGTTCGTGACGGTGCTGTTCCCGATGGTGCAGAACATGAAGTAACCGCGGTCCGCGGTCCGCGGTGCGCGGTCCGGGGGTGCGCGGTGCGCGGTCCGGGGTCCGGGGTCCGGGGTGCGCGGACGGACGCGCCGAATCGATGTCGTGACGCTGATTGCTGATTGAACGAACTATGACCACCATGTTGACCGAAGCGCCGCAGGCGGCTGCGCAACCGACGCCGCCGCCACCGCCGGCGAGCATTGCCGAATCCGGGCTCAATCCCGAGGCCCTCGCCCAGCTGCTGCTCAAGACGCTGCTTGGCGGGGAGGCCAGCGGCAGCGCGCTGTCGGACCGGCTCAAGGTCCCCTACTCGCTGCTCGATGCGCTGATCCAGCACGCGCGGATCGAGAAGCTGGTGGAAGTCCGCGGCACCAGCGGCGTCGGGTCTGCCGGTTATCGATACGTCCTCACCGACCTCGGGCGGGATCGCGCGAACCAGTACATGGACGTGTGCCGCTACGTCGGTCCGGCGCCGGTGCCACTGTCGCAATACAACGCCTACGTTCGAGCCTGCATGGCGGCGAAGGGCCCGGTGGATGCGGACCGTCTCATGACTGGCTTCGACCACCTGATCGTGAGCCGGACGATGCTCGACCAGCTCGGGCCGGCGGTCAACTCCGGCAAGGCGCTGTTCCTGTATGGCAAGCCGGGCAATGGCAAAACCGTCGTCGCCGAAGGCATCGGCCGCGCGCTCGGCACCGACATGTTCGTGCCGCACGCGCTCGACGTGGACGGCCAGGTCATCACGATGTACGACCCGGTCAACCACACGCGGACCGCATCCTCGACCGAGACCGTCAGCGTCATCGCGAACACGACGCTCGATCAGCGCTGGGAGAAGATCCGCCGTCCGGTGGTCGTGGTTGGCGGCGAGCTGACGCTCGAGATGCTGGACCTGTCGTTCAACCCGATCTCGAAGTTCTACGAGGCGCCGATCCAGATGAAGGCGAACGGCGGCGTGTTCGTCGTCGACGACTTCGGGCGCCAGCGGATCCCGCCGCGCGACCTGCTGAACCGGTGGATCGTGCCGCTCGAGAGCCGCGTCGACTTCCTGACGCTGCACACCGGGCGGAAGTTCGAGATCCCTTTCAACGTGTTCATCATCTTCGCGACGAACTTGAAGCCGGAGTCGCTCGCCGACGAGGCGTTCCTTCGCCGGATCCCGTACAAGATCCTGGCGAAGAATCCGACCGTCGACGAGTACTGCAAGATTTTCGAAATGAACTGCAGGAAGCGGGGGCTGGCGTTCGATCCGGTGATGATCGAGTACCTGCAGCGCCGCTACTACCAGCCGCGGAACCTGCAGATGCGCGCCTGCCATCCACGCGACCTCGTCGAACAGGTGGTCGACATCTGCAAGTACCAGGACCGGCCGATGGCCATTACGCGTGAGCTGCTCGACCTGGCGTGCGGCAGCTACTTCCTCGAAGAGGTCGAATCGCAGGGAGCCGAGGCATGAAGCTGGCGCCAGCCACGGCGGCGGGAGAGGTTGCGGAGGTTGACTACTCCGCTGCCGTCCACTTTTTCGCCGATCTCTTCGCCCGCGCGATCATCATCGTGCTGTTCTCGATGATGGCCGTGCGGTTTGCGACCGATTTCTTCGAGACCGGGCGGATCACGGGGCTCTTTCTGCTGTTCAGCGAGGCCATCGTCGTCGCGCTGACGCTGGTGCGCCGGTCGGCCAGGGCCCTGGATCGGAGTCTGAAGGCGCGCGCGCTGACCCTCGTGTCGGTACTGGGTCCGCCGCTGCTGGCCCCGGCGGCTGTGGCCGCCCTCGCGCCCGAGGCGGTGACCGTGGCACTGTCGTGCGCGGGGCTCGCGATCGTGATCGCGGGCAAGATCACGCTGGGCCGCAGCTTCGCGCTGCTGCCGGCCAACCGTGGCATCGTCTCGACCGGTCTCTATCGGATCGTTCGCCACCCCATCTACATGGGCTACCTGGTGACCCACGTCGCGTTCCTGATCGCCAGTCCGTCCGGATGGAACATCGCCGCCCTGGTGGTTGCCGACGCCGCCCTGCTCGCGCGCGCCGTGTGCGAGGAGCAGACGCTCGCCAAGGATCCGGCCTACCGCGACTATCAGGGGCGCGTCCGCTGGAGAGTGCTGCCTGGCTTGTTCTAGCCGGCGCCCTCCCCAGTCGCGCTGACACGGGGCCGACGGCTTTCGCACGAAGGACACGAAGAACACGACGACCACGAAGAGAGAGCACAACGCAGATTGGTTGTGTTCCTGAATCGTCTTGTAGTGCGACGAATCACGGCAGGGGCTCTACCGGCGACGTTCCCTGTCACGCTGACACGGGGCCGACGGCTGTTCGCACGGCGAACACGAAGAACACGACGACCACGAAGAGGAGTCACAACGCAGACTGTTTGTGTTCCTGAATCGTCTTGTAGTGCGACGAATCACAGCGGGGCCCTACCGGCGACGTTCCCAGTCACGCTGACACGGAGCCGACGGCTTTGCGCACGACGACCACGAAGAACACGACGACCACGAAGAAAAGAGATCACAACACAGATTGGTTGTGTTCTTCTTCGTGTTCGTTGTGTTCTTCGTGGCCATCGTGATCCCGCAGGGCCGTCGGCGCGTTCAGCGGCGGGTGAATGCCGTGCGACGAATCACGGCAGGTAACTCTCCGGCGACGTTCCCAGTCACGCTGACGCGCGGCCGACGGCTTTTGGCACGGCGAACACGAAGAACACGACGACCACGAAGAGGGAGATCACAAACGCAGATTGGTTGTGTTCTTCTTCGTGTTCGTTGTGTTCTTAGTGGCTTTCGTGATCCCGCAGGGCCGTCAGCGCGTTCATCGTCGGGTGCATGCCGTGCGACGAATCGCAGCGGGGCTCTCCGGCAGCGTTCCCAGTGACGCCTGACACGGGGCCGACGGCTTTTCGCACGGCGAACACGAAGAACACGACGACCACGAAGAGAGAGCACAACGCAGATTGGTTGTGTT
>DASWVN010000320.1:0-68491 GCA_036401215.1 Vicinamibacterales bacterium | reverse complement strand
GGGCAGCTTCGCCGGGCTCGCGCCGCTCGCCGGCAGTCTGCGTGACCTCCAGGCGCTCGGCGTGCAGATCATCGTCGTACCGTCGGCTGTGGGTTTCCTGTATGCGGTTGACGCGGCTCGTATCGCCGTGGCGCTGTCGCTGCCGATCGTGGAGACTGCGCGCGAGGCCATCGTGGTGATGGACGATGGCGGCTCGCCGACCGTCACGACGACGCTGAACCTGTTCCAGCAGAACGCAGCGGCGATCCGCTCGGAACTGTTCGCGCGTTTCGCGATTGCGCCGGGCGCGGTCGCGTACGGCACGCTCGGGAGCCCGTCGTAATGCTGCCTCATCTCAATCCTCTGCCGCCCGACCAGGGTAGTCGAGAGGAGCTGCTACTGGCCGACGAACTGGCGAAGCGCGCGCCAGCGCAGTTATCAGATCGACACATTTCGCTGATCGCTGCCTACGATCGCGGTGCGGCGAAGGATGCCTACGACGCCCGTACAAAGGCGCTGAAGGCCGCCGGGCCGCGCGAGTCGCAGGGCGGGCTCGTGAGGTTCGCGGAGGATCTTGCGGCGACCACGTTCGCGTTTGTGAAAAAGGCACTCGCGCCGCGCGATGAGCGCTTAACGGCGCTCGAGCAGCGCGTGCAGCAACTCGAGCAGCGGCCGGCCGTCGCCTACAGCGGCACGTACGACGCGACGAAGGCGTATCACGAGGGCGCGCTCGTGACGCGCAACGGCGGATTGTGGCTCGCCACGATGGCGAGTACGGGCGAGACGCCGGGCCGCTCGGATGCGTGGCGGCTGGTCGTCAAAAGCGGCCACGCGCCGCGGGAGTAGACAGGATGGACTGGACCAAACTGACGGCGGAGTCGGCGGCGGCGACGATCGAGACGACGAATACCATAGCGCTCCAGGCCGCAGACCGTTTTCTCGTCGAGCTGGGCGCGAGCGACGAGCAGCGCGAGCGGATCATGGCGCGCATTCGCGAGCGCGCCACGGTGGAGCGTGACGCGATCTTGCTGCGGCTCGCCGGGGGACCGGCGCATTGACACCGCGCCTTATCACGTCATCCGCGCCACGGCCGGCCGTTCCGCGGCCGCTGTTGGTTGCCGGTCGAGCGCTGCGTTGTGACCTTTGCCGGCGGCGTGCGGCGCTGCATGAGGACACTGGCCGCCCCGCCGTCCTCTGCGGGCCATGCCGCCGGCATCGTCTCAGCGCTCCGAGGCGCGAGGGATGATGGACTCCGGAGAACAGCAGCGGACGGAGCGCGCGTTGCGGCAGCGGATCAGGTTTCTGGAGGCCGCGCTCTCTCGCGCAGCAGCGAGAGCAGGCGGCGCACCGGCGGGCCGAGCAGATGGAGGCGAGTCTCCGTCATGCCTACGGGATGGCCACATGGGGCGGGGGCCGCGCTACTCGTGACGCATCCAGCGTGCGAGCCGAGCGCGCCACGGACGGCGTAGGCGTTCCATGAGCCGTCGCAGTTCGCGCGCCTGTTCATCGTCGGGCGGATACGTGTCGAGTTGCAGCGCCGCCACGACGAAGCCCGCGAGACAGCCCGCGAGCGCGGAACCGAGGAAACCGCCGACGAACGGAGCGACGATCACCCACATTACAGCCTCCAGTCAGGACCGGCACACGGCAAGGGCCGTGCCGCGGGATTCTCGCACGATTTCCCTGCTCCGTGGTTGCGACCGACTCCGGCCGGGGACAGCGTGACACCTGGATTTGACAGTGCCGCCGTTTGAGGTGGACAATCCGGCCAGTACGTAAGAGCGGGGCCGCCCGGTGCGGAAACACCAAAGCGACCCCTAACCGACCACCGGAGTAGACCCGGCGGCGCGGCTGACGCAATTCTAGCAGCCCACCTACCGGGCCTCTCATCGCAGATGGAGGCCATCTCATGTCAGACGTTCACCCGACGACCGATCTCGGGCGCATGGTCCTACGGCATACGGATCACGGCACCGTGCCACTCGACGCCATGATTGCGGCGGTGCGGCCGATCGCCGCGCAGCGCATCCTCGAGACCGGAATCGACACCCCCGAACCGGGCCATCTCTTCGATGCGCTCGGACTTCAGCCAGACCGCCCGCTGTGGCTGCCTCTGTGGACGGAGGCGTGCATGCTCATGGCGTGCGCCTACGTCCTGGGTATCGCCACCGGACAGCAGGTGCCGTGCTTCGCGCAACACACGACCACGGAGGTGCAGTGATGGGGCCGAAGCGAACCAAGAATGCGCCGGGCAAAGACCCGGTACAGATGGCTCGTGACCTGGCCGATCGTTTCGTCGGCTCGATGACCGCCATCACGACGGTCGGGGATCGCGACATCGACGCGCTCAACGACGGCATCGACGCCATTCAGGACAGGATCCAGGCGCTGTCTCCGTCCGACGCGGGCTTCAACGACGCGGGCTTTGACGAGGCGACCGCACGCGAGGCGGGCTATCTCGTCGGCGTCCAGGTCGGATTGCGACTGCGGGGGCTGCGATGAGCCGCCGGACAGACGATGCGATCGTGGCCGCCATCCCGCGCGTCCGCGCGATCGTGGAAGAAGCCTCCGCGGTCCTGGCGACGTTAGAGGGCGCGATCGAGCGCCCGGCGGCGTGGTCACGACGGGACGGCGGTACGGGGCGCTCCCTGCTCCGGGCCGCCATCGGGCAGGGGCTCACGGCTGACGGCGTGGCGCACCTGTCGGGGCTTCCTGTCGCGCGCGTGCGGCAGTTGTTCGACGGCGACACGCCGACGCCGGACGAAGCTGCGGTGCTCGCGGCCGTATTGCCGCTCTGGCAGCGGGCCTGACACACTGACAGCGCGGCGGCGGACTTCCCACCGTCGCCGCGCACACACCTGTTGAATCCCGCACGACTAATGCACTACGGCCCCGCCTGATACTCTCGGTATCCTGCGGGGCCGTTGCGCTAAGTGCTTTGTTTTCTGCTAGTTGGTTGGTGGGCGCTAGTGGATTCGAACCACTGACCCCCGCCGTGTGAAGGCGATGCTCTACCGCTGAGCCAAGCGCCCAACCTTGAGGTGAATAGCTAGTTTAGCGCACGGCCGGTGAGCACGGCAACGGGCAGGCTTAACGCGTCGCAGCCGCAGGACGGCTCAACCACCCATTGAGCATTCGGCATTGACAAGCGTCAGCACCGAAGCATTCAGCATTGACAGGCGTCAGTACTCAGTTCCGGGCTTCAACTTGGCGATCAGCAGCTCCAGGATGTGCGCGTACTGTGTGTCGGCTTCGGTGTACGCCTTCAGGTAGTCGTCGTCGCTCAGCTTCGCCTTCTTCGCGCCCGTGAACGCAAAGCTCTTACCGCCGGTCTCCCAGCTGTCGGCGGCAGCGTCGCCGTCAGGATCGAAGACGAACCCGTCGCAGCTCACGTCGGAGGCGAACAGGCGCGTGGCGGCTTCGGACGCTCCCATCAGATCCATGTACAGCTCGCGGTACTCGCTCTTGCCGATACGATGGGTGCCGATCTGCGGGTTCTCGAACTTGCCGGAGACAACGAGCAGCTGGGTGCCGGGGATATAGAGAGCGGCGACGAAACCGCCGGTCGAAGGATCTGGAGCGGCGACGGCGTCCAGTTTCGCGGCGTCGAGCGCCTGGGCGAGCTGTTTGGCCAGCGGTCCCGACCTGGAATCCTGGGGCACCGGTGCGCCGGACAATCCGGCTGCGGCGACGCTGCCGACCAGCAGCGCCCCGACAATCAACGTGGTCGACGATAGTTTTCGGAGCATGGGGATGACCCTCTGTTACGCGGGTGGCCTTTTTACCATTGCTCCCATCCAGGGGTCAATCGGGGGTTTGGCCTAGCGACGGTTCTCCGGTATCGGCCCGGCCTCAGCCAATGAACAGCGCGTCGTCTTCGTCGCCGGGGCGCGCGGCGCGTCCCCGGAAGTCCCCGAAACCCTTGAATACCCCAAGCGCGGCCTTGATCGCCGCGACCACTGCGATCCCTTCACGCGCGGGGGTGACGATCGCCTCCTGCACGAGCAGGGACGTCTCGTCGGTGCGCCTGGCCAGGTCGGTGACCAGCTTGTCGATCTTTTCCGCCTGAGCGGTGGCGATCGACGCCGTCCGGGAGGCCTCGTCGGCGATCGCGTTGGCCCGCGCCAGCAGCGGCTTCACGTCCGCGAGCAGCGGCTGGATGTCACGCTGAACGGTGCCGATCGCCTGCTGCGCCTGCTTGGCGATGCGCAACATCGCGACGATCGCCCCGACCTGGATCAACGCCATCACCAGCGTGGAGACCGCGATGATGGCGAGAAACACGCCTGACCACTCGTTCACAGCGGCTCCTGACCGGTCCCCGCCGGCGTCGTGCCGGGGGCCTTGGCCTGCTGGTATGCCTCTCGTCCACGTTCGATGGCGGTGGCGACGATGCCCCGCTGGCGGTCGGCGAACTCCCGCGCCTGGCGGGCCGCGTCCGAGGCCTTGTCCTTGCCCTCGCGGGCCTTCTCGCCGAGGATCCGGCGCATCTCGTCGCCGGTTGCCGGGGCCACCAGCAGCGCCACGGCGGCGCCGGTGATCGTGCCGAGCATGAAAGCGGTGATGATCGTGCCGGCAGCGGTTCCGTTGTCTTTGGCCATTTGACTCCTCATTTCGTCCGAAGATCCCTGCGTGCCTCTGCGTCCTCTGCCCCTTCTGCGCCTCAGAAGATGCTGACCCGCACGTTCAGGAATTTTCGTGGATCCTTGCGAATGTCGGCGATGAGCGAACGCAGTTCGGTCGCCGCGCCGTTCATATTGTCATACAACTGCTTGTCGGTGACGAGTTGTCCCGCGGTTCCCTGCCCTGACTGGATCGCCGCGACGAGCTTGTCGAGCCGTTCCGTCACCCCGTTCAGCCGCTGGTAGATGGCTTCGTCGTTCAGGAGTTTTCCGGCCGTTCCGGTACCCGAATTGAGCTTGGCGGTGATCTGGTCGACGTTGTTCGCGGTCTGCGACAGCGACTTCGCCAGCGCATCGTCGTTGAGCAGCCGGCCCAGGCTGCCCTCGCCTGCCCTGATCCGCTGCGTCATCGCATTCAGGTTGGCCAGCGAGGCGTTCAGTTCGCGATACGCCGCCTCGTCACGCGCGAGCTTGCCGAGGGTCCCCTGGCCGCGATTGATCCCGGCGATCACTCCTTCGGCGGATCCGAGGAGCGCCGTGAACTCGCGATAGAGCGCCTCGTCGGTCACGAGCTTCCCCACCGTCCCCTGCCCCTCTCGGATGTCCTGGATCAGCGCGGTGATCTGTTCGACCCCTTCCTGCACCGGCCCCGCCATGCTGGCGATGCCACCGGCGGCCGCTTCGCTCTGGATGTAGTCCCCGTCCTGCAGCTGCCGTCCCTCGGAGGACGGCGAGACGATGATGATCGGTTCACCGAGCAGGCTCAGAGAGCCGATCGACGCGCGGGAGTTCTCGGTGATGCGCTGCTGATGGTCCTCGTTGACCTCCAGGGTGACCTCGACCTCGGCCCCGGCGAACTGAATGTTGGTGACCTTACCGACGTCGACGCCGGCGACCCGGACGACCGCGCCGGTCTTGAGTCCGGCAATGTCGCTGAATCGCGTCTTCAGCGCATAGCGTTCCCACGCAAAGCCCCCCTGCCCGCCGACGGCAATGATCAGCATTGCCGCCAGCGCAAGCGCGGCGACGCCGAGGATCCCGATCTTCAACTGCGACCATGCCAGTGAATGCGTACGAGCCATCTCTGAACCTCTACTGCCCGATTCGGCGATCGGGCCTACGAGAGAAACGCCTGGATGTAGCGATCTCGTTTCTGTATGTCTCGCAGTTCGGTGGCGTTGCCTTCGAACGCGATCCTGCCGTTGCGGAGCATGATGAACTCCGCTTCGTCCACTTTCTTGTGCGGCGCCCGCTCGATCCGGATGGTGCCGTCCGCGTCACGCACCGCCATGTGTTCGGCGACGAAGAACGCGTCGCGCAACTGGTGCGTGACCAGGATCGAACTCACGTGCTCGATGTCGCGCAGCTTGATGATCTCCTCGTCGATCGTGATCGACGTGATCGGATCGAGCCCGGTCGTCGGCTCGTCGTACAGGAGGATGCGCGGCTTCACCGCCATCGCGCGCGCGATCGCCACCCGCCGCCGCTGGCCGCCCGACAACTCCGACGGCTTGCGGTCGATGAAGTCCGACAGCCGCACGAACCCGAGCACTTCTTCGATCCGCCGGTTCGCCTCGTCGACCGGCACCCCCTGCTCGAACAGCTTGTAGCCGACGTTCTCCCGCACGGTCAGCGAGTCGAAGAGCGCCCCTTCCTGAAACACCATGCCGAGGTCCGCGCGCACGGCCATCAACTGGTCCTCGGTCATGTCGTCGATCCGTTCGCCGTTGACGAAGATGTGCCCCTCGTCGGGCTTGAGCAGACCGAGGATCAGCCGGAGGATCGTGGACTTCCCCGCGCCGCTCGCCCCCAGAAAGATCTTCGTGTGTCCCGTCTTCAGCGTGAAGCTGACCTCGTCGAGGATCACTTTCTCGTCGAACGCCAGCGTGACCCTGTCGAAGACGACGATGGGGCCGCCGTGGGCGAGGGCTTCCTCGAGCAGCGCCGGCCGTGGCTCACGCGTGACCGCCATCAGTACATCAACACGATCAGGAGCTTCGTCACCAGGAAGTTGACGACGAGCACCGCCACCGAACTCGCGACGACGGCGTTGGTCGTCGCCCGGCCGACGCCCTGCGTGCCGCCGGCCGTCCGGAGCCCGACGTGGCAGCCGATGCTCACGATGACGAATCCGAGGAAGAAGGGCTTGATCAGCCCCATCCAGACGTCCTGGATGTACAGACCCAGCACCACCGAGTTCCAGTAGACGCCCGAGGACACCTTCAGCTGCGTCACGGTGATGATCCAGCCGCCGAACAGGCCGACCGCGACCGAGATGCAGGTGAGCAGCGGGACCATCAGCAGGCCGGCCAGGATGCGCGGCAGCACCAGCTTGCGAATGGGATCCGTGCCCAGCGCGCGCAGCGCCGCGATCTGGTCCGTCACCATCATCGAGCCGAGTTCGGCCGCGATCCCCGATCCGACGCGCCCGGCGACCATCAAGGCGGTCAGCACCGGCCCCAGCTCCTTGACCATCGAGGCGCTCACCAGGCGGCCCACCATGGACCGGGCGCCGAACTGGTCGAGCGTGAATCCCGATTGCAGCGCCAGCACCATCCCGGTGAACATGCCGGTCAGCAGCACGACGGTCATCGAGCCCACGCCGATGATGTCGAACTGCTCCACCATGTCGCGGTAGTAGAACGGACGGGTGACGAGCGCGCGGGCACTGCGGCCCACCATCCGCAGGTACTCCTGCATCTCGAGGAGGCCGGCCTTGATCCAGTTGGTCAGCGGATCCATCAGTTGCGGCTCCCGGCCAGCCCCAGGTCCCTCGACCGCAGCTGCTTGATCCGATCGCGAAGCTTCGCGGCTTTCTCGAACTCGAGATTCGCCGCCGCCGCCTTCATCTGCGCCTGCAAGGTGCGAATGTGCGCCTCCAGCTCCCCGTGCGTCCGGAACTCGTCCCCCTCGTCCCTGGCCACGGTCACGTAGTCACGTTCGTAGACGCTCGTCATGATCTCGTCGATGCTCTTGACGATCGACGTCGGCGTGATGCCGTGCTCGCGGTTATAGGCCTCCTGGATCTTGCGGCGGCGTTCGGTTTCGGTGATGGCGAGCTGCATCGATTCGGTGACCTTGTCGGCGTACATGATCGCGCGGCCGTTGACGTTGCGCGCGGCGCGGCCGACCGTCTGGATCAGCGATCCGCCCGAGCGCAGGAACCCTTCCTTGTCGGCGTCCAGGATCGCGACCAGCGAGACCTCCGGCAGGTCCAAACCCTCCCGCAGCAGATTTATTCCCACCAGGACATCGAATTCGCCGCGCCGGAGGTCGCGCAGGATCTGAATGCGCTCCAGCGTGTCGATGTCGGAGTGCAGGTAGCGGACCTTGACGCCAAGCTCCTGGTAGTACTGCGTCAAATCCTCCGCCATCCGCTTCGTCAGCGTCGTCACGAGCACCCGCTCGTTGCGGGCGGCCCGCTCGCGGATCTCGCCGAGCAGGTCGTCGACCTGGCCGCGGACCGGACGCACGTCGATGACCGGATCCAGGAGTCCGGTCGGACGGATGATCTGCTCGACCACGGCGCCACCCGACTGCCGCAATTCGTACGGCCCCGGCGTCGCCGACACGAACAGCAGCTGCCCGACGCGCGCTTCCCACTCCTCGAAGTTGAGCGGCCGGTTGTCGAGCGCCGACGGGAGCCGGAACCCGTAGGCGACCAGCACCTCCTTGCGCGACCGGTCGCCGTGATACATGCCGCGGATCTGCGGGATCGTCTGGTGGCTCTCGTCGACGATGGTCAGGGCGTCGGTCGGCAGATAGTCCAGCAGCGTCGGCGGCGGCTGACCCGGCGCGCGCCCGGTGAGGTGCCGCGCATAGTTCTCGATCCCGTGGCAGTAGCCGATCTCCTTGATCATCTCGAGGTCGAACATCGTCCGCTGGTGCAGCCGGTGCGCCTCGAGGACCTTCCCCTCGGACTCGAGCTGCGCGCGATACCAGTTCAACTCTTCCTTGATCGTCTCGACGGCCCGCTTCGTGCGGTCTCGGGAGGTGACGAAGTGCGTCTTGGGGTAGATCGCCACCTTGTCGTGCCGCTTCAGCGTCTTGCCGGTCAGCGGATCGAAGGTCACCAGTTCGTCCACCTCGTCGCCGAACAGCTCGATCCGGATCGCCGTGTCCTCGTACGACGGGCAGACTTCGACGATGTCGCCCCGGACGCGGAAGACGCCGCGGGTGAACTCGTGGTCGTTGCGCTCGTACTGGATCTCCACCAGCTTGCGCAGGATCTGCTCGCGGTCGATGCGCTGGCCGCGCTCGAGCGGCAGCATCATCCCGTAGTACGCCTCGGGCGAGCCGAGACCGTAGATGCAGGAGACGCTGGCGACGATGATCACGTCCCGCCGCTCGAAGACGGATCGCGTCGCCGACAGCCGCATCCGGTCGATCTCGTCGTTGATCGTGGCTTCCTTCTCGATGTACGAGTCGGTCGTCGGGACGTAGGCTTCGGGCTGGTAGTAGTCGTAGTAGCTGACGAAGTACTCGACGGCGTTCTCGGGGAAGAACCGGCGGAACTCCTGGTAGAGCTGCGCCGCGAGGGTCTTGTTGTGGGCCATCACCAGCGTCGGCCGGTTCACCCGGGCGATGCACTGGGCCATCGTGAACGTCTTGCCGGACCCGGTGACGCCGAGCAGCACCTGGGACTTGTCGCCACGCTCCAGCCCCTCGACGAGCTCGTCGATGGCACGAGCCTGATCGCCTCGCAGCTCGAAATCCGTCACCAGCTTGAACTGGTCGTACTTGGATGCCATCTAGGAGAGTACAGGGGCGCCGCAGACGCGGACCGTAATCCCTGATCGTACCACAGGGCGGGCGGGGGAAACTCCGAACTAAGAACTCCGAACTATGAACTCGCGCCTGTTCTGCGTTCGGAGTTCATAGTTCGGAGTTACTGCGAAGGTTTGTAGGGGGCGTAGTAGCCGCTGCGGGTGCGCAGCTTCGCGTGGCGCAGTTCGGGCTTGTCGGCGAGCGTGATCTCCACCTTGCGCCAGTTGCCGTCCATCTTCGCGTTCGTCGAGACGTAGCCGAGACTGTACCGTGCGGCGATCTCGTTCAGGATCGTCTCGTACATGGCGTCGAGGTCCTTGATCGATCCCGGGAAAAACGCCTGCCCTCCCGTCATCGTTGCAAACCGCGTCAGGATCTGCTGCTGGTCGAAGCGGCGGCTCCCCTGGTGCTGCAGGTAGCCGATCGAATAGACCGTGACGTCCGAGGCCTTGAGCAGCTCCAGCAGCTCCCCCTGGTTCATCGAGCTGCGCGTGTCGCCGCCGTCGGTGTAGAGCACGAGGACCTTGTCGCCGTTCAGCATGAACACGCCGTTGAGATACACCCCGAGCGCGTCGTACAGCGCGGTGTAGCCATCCGGCTTGCGCATGCGGATCCGCTCGATGAGGCGGGGAAAGTCACCGAGACCGAACCGCGCCACGCGGACCTCGGTGTCGAAGTCCGTGAGCGTCACGTCGATGATGTTCTCGACGCTGTTGAGGAACTTGATGGCGGCGGTCTGTACATCCTTGATGTCCTCGACCATGCTGCCGCTGTTGTCGATCATGAACCCGAGATGGACCGGCGGCGCGCTCTCCGGCTCGCCGCCCGCGAACACCTTGATCGTCTGGGGCGTGCCGTCTTCGACAATGCGGAAGTCGTCGCGGGTCAGGCCGAGGATCGGCGCACCGCTCCGGTCGGTCACGACGACGCCGAAGTGCACCAGGTCGATCCCCGCCCGGAACACCTGCTGCGCGGTCATCAGGGTCGCCGACGCCACCACCATCGCCGCCAGCATGATCACGCGAGACATTGGTACCTCCGCCCCCTAGAACACCTTGAACGCGCTCAGCCGGATCACGTGTGTGCCTTGCGATCCGTCCGCGTCGCGCCCACGGAACCCGTACCCCCATTCGACCGCCGTCAGCAACCCGAAGGGCGCCGGCGCCTCGATCGCCGCGCCCACGCCAGTGTAGTTCCGGAACGCGTCGCCGAAACCACGATCTCGCACCTGCGCGGAGTCGACGAAAAGGTCCAGACGGGCCAGCGGCGCGAGCGCCCAGGAGGCTGAGCCGCGCACGATCGCACCTCGATCGTACCTGACGAGCGCCGACGGATACCCTCGCAGACGGTTGTCGAAGGTCCCGAACGCATAACGGCTGAACCGGTCGAGATCGTGCCCGGCCATAAACGCCCCTTCGACCCGCGCGACCAGGCCGGGCCGCACGGGGAACGAGCGGGAGACGCGTGCGCCGTAGCGCTGAAAGTCGGCGTGCGCGGGGGAATAGTCCCCGGCCGTTCGCCCCCACCTGCGCCAGCCGCTTCGTCGCGCGGGATTCCACCAGAGGCTCCCGGCCCATCCGGCCCGCTGGCCTTCGAGCGCGAGCAGGAACCCGTGGGACACCTGATCGGCAGGAACGACGAAGGCCGCGGCGGTCTCGTCGGCTCGTCGAAGCCGAGTGTAGTCGAATTCATAGCCGGCGCGAATCGTCAGTCGAGGGGAGATCGAACGCAGCAGCCAGGCGGACGCGTGCGCCGGACGCTGCGACAGGTTCTCGTCGTAGATCTCGCGCCCGTTCCGGAACGAGCGATCGTTGAACGACGTCGCGATCCCGAAGGCCCTGCCGGCGAGCTGCCAGCGCGTCCCGCCGAGCGATGGGATGGAGAACGCCAGTTGTGCGTAGCTGCCGCCGAAGAACGCGTTCAGTTGAGTGCCGGTGTCGAACAGGTCGAAGTCGACGTAGCTGATCCCCGCAAACGGCAGCGGGACGCTGATGTTCGGATCGATGATGAGGCCGGCGGCGAGCGTCCGCACGCGATCCGCACGCTCGGCGACGTCGACCACGACCGGCGCATCCGGTTGCGGCCGATCGCCGGCCGCGGGCTGCCGCCGGAGATAGCGGTAGCCGTCCTCGGTGTCGCGCAGCATGATCGAGGGGGACCGGTATGCGGCCTCGAGACGCGCGTCGAAGTCCGGCGGATCGATGTCGTGCGCGGTGATCGTCAGGAGCCGGTGGATCGGGGTCCGGTGTGCGGCCCCTTCGTAGAGCTGCCGGACGTCGGACCGGGAGAGCAGCCAGATCCCCGGCCGCACCTCGCGGAAGTCGTCCACCTGCTCCGACGAGACGATCGCACCGGTGAGCCGCGTCTGCGTCGCGGCAACCCGCACCATCGCGAACGAATCGACCGCAATCCACGCCCGTCCACGGAACAGCGTCAGCGCGTCGTCCACCGGCTCGAACGCGATCACATGGCATCGCACGCCGCCGACCCGCTCCTCCCCGACGAGGCGGTAGCGGTAGAAGCGGTCGAGCGTGATCGTGAGCGGAGGCGCAGCGACCCGTTCCGGTTCCAGGATCGGCAGCCGCGGAACGCCGCTCCCCTTGAAGGCCAGGCCGTTCACGCGGATCTCGCGCTGTTCCAGTTCGGTGCGTCCGGGCGCAGCGTAGATCACGGTATCGGAGGTGATCGTGACCGGCGCGGGAAACCCTGGCGCCTCGAACGTGAGCTGGAGGATTCCAGTGGAGATCGTCCTCTTTACGCGGCGCGCCTGGCCGGCGGCGAATGCCTGGTGCCGGGCCACGATCTCCTCCGCGGTCAGGCGCCGCACGCCGCTCACTTCGATCCCTTCGACGAACGCGTCCGCCGGAGGCGCCGCGGCGCGGGCGAGGTCCTGCAGGATCAGGCGCGCCTCCAGCACGTCATCGGGCGCGTCGAGCAGCCATCGATCGGCGCCGCCGGCAGTCGTCGCGCTGAGCGCGCGGGTGACGTCGGCGTCCGGGAGCACGCGCCAGAACTGCACGCCCGGGGGTGCGTCGCTGGCATCCTGACCGGCGACTGCATCGATGTATGGCGTGAGTTCCGGATCCACCGGCGCCCGCAGCACGACGACGACGTCCGGACCGAACCGGCTCCTCAGCTCCGTGATGCGCTGCTTGAGCGCGAACGCCTGTTCGGCACGAGTGCCCTGCGCCGGTGGGACCAGCACACCCGCACGGCCGCCGCGTGACTGCACCGCCTCGATGGCCGCGGCGAGTGCCTCGACGGCTGCCGGCGAGTCCTGGCGCAGAACGACCGTCAGCCCATGAAGCTTTTCGGGCAGAAGAAGCGTCTGACCATAGAGGATCGTAGTCGCAACACAGGTGGCACAGGGCGGCTGCGCAGTGTCCTGTGCGGACGCCTGAGGCGCGGCCCACCCCGAGAGAATGAGCACGAGCAGGCAGGCGTATAATGAGCGTTCGGTCATGACCATCGGGCGGGGCGCAGGCCCTCGCGAGGATCGCCTGACGTGCGCGTAGTCGGCATCTGTCAGGACGAACTCGTCATTCGCACGCTCGACGATGTGTTGAAGCCCACGTTCGAACTGGACTTCTTCGTCGAGAGCCGGCCGCTGGCAAGGCGGCTTCATGAAGCGGGGATCAATGTCACCGTTGGTGACCCTCGCCGCGTCGATACCTACCTGAAGGCCGACATTTCCCCCAGCACCTGCTTCATCGTCGAAGACAACGGACGCCGGAGCCCGAAGAAAATCCTGGCCGCCATCCGGGATGCCGGTGGAACGCTGACCTACGTCGTGCGGACCGGCGCCGGGGTGAAGCCGCGGGCGTCGGAGGCGCTGAAGGCAGAGTTCCCCGACGTGGCTGACATGGACCTGAGCGAACTCATCAGGCCCACGCTCCTGAGCGAGCTGAGCCGCTCGATGACGCGCGCGCGGGTGCAGCAGTATCAACGGTACTTCGCGGATGCAGATCGCGTGCTGATCCTGCTCCACAACGATCCGGACCCGGACGCCCTCGCCAGCGGCCTGGCGCTGCGCAACCTGCTCCGCCGGACGAAGACGACCGCCATCATCGGCGCCATGCAGGGGGTCACCAGGCCCGAGAACCTTCGGATGGCGAACCTGCTCGACATCCAGGTCGAGCCGATCACGCCGGCGATGTTCGACGACTTCGACCGGATCGCGACCGTCGACGTGCAGCCGCACTACTTCGGCGGGCAGCTGCTGCGCGCCGACCTCGTCATCGATCACCATCCCGAGCAGCCGGGATACATCGCCGTCTTCAAGGATATCCGGGCCGACTACGGGTCCACGTCGACGATCCTGACCGAACATCTCCGCTCGGTCGACGTGAACATCTCGGAGCGGACCGCGACCGCGATGCTGTACGCGATCAAGTCCGACACGCTGTTCTTCGCGCGGCACACGAATCGCGACGACCTCGAGGCGTTCACGTTCCTGTATCCGCTGGCGGATGCCGCCCTGATCCGGAAGATGGAGGGGGCGGAAATCACGGTCGACCGGCTCGAATACGTCACGCGCGCGAGCCAGGCCGGGATCAACCGCGACCAGGTCTTCAGCGCGTTCATCGGCGAAGCGCCGCGCGAGGACTTCATCCCCTACACGGCCGACTTCTTCCTGCAGCTCGAGAACGTGAAGTGGACGATCATTGCCGGCATCGTCGGGAACCAGCTGATCGTCAGCGTCCGCAATCTCGGGTACTCACGCAACGCCGGAGAATTCGTCAAGCGCTGGTTCGCCGACATCGGGAGCGCGGGCGGCCATCGCGCCATGGCCAAGGCGGTCGTGCCGATCGACAAGTTCCGCCAGAAGTTCGGAGACCTCGACGGCCGCGAGATGACGGAGAAGATCGCCGGCATGGCTTCGCAGTTCCTGAAGGAAGCGACACCGGAAAAGAAGCGGGAAGCGGTCGCGAAGTGAAACTCCGAACTACGAGTTCATAGTTCGGAGTTCCTCGTCCTTCCCCAACGCCTGATCCAGGTCCGCTATCAAATCCTCCGGGTCTTCCATCCCGACCGAGAGTCTGGCCATCGAATGCGTGATCCCGGCTGCTTCCAGTTCCGCCTCCGTGTGTCCCCATTGCGAGGTGAGCACCGGCAGGCTGCAGAGACTCTCCACGCCGCCAAGCGAGGCGGCTCGATTGAACAGCTTCAGACGATCGAAAAAGCGCGCGACTCCCTCGTAGCCGCCGCCGACGTCCACGCACAGCATGCCGCCGAACCCGCGCATCTGCTTCCTGGCGATCGCATGGTCCGGATGCTGCGGCAGGCCCGGGTAATACACATTCTTCACGCGTGAATCGGCCGCCAGCCATTGCGCAACGGCCATGGCGGTCGCGTTGTGCCGCTCCATCCGCACCGTCAAGGTCTTCAGTCCACGATTGAGCAGAAACGCGGGCTGCGGATCGAGCACGGTGCCGAGGAGCCGCCGCGCCTTCTGCACCGGCTCGAGCAGCGACGCAGACCCTGCGAGCACACCCGCGGTCACGTCGCTGTGGCCGTTCAAGTACTTCGTCGCGCTGTGCATCACCAGATCGACCCCCAGCGCGAGCGGCTGCTGGTTGACGGGACTCGCGAAGGTGTTGTCGATCACCGAAATCACGCCGCGCGCGCGACAGGCATTGGCGACCGCGGCGATGTCGATGCATCGCAGGGTGGGATTGATCGGCGACTCGAACCACAGGAGCTTCGTCTCCGGCGCGATCACCGCATCGGGCTGCTGCAGCGCCTCGAGCGAGACGAACCGCGCGCGGATCCCGAACTTCGCCAGCAGATCCGTCAGCAGGTGCAGCGTGCCGCCATAAATCGCCGAACTGCAGACGACCTCATCGCCCGCCGACAACAGACCCAGGAGTGCCGTCGTCGTTGCCGCCTGCCCGCAGGACAACAGCATGGCGGTCTCGGCACGCTCCAGTGTCGCGAGCTTCTGCTCGACCGCGACGACCGTCGGGTTGTCGTAGCGGCTGTACAGATACTTCGGCGAGCGCCCTTCGTTGTAGGCCCTGACCTCTTCTGCGCTGTCGAAGACGTAGGTGGTCGTCTCGTAGATGGGGGTGGTGAGTGGCTCGGCGTGAGTCAGCACACCGGTGGCTCGCTGAACGAGCGCGGTCGCAATCTTCATAGCCAGAGCTTACAACCGGGACGGGGCCCCCTGGCCAGCATTCCCGTCGTGGACCCGTTCGGCCGGCTCCGCACCGGCGCCGACGATCGGCTCGATGAACTGACGATACGCGTCTTCATAACCCCGGTCCACGAGTTCGCCGAGCGTCTGGATCCGATCGGACCGCTCGTCGTAGACGCCGCCGAAGTCGAGAGGCGTCAGCGGATTGTGCGAGGGGCGGATGACGAACAGGGATGCGAAGTGGCCCGCGAACGTCTCGAGCGCATCGCGGAGCGACGCCGCTTCGAATGCCGCCAGTTGTTCGGCGGCGCGGCCGCGGAAGTCCGCTCGACCGGCGCTCAACTCGTGCGCCCGGCCGGGCGGCGGAGCGGCCGAGACGATGATGATCTGCTCGGCGCCGGCATGCGCGGCTTCCTCGAGCAGGCGTGTCAGCGAATCGAGCCGATCGCACAGGCGATGGGCCTCACCGCGCCACGGACCTTCGGCCGGGAAGGCGACCAGGTGCGGCTCGGTCGCCAGCGGCACGGCCAGCGCCGCGTTCAATGCATCCAGGACGTGATCACGCGCGACCCCGGTCAGATCGAACGCCTCGACCTGGCGCGCGTCGGGTTCGGCCCCCACGCGCGAGAAGAACCGCGGACGCTGCTGCTGCCGCAGGTGCGCGAACACGAGATCGCGCCGCGCGTCCATATCGTGGGCCACCAGCAGCAGTTCGCGGAATCCTGGCTGCCCCATGTTCTCGCCAAGCAGCTCGACGTACTTGCGCGCGAGTTCGCGACGGTCCGGAGGGGCAATCGGCGCCGCGCCGCGAATCAGGTTCCACAGATCGGTCGCGCAGCGGTTCACCAGCGCCTCTGACGTGAGCGGCGCGCCGAGCAGCCGCCACACGAATCCATGTCGCGCGCGACGACGCCGTGGATCCTTCAGATGCGACAGCGCCGCGGCGACGACGAGGATGCCGGCCGCGACGAGCAGCGCGAACAGCACCAGACGCGGCACCACCGTCGGGAGGGCCGCCGGCGCGAACAGCATGCCGACCCAGGTCGTGAAGCTGGAGGTGAGGGTGGATCCTGTGCCCTCGAGACCGACGAGCGTCAGCAACAGTCCCGCAAGCCCCGCTACGACGGCCGCGGCCAGCAGGGCGATCGGCAGCAGCAAGACCAAGCCTGCGGCGAGCACCGCGTACCCCGCAAAACGGAGCGGCTGCCGCCATCCATAGAAGTGCGCCGCTGCGGAGTCCTTCCAGATGCCCGACGGCTCCCACAGCCGTGGGCCGCCATCGATCGCGGCAAAGAGCGCCGAGGCGACGCCGACGCCGCGGCCGCCGACCACGTCAATCTTCACGCCGGCTTCGTGCAGCGCGCGAAGCGCTCCGGCGTGGTACGCACCCGCGGTGCCCGACCCGGTCAGCAACAACGCCGTACGAAGGCGCGTCGAGTACGACCGGTCGGGCGCCTCGGGGGTGATCACGCCTGGGCGCCGTCCTCGTCGTGGAGCGTCACGAGCTTCACGATCTCGAAACGCCGCGCGCCGTTCGGCGTGTTGACGTTGACCTCGTCACCCTCTTCCTTGTTGACGAGCGCACGGCCGATCGGCGAGGCCGTCGAAATCATCCCCTGTTCCGGATCGGCATCCTCGGGCATGACGAGCTGATACACGATCGTCTGTCCCTGCGGGTCCTTGAGATGAACGGTCGATCCGAACCCCACCTTGTCGCGGGGCACCTTGTCGAGATTCATGAGCGAGATTTCACTGACCCGCTTCTTGAGCATGCTGATGCGCGACTCCACCAGACGCTGCCGTTCCTTCGCCGCGGCGTACTCCGCGTTCTCGCGCAGGTCGCCAAGCTCGCGGGCGCGCTGAATTTCCTTCGGCAGCTCCGCCTTGAGCTCCTTTTCGAGCTGTGCGATCTCGTCCTCGAACTTCTTCAAAATACGAGCCTTCATCGTCTGGCATGGTATCAGCTTTTAATGAGCGCTTGGCCGCCACATCGTCGCGCGCGCGCTCTCTCGCCGAGCCTGCAGGAGCTGGATAGAATCACACAGTGGAGCATGTGACGAGCCGGAACAACCCGCTGGTGAAACAGTTCCGCGCGGCAGCGCGCGACGGGCGCGCCGACGATCTCGTGCTGCTCGACGGCGAGCACCTCGTCAGCGAAGCGATGGACTCCGGCGTGACGCTCGCCGTGGTCGCGCTCAGCGCAGAGACCGCTGACCGGCGGTTCGCCGCACTTGCCGAGCGCGCCGCGCGATCGGGCACGCGCGTGGTGACGATGCCCGAGCGTGTGCTCTCGGCGGTGAGTCCGGTGCGGCAGCCGTCCGGCATCGTCGCGCTCGCCAACGTCGAAGCGGCGAGTCTCGAGGCGGCGGTGGCCGCGCGGCCGCCGCAACTCGTCGTGCTCCTCGACCGCGTGCAGGATCCTGGCAACGTGGGCGCCATCATCCGCACGGCGGAAGCGTGCGGGGCCACGGCCGCAATCGCCGGTCCGGGAACGGCCGATCCATTTGGCTGGAAAGCCTTGCGCGGGAGCATGGGCAGCGCGCTGCGCCTGCCGGTCGCGCGGGTCCAGCGCGTCGACGACGCGGTGCACGCGATGCGGGCGGCCGGATTGCGCATCTTCACGACGCGGCCGCGCGGTGGAACGGCGCCCGCCGCCGCGGATCTCACCGGCCCGGCCGCGGTCGTCGTCGGCGGAGAAGGCGCGGGGCTGTCGCACGACCTCATCGCCGCCGCCGACGAGAGCCTCACGATCGACATGCACGGTCCCGTCGAATCCCTCAACGTCAGCGTCGCCGCCGCGATCATCCTGTACGAAGCGTCGCGGCAGAGGGCCCATGTCGCTGTTCGATGATCCCGCCGAAGCACCGCGAAGCGATGCAAAGACGGACGCCCCGCTCGCCGAACGCATGCGCCCGAGAACGCTGGACGAGTTCGTCGGTCAGGAGGCGCTGATCGGTCCGAACCGTCCGCTCCGTCAGGCGATCGAACAGGACCGGCTGCAGTCAATCATCCTGTGGGGGCCTCCCGGGACCGGCAAGACCACGCTGGCGCGCCTGATCGCGACCGCGACGAAAGCGCACTTCATCGCCTTCAGCGCCGTGCTCTCCGGGATCAAGGAGATCCGTACCGTGATGGCCGAAGCCGAAGAGGCGCGCCGCCGCACCGGACGGCGCACGATCCTCTTCATCGACGAGATCCACCGTTTCAACAAGGCGCAGCAGGACGCCTTTCTCCCCCGCGTCGAGGCGGGCGACATCGTGCTGATCGGCGCCACCACCGAGAACCCGTCGTTCGAAGTCAACTCCGCGTTGCTGTCGCGCTCGAAGGTCCACGTGCTCAACGCGCTCGGGATCCCGGAGATCACGGCAATCCTGCGCCGCGCGATCGACGACACGGAACGAGGTCTCGGCGGGCTGGGGTTGTCGGTCGACGACGACGCGCTGATCGCCATGGCGAAGTACGCGAACGGCGATGCCCGCGTCGCGCTGAACTTTCTCGAAGCCGCGGCAACCGTCGCCGGAGAGTCGCGGCGGATCGATACGCCGCTCGTCGCCGACCTGGCGCAGAATCGCGCGCTGCTCTACGACAAGTCAGGCGAGGAACACTTCAACCTCATTTCGGCGCTGCACAAGTCGATGCGGAACAGCGATCCCGATGCCGCCGTCTACTGGCTGGCGCGGATGCTCGAAGCCGGCGAGGATCCGCTGTATGTCGCCCGCCGCCTCGTGCGGTTCGCCTCAGAGGACATCGGCAACGCCGATCCGCAGGCGCTGACGATCGCGATCGCCGCCAAGGAGGCCGTCCACTTCATGGGGATGCCCGAGGGGAACACCGCGCTTGCCCAGGCCGCGATCTACATGGCGGTGGCGTCCAAGAGCAACGCGGTCTACCGCGCCTATCTGGACGCGGCCGAAGCGGCCACCAGGGACGTCGCCGAACCGGTGCCGCTCCACCTGTGCAACGCGCCGACCCGATTGATGAAACAGCTGGATTACGGGAAGGGTTACCGGTACGCGCACGACGAAGAAGCGGGAGTCGCGCGCGGGATGGAATGTCTGCCGCCCGCACACGCCGGGCGGCGGTTCTACGAGCCGACGGAACGAGGTCTCGAGGCGCGCATCAAGGCACGCCTCGAGGAACTCAGAAAGAAACCTTCCTGAACATCTCCTCGCGCAGCGGGAGGATGAACGAGAAGCGGTAGTCGCCCTGCATCCGGCCAACCGGGATGCCGACCAGTTCCCCGTCGCGATTGAGCACGCCGCCACCCGACACGCCGGGGTGGCCGTCGGTGAGGCAGGTCACGAGGTTGTTCGGCGTCTTCTGCCCGACATAGCCGGTCGCGACGATGATCCCCTTCGAGTAATCGTTGCCCAGGCGGAAGATCGGATCCGCGAAATCGAAGCCGAAGTTGAGGTTCGGGCGCAGCGGCGGAAGGTCGATCTCCTCCTTCACCTTGACGATGGCCCAGTCGCCCGGATCCACTTCGACCTTCGCGTCCCCCACGTCGACGACCTTCGCGTTCAACAGCTTGCCGTCATACGCGATCTTCACGGAGGTGATGCGGCGCGGATCGTTTGCCCCCTCTTGTCCGAGCGCCACCACCCCGTGCTTGACGGTGATGAAGTAGCCGTTGCCGAGGTAACCGGCCGTGCCGTAGCTGCTCGATCCGCGATCGTCGTACGAATACAGCTCGACGAAGCTGGCGCGACGCTCACGGAGGAGATCGAGCGGGAAGAGGCCCATCTCGTCGCTCAACTGCCGCTTGACGTCGTCGACGATGGCGTCGACGTCGGCGTTCATCACCGGCGTGGGGAAGTGGCCCGACGTGCCGGTCGCGACCAGCGGCTCCCGCCGGCGCAGCTCGTTGAGCTCCGCACGCAGCGCGGCAAATTGCGCGTCGGTGTCGGCGCTCTGTAGCGCGCCGAGATAGTTGCCGACGCCGAAGAAGGTGATGGCGCCCGAGAGCGCGACGATTGCTGGAACGGACCGACGAGTACTCATGAACACTCTCCAAGTTCGGCAGCCGGAAGCGCTCTCACGCGGGGAGCATCCGGCTTTGCGCGCCTCTTCTGGGCGGGCCTTTATCGCTTGGAACCGACACCGAAACACGGGCAATCGTGTAAAGACTGCACCCTGCCGGCAACTTGCTGGGATTGATCTGAAGTGTAGACGGTCACGACGCGAACGTCAAGCGTAAATACTACACAGTCAATGGTTTATGGATGGGCTCGGGCCGCCGTTCAACCGGAATTCGAGGTGCGGCAGCACGCGATCCGGGCACCCTGGCATGGGCGCCGGCAGCCCGCCGCGCCGCGTCGCGCCCAGCCGGAGGTAGAACGGCTCGGCAAAGGGGTCCGAAACGACGTGGACGGTGGAGGCGCCGCGGCTGGCGGCAGCGGTCAGGGCCTGCCGGACGAGCGCGGCACCGAGGCCGCGTCCATGAAAGCCGGGATTGATCCAGGCGTGTTCGAGGGTGGCGCCGTTCCCACCGACTCCGATGGCGGTCATCCCGACGATCCTGCCATCGAGCGTCGCGACGAACACGTCCTGGGTTTCGATGTACTCGGGCGTGATGAGCAGATCCGGCGCCCACTGCTCCAGCCAGTGCGGCGGATATCCCCAACTGGCCTTCGCCGCGCGAGCGAGTTCGGTGAGCACCGGCGCCTCGCTCGGCATGGCCTTGCGGATGGTGGCTCTGAGGGGCGGCCGATGCATGACGATCCTGCGGATCATACTCCAGCACGCCGCGGCCAATCAGTTCGGCGGCGGCGAGGAGAGCTGTTCGCGGGATTCGCCCTCGACGCGCCGTGGCGTCGATCGCAAGCCCGCGCGATGAACGGCGATGAAACGTTCGACGAGATGCACCGGGCACCACCCGCCGCGCGCCTGTTCCAGCAGCAGCCGGTATGCCGCATCGGGGTGCAGGGCTTTGCGATACGGACGATCGGTCGTCAGCGCGTCGAACACATCGACCACGCTGACGACCTGTGCCAGAAGCGGTACCTGCTCCCCGCTGAGACCGTCGGGATACCCGCGGCCGTCGATGCGTTCGTGGTGGTGACGCACGATCGGACGCACCGCCTCGAGCGACCGCAGCGTGGCGCAGAGGGCATCGCCGATCACCGGATGCTGCTTCATCAACTCGTACTCGGCACGACTCAGCTTCCCTCTTCGCAGCAGCACGCGGTCCGGAATGCCGATCTTTCCGATGTCGTGGAGGAACGCGCCGCGGTAGAGCGCGTCGAGGTCGGTGTCCGTCAGCCGCAGCGCGGTGCCTAGTGCGGTCGCGTAGTGTGCGAGCCGCTCGCAGTGCCCCTCGGTATACGGATCGCGCGCTTCGACGATGCGCCCGAGGGTGAGGAAGAGTGACTCGGCGGAGTCGAGTTCGTCGGTGAGGCGCTTGAGACGAATCGCCGACGAGATGCGGACCCGAAGCTCCTCGGGATCGACCGGCTTGTTGAGAAAGTCGTCGGCTCCGGCTTCGAGACCGCCCAGCCGCGTGCCACGGTCCCCCGATCCGCTGATCAGGACGATCGGCGTGAGCCGGGTTTCCGGCGCGCGCTTCAGTTCGTCGCAAACGCTGGTGCCGGTCATGCCGGGCATCATCACGTCCAGCAGGATCACATCCGGACGTTCGTCGGTCGCGGCCCGGAGCGCCTCGCGTCCGGTGCTCGCCGTGGAAACAATGTGTCCAGCACTCTCGAGCAGATCGCGCATGCCGAGCAGCGTCGGCTCGTGGTCGTCGGCGACCAGCACCCTCCCTGTCAATGACATCGAGGCCCTCCGCCGGAAAGCCGGCAGAGCAGCAAGACGCCCACCACGGCTGCGCCGCCCCGCGCGCCGGCGCTAAGTCACTGTCTCGACGCGACTAACGGCAAAGGCGCCTCTCGAGCAGCGGGCCGGAGCCACGGATCGTGTTCCGATCTTGTGCATCCTTTCGACAGATTTGTCGCTCAGCGCGCCGGCGGACGGTCGAGCGTCGGCTGCTGGTTGTACTGCTCGGACCGGCCCGGCGGGATGCTCAGGTACGTCCATTGGTCGCCGCGGGCCGACTTGGCCGCGTACACGATCTGCCCGACGTGGTAGCTCGCATGCGCGAGCGATCGGAGCAGCGCCTCGGTCACCGAGAGCGGCTGGTTGCGGATCGTGACGGATCGATCGAGATGCGCGTCGGTCAACTCGTCGAGCGCCGCGAGCAGCACGCGCCATCCCTGCTCCCACTTCTCGAGCAGCTCGTCGCGCGACACCGCTCGCGGCTCGAACTCCTCATCGCGCTTGCGCCACGGCTTCTCTCCGTCGGCGGTGAGAAAATCGGTGAAACGCGAACGGAAATTCCCTGACAGGTGCCAGCAGATCGTCGCGATCGAGTTGCCGCCGCCGGGCGGGACGGCCGACAACGCTGCGCCGTCGAGTTGCGCGATAGCCTTCTCGCCGAGGCTCTTGTAGCGGAGATACTCCGCCCTGATGGATTCGATGATTGCCATGGTGGCCTCCCTGTTCAAATCCGCTGAAAGTTCTTCTCGACTTCCCGCCTGGTGATGCGGAGCACGACCGGCCGGCCGTGCGGGCAGACCGACGAGTACGCGGTCCGGCGCAACTCCTCGAGGATGTAGCGCATCTTCTCGAGGGTGAGCGGGTAGTTCGCCTTCACTGCCGCGTGGCAGGCCATCGTGGCCGCAATCCTGCGCAGCGCATCGTCGACCCGCGACCCCTTGTCGAGCCCTTCGAGATCGTCCGCGAGTGCACGGACGGCGGCTTCACACTCGCCCGGCTCGAGGATCGCCGGCATGGCCGACAGATGGAGGCTGTCGCCACCGAACTCCTCGACCTCGATCCCGACGCGTTCGAGCGTCGCACGATGCTGCGCCAGGGCGTGACGCTGTGCCGCCGACAGCTCGATGATGATCGGCGTCAGCAGCCGTTGACTCTCGAGCCGGCCGCTGGTGAGTTTCTCCATCACCTGCTCGAACAGCACCCGTTCGTGCGCGACGTGCTGGTCGATGATCGCAACCCCCTCGTCGTCCACGGCCAGGATGTAGGTGTCGCGGAATTGCCCGAGCGGGATCATCGGACGGATCTCTGACGCTCCCGATCCCGTGCTGGGTGCTGGGTGCTCGGTGCTGGGTGCGGGGTGCTCGGTGCTGGTGCTGGTGCTGGGTGCTTCGTGCCAGGGCACATCCCGGCCAGTTGAAATCGCGTCCTGCGGCGCCCAGCGGTTGCCGACCACCGCGCCGCCGAGTACACCCGGAATCGGCATCGCTTGCGGCTCGGCAGGGTTCAGGCCGACCGAGGTCAATTGCAGCTCGGGCGTCCGTCCCTGCCCGAGCGCATCGCCCAGGCCTCGGCGCAGCACCTCGTGCACGAGTGACTGCTCGAGGAACCGGACCTCCGCTTTCGTCGGGTGCACGTTGACATCGACACGGTCCGGCGGGATCTCGATGAAGAGATGCACCTCGGGACTGCGCTCCTTGATCGTCGCCACGCTGTAGGCTTCGGAGATGGCGTGCGCGATCGTGCGGTCCTTGACGATCCGGCGGTTCACGAACACGTTCTGTGCGCCCCGGACAGGCCCCTGATCCCCGAGCGCGGCGATGAAGCCGTGGACCTTCAGGCCTCCCGCTTCCTTGCGGATCTCGATCAGGTCCGGACGCTCGCCGAACAACTGAAAGAACCGCTCACCGAGGCCGGCCGCCGGCGGACATTCGAGCAGCTTGCGGCCGGCGCCATAGCCGGCGCTCGTCAGCGAAAACCCGACGGCCGGATAGCCGAGCGCCATCTGCGTCATGATCCGCGAGATCTGCGTCGTCTCCGCCGTGTCCGACTTGAGGAACTTGCGCCGCGCAGGCAGGTTGTAGAACAGGTCGGCAACCTCGATGCACGTCCCCTCGGGAGCGCCGACCTCGCGCGCGGAGACGAGCGCACCGCCGTCAACCCGGATCTCGGTGCCGGTTGCGGCCCCGCGCGCACGGGTGCGCAGGCGGAAGTGCGACACGGACGCGATGCTCGGCAGCGCTTCCCCTCTGAACCCGAGCGTCCGGATCGCGGCCAGGTCCTCCGATGTCGCGATCTTGCTCGTCGCATGGCGCTCGATCGCGAGCCGCGCATCTTCCGGACTCATCCCGTCGCCATCGTCCTCGGCCCGCAGCAGCTTCTTGCCCCCGAGTTCGACCGTGACGGAAATGCGGGTCGCGCGGGCGTCGAGTGCGTTCTCGACGAGTTCCTTGACGACGGATGCGGGACGTTCGACGACCTCGCCCGCGGCGATCTGATTGGCGAGGTGAAGGGGCAGGCGCTGAATCTTGGGCATCGGTACGGTGAAACGATCCCCTGATCGTACCGCAGCCGCTCGGGAATTGTCGTCCACGCGAACGTCCCTGCACGCGAGCCGCCGCAGCGATCCTGGCCGACGTGCGCAATCAGCCTTGTTGCCGGCGCCGCTCGACCTCGTCGAGCCAGCCTCGACGCAGCTGTGAATCCGGCACATTCGACAGGTACGGCTTCAAGTCCAGCACCGGCGTGCCGTCGAGCATGTCGACGCCGCGGACGCGCAGGCGCGGACCCTCTCTCCCGAGCAGCTCCACCACCGAGAGGCCGATCGGATTCGGACGTTCGGGCGAGCGCGTCGCGAAGACGCCGTGCGGGCGGTCGTCGGACGGAGGATGCGCGACGAGGTCGGACCGCTCGGATCGATGGAACACCCAGATGACATACAGGTGCGAGAACCCTTCGATATCCTGGAGCCCTGCCTCGAATTCCGGCTCCAGCTCGATCGTGCCTTCGGCGACATGCTTCGCGCCGAGCCCCTTCGGGATGTCAGCCGTGTCGGCGAAACCCGTTCGCACGACGCCAATCGGACGAAACGTGATCATCAGCCCTCCAGATTCACGCCGGATCGGACGCGATCGAGGCGAAGTAGTCCACCACGCGGTCGCGGAATCCGGCACGGGTGTACACATCCTCCGCCCGCGACTCGATGACATCGGCGATCACGCCGGCCACCTCCTCCACGTTCTGCCCGTTCGGCAGCTGCCGCGAGTCGCCGCCGTCGTACAGCGCATTCCTGCTGAAGGCCGTGTAGACGACGCCCGGCGAGACGAGCGAGACCGCGATGCCTGGGTGCGTCTGCCGGACTTCGTCACGAAAGGTCGCCGTCAACGCATTCAGGAAGTGCTTTGCGCCGCAGTACGCCGAGCGGCGGACCGCGTCCGGTATGCGCGCCAGCATGGACGAGATGTTGATGATCTGCCCCGCCGCGCGTTCCTTGAAATGCGGGAGTATCTCCTGCATGCCGTAGAGCGCCGACTTCACGTTGACGCGCATCATCTCGTCGATGTCAGCGTCCGTGAGTTCCGAAGGGAGGCGCGCAATCCCCTGGCCGACGTTGTTGATCCACACGTCGATCCGGCCGAACGCGGCGAGCGTCTCGCTGACCACGCGCCTGACCTCGCCCCGCTCGGTCATGTCCGCCGTGATCGCATGCGCGCGCCCCGCGCACTGGTCCGCAACCTCGTCCAGCGCCCCGGGCCGACGGGCCACGATCACGACCGACGCTCCCCGCGACGCGAGCAGGATCGCCGTTGCCGCGCCGATGCCGGAACTGGCGCCGGTCACGACGATGACTCTGCTATTCATGGTGCTGTTCGGATCCACCCCGGGCAACATATCAAAACCCGCGGGTACGGGACCAGCGGATGCCTGCGGCGCTACACTCCACAATCGCCGTGCAACTTTTCCTTTCCTGCGGGGTTGGTAAGACAGTGACGCCCGGCGGAACAGCAAAGCCCAGATGAGCGATGCCGCCCGGTTCGAGGCGTTCGTCCGCGAGTACCAGGACATGGTGTTCGCGACGGCGGTTCGACTGCTCGGACGCGAATCGGATGCCGAAGACGTGGCCCAGACCGTCTTTCTGCGGGCCTACGAACGGTTTACGGAGCTTTCCAGGAGCCCGGCCGCTCCGGGCTGGCTGAAGACCGTGACGACGAATCTCTGCCTGAACTACCTGTCGCGCTATCGCGCGCGCTGGCAGTTCTTCAGCGAGATGGACATGGCGCCGGATGGCCCGGCGCTGTCGGATCGCGTCGCGCTGATGGCGAGCGGACCGGAAGAACTCGAGCGGATCGAGCGGCAGGAGCGGCTCGAGCGGGCGCTGCGGCGCCTGCCGGATCACCAGCGCGTGCCGCTCGTGCTGTTCCACTTCGAAGAAATGAGCTACCAGGAGATCGCCGACGCGATGTCGGTGCCGCTGTCCAAGGTGAAGAGCGACATCCATCGCGGACGAGAGGCCTTGAAGCGGGAACTGCTGACGACCGATGGACCCCGTTGATCTCGACGATCGTCTCGACCGCGAACTGAAGGCGCTGCCACGGCCGCGCGCGCCGCGGACGCTGCTGCCGCGCGTATTGGAGGCGACGGTGCACCGCCCGCAGCCTGCGGCGGCGTCCGGCTGGTCCACATGGCCGGTCGCATGGCGGCTCGCCTCGATCATCGCGCTTCTGGTCGTGATTGGAACCGGGTATCTGCTGACGTCCGCTCCGCCGCAGCCGCTCAGCAACGCCGCCGAGCGTGCCGGCGAAGTCGCCACGGTCGCGCGCGTGCTCTGGGAAGTGATGGCCCAGCCCGTCGCAACCTACCTGTTCGTGCTTGGAATTTCACTTGCGCTCGCGTGCGCCCTCGCCTGGGCCGCGCTCGAAGCCGCCCTGGGAGGGGCATCACACCGATGAAGGTCCACCGTTTCCGCGTCATCCTGATTGCCGCCCTGCTGCTCGCGCATGCCGGACCGGGAGCCGCGCAGGGTCGAGGCGCGCCGTCCGCGCCGCAGCCGCCTGTGGAAGTCGAACGGGAAACCCCGGGCGTCGAACCGCAGGCCGAACGTCCGTATGTGGTCAACCGCCGCACGGCGGGACGCGTGTTCCAGGACTACTACCTCGGGCCGAACGACTCGGTGCCCGGCGTCTGGACGGTGCTCGGCGATGCCACGATCGAAGGCAACGTCCGCGGCAACGTCGTCGTCGTCCTCGGCGCCGTCCGCCTGACCCCGACGGCCTCGATCAACGGCTCACTGGTCGTCGTCGGCGGCGGCGCCACGGTCGAAGGGGACGCCAGGGTCGGCCACGAACTGGTGATCGTCGGCGGCGGGCTCGACGCCCCTCCCACCTTCTCGCCCGGCGGCGAGCACGTGGTCATCGGCACGCCCGTGTTCGGCGACGCCCTGCGCGATCTCGCACCGTGGTTCCAGCGTGGACTGCTGTTCGGGCGCCTGATCGTCCCCGACCTCGAATGGGTCTGGATGATCGTCGCGATCTTCTTCTTCATCTACCTGGTGCTGAACTCCGCGTTCGACCGGCCGGTCGCGGTCAGCGCGGACGCGATCGCGGACCGGCCGCTCGGCTCGTTTTTCGGCGGACTGCTGGTCATGGTGCTGGCCGTTCCGGTCTTCACCATCCTTGCCGCCACCGTCGTCGGACTCATCGTGGTTCCCTTCCTCGCCTGCGGCCTCGTTGTGGCGACGCTGGTGGGCAAGACGGCCGTTTCGCGCGCCATCGGGAGGGGCGTGCTTCGGCCGGAACGCCCGGAAGGGCGTGGCGCCGCGCTCGCCGCGTTTCTGCTGGGATTCGCGGTGCTGACGATCGCCTACATGGTCCCCATCCTGGGTTTCGTGACGTGGGCATTGACGAGCGTGCTCGCCGTCGGTGGCGCGACGATCGCGTTGCGGACCTACATGCGCCGGGAGCGCGCCGTCGCTACACCGCCGCCAGCCGCGCCGACCCCACCTCCACTTACGCCGGCCGCTCCAGCCGCCGCGACCGAACCGACTCCAGCCGAAATCTCACAGACGCCGGCCGACCTCAACGCGGATGTTCCGCCGCCGACCGTTCCTCCGATGGCGTACGAACCGCCGCCGCCCCCCGTGCCGCCGCGTTTCGCCAGCGGCCTCGCGCAGTACCCGCGCGCGACGTTCCTCGACCGCGTGGCCGCGTTCGTCCTCGACTGCATCCTGGTCGCGATCGCAAACGCGATCCTCGATCTCGACATGCACCAGAACGACGGGATGTTCTTCTTCCTGCTGCTCGTCTATCACATCGCGTTCTGGGCATGGAAGGGCACGACGCTGGGAGGGATCATCTGCAACCTGCGCGTGACCCGCACCGACGGGACCGACCTCAGGCCGGTCGACGCGGTCGTCCGTGGCCTGTCGGGCATCTTCTCGATTGCGGCGCTCGGCATCGGCTGTCTCTGGATGCTCCAGGATCCGGAGCGGCAGATGTGGCACGACAAGATCGCGGGAACGCTCGTCGTGAAGGTGCCGAAGGAAGTGGTGCTGGCGTGATCCGCCGTCTCTCCGCCGGACGTCAGCGGACGTGGCCGTTGGCGATCACCAGCCGCGGCTCGACCAGGCAGGAGATGTCCGTGAACGGATCGCCGTGCACGGCGACGACATCGGCACGGAGCCCCGGGGCGAGGCGGCCGCGATCCGTGAGCCCGCACGCCTCGGCGCCGCCGATCGTAGCCGCCGTCAGGGCCGTCTGAGGCGTCGCCCCGAAGTCGACCAGCCTGGCGATATCGAACGCCAGCCTGCCGTGCATGCTGTCGGTGCCGACCGCGATCCTGGCGCCAGACGCCACGATCGCCCTCCAGCTCCGCTCCATCGTTTCCCGTGCGGCGCGAAGCTTCGTCACGATCTCGGGATTTGCCGCGTCGCCACGCGCTATCCCGTCGGGATGGTAGAGGATCGAGAACGTCCCCACCACCATCAACCCGCGCGCGAGGATCCTGTCGAGCGACGCGTCGTCGAGCGCCGCCGCATGCTCGATCGTGTCCACGCCCCCCTCGATGGCGTGCCGCAGGCCGGCGCCGCCGTGCGCATGGGCCGCGAGCGGCACGCCGTGCTCGCGCGCCACGGCGGCCGCACATGCAATCTCGGCGGCCGTGAACGGCGCGGCGTCGGCGGTACCGCTTGACGAGATGCCACCGGTCGCGAAGATCTTGAGCGCGCGCGCCCCCCGCGACACATTGCCACGCGCGAGCAGCGTGATGCCCGCCTCGCCGGACACTCCCGTCAGCGCGTGTCCATGATGCCCCTCGCGCGCGATCTGGACACCCGCGCAGATCAGGTCCGGGCCGGCGAGCGCTCCACTGGCGATCTCCTGCGCGATCTGGAGATCGACGCCGTCTTCCTCCCCCATCACGCGCATGGTGGTGACGCCGGACGCCAGGTCGATCGGGAGGCGCAGGCGCGCGGACGCGAGCCGGGCGTCGGCGGATCGCCGGAGCTGACCGATCTGATCGCCCGCCGCCGGATCGATCGACACGTGCGAGTGAGCGTCGATGAGGCCTGGCAGAAGAGTCGCGTCGCCGAGATCCTCGAGACGAACAGGCATCGGCGGCACACCGCCGCCGACCCATTCGATGACCGGTCCGTTCAGCACGACTGTGCCCGGGGCCATGACCTGATCCCCGGTGAACAGCCGCGCCGCGCGGTAGCCGTGCCGTCGGTCCATCCGTCGGCCTACTGCTTCAAGTGCTTGTCGAGGAACGCTTCGAGCCGCTGGTACATGTCCAGCCGGTTGGCAGGATTCCGGAAGCCGTGCGGTTCCCCCGGATAGCTCTTGCTCTCGAACGTCTTCCCGTGCTTCTTCAGGAGTTCCACGGCCATCTCGAACTGCCGGAACGGTGCGCGGACGTCTGCTTCGCCGTGCATGATCAGCAACGGCGTCTGGACGTTCTGCAGGCGCTGCAGGGTGCTGCTGCGGTCGTAGACCTCCTTGCGCTGTTCGGGCGGCCCGCCGTGTCCGGTCAGGGCGAAGATCTTTCCGAGGCGATCCGCATTCGTCAGCGCGTCGGCGAAATCGTAGATGCCGGCCATCGGCACGGCCGCATCGAACTTGTCGGGATGACGGGCGATCGTGCCGAGCGACATGATGCCGCCATAGCTGTAGCCGTAGATGCCGACCTTCCCGTTCACGTACGGCAGCGACCGCATGAAGTCGGCCGCCATCGCGGCATCGTGCGCCTGCCCGCCGACCCAGTCATTGACACCGATGTCCTGGAACTCGCGCCCGAATCCCGACCCGCCGCGGTAGTTGATCGCCATGACGACGTATCCCCTGGAGGCGAGGTAGTGCTCGAGCAGGTTCTGCGTCCGGAGATAGGAGTTCGTTCCCCCGCCGTGCACCTGGACGAGCGCCGGGTACTTCGTCCCTTCACGCATGTCGGGCGGCAGGTACAGGAATCCCTGGATGTAGAGGCCATCGAAGGAGCGGTATGACACCTCGATCGGCGCCTTGACGTGCTGCCATGCCTCCGAGAACTGGGTCACGAGCGTCGCCGGTCCGCCGATCTTCGGCAGGTACTCGATCTCGGGTCCTTTTTCGGGTCCCGAGCGCACGAACGCAAACGCATCGCCGTTCTTCGTCGTCGTCAACGACCGGAGCGAGCCGAGACCGTGCGTCAGCCTGGTCGCGATCCCGCCGGCGACGGGCACCGACCAGAGGTTGTAATCGCCGCGTTCGTGATAGGCGAAGTAGAAGTGCTGACCGTCACCGCTCCAGAGCACGGGCAGGTTGTGCAGCGAGTCGGTCGCGTACACCTGCATCTCGACGGTCCGCTCGCGTCCGGACGCCGCGTCGATCACCCAGATGTCCTGCAGGTCCTCGTACCAGTAGCCCTTCTTCGCGTTGCCGAGCAGCGCGATCTGACGGCCGTTCGGCGACCAGGCCGGCGTGGACGCGGCCATCAGGCTCTTCGAGAGCTGTCTCGTCTTTCCGGACTCGACATCGATCACCCACACGTCGTCGTGCCAGTAATCGGACGCGTTCGAGATGTAGGCGATCTGCCGCCCGTCCGGCGACCAGGCCGGCGCGAACCGCGGATCGTCCTCGGCCATCGCTTCCCTGGTCAACTGCCGTGGCTCCGCGCCACCGCCACTCGGGACGAGCCAGATGTCCTGATGGCCGCTCCGGGACGAGTAGAAGGCGATCGTGCTGCCGTCGGGCGACACCACCGCCGCCCGTTCGTTCTCGGGTCCGTTGGTCACGCGAGTCGGTTCCCCGCCGTTCACCCCGATCGTCCAGAGATCGTTCTCGCGCGAAAAGACGATGCGCGTGCCGTCGGGGAACCACGAGGCGTTGCTGCCCTCGGTCAGGAGCGTCGGTGCCCCCGCGCTGTCTGGCCGAACGAGGTAGATCCCCGCCCCCTGCGGTCCTTCGCCCGCCACCGCGACGAACTGTCCGTCGGGTGAGAGCGCGGCCTGGCGCGCGCCTGACTGACGCGCGACGAGGTTCTCGAGTGTGAGCGGTTTGAGGCCACGCTCCTGGCCGATCACCTGCTCGGGTTCGTTCCCGCATCCGACAGCCACGAGCGCTCCGACGAGCGCCACCGCGGCTGTCCGCCACGTCGTTTGAAGTCTCAGCATTGCGTGCTCCCGCCCATGAAGAACGTTCATTAAAGAATCACCTTCCCCGGCTTCTGCCCGGTGAGCTTGTCGCCGACGAGTACCGGCACACCGTTGACGATCACGTCGGTGACGCCGCTCGCGAGCGGGAACGGATCGTTCGGATCCGATTCCGCCGGCGTCGGGAACGTGAAGCGCTCGGGATCGAACACCATCACGTCGGCCACCTTCCCCACTTCGAGGACGCCGCGGTCCTTGACGCGGAACTGCTGCGCCGGCAGGTTCGAGGCGCGCTGCACGGCCTGCTCCACCGAAACGCCATTGGCGCGCGCCTGCCGGAAGTAGCCGGCGAAGGCGCCGCGCCGCTGGTGCTCGTACCAGCCGTAGGGCTCGTCGAGGTCCACCGGGATCGAGTCAGCGCCCGGGCCGAACCGCGGGTGGGTCGTCCAGTAGCCAGCCGGCAGCTGGTCGGCTGGATTGCTTGCGCCACGGCCTCGCTGCGACCGCGCCTCTCGACGATTGCCGTCGAACGCGAAGACTACCGGGTTGTCGTCGTCGAGAATGACCTCGATGTAGTAGTCGTTCGGATCCTTTCCGGCGGCCTTTGCCAGGTCGGCGATGGAGCGCCCGACGAAGCGTTCGTTCCGCGGCGTGAGCGCGCGGACGATCACCACGTCGTCCTTGTTGTTGTTGAAGAACGACACGGATTTCACGATCTCGGCGCGCGTCTTCGGATCCTCGACGAGCGCGCGAAGCTGGGCTTCCGAGTAGTCGAATGCGCCGGGATAGAAGACCATCAGCGCCTCGAGCATGCGGTTCGAGGCCCGGCGGTGACTCGTCGACTGCGGGATGACGTCGGCGGCGACATCGAGGCCGCGCTTGTTGGCCCCGGTCACGAGGTCGAGAGCCGCGCGCGAACCGCCGCGGAAGTGCGATAACTGGACCCGGCACCCCGCCTTCTCACCGATCTCCACCGCTTCGAGCGCGCCGTCCGGTCCGGACCTGAGGTGCGACGCGTAGGTCCGGTCGTGCTTTGCAAGGATCCGGGACACGCGAATCAGCTCGTCTGTCTGGGCGTAGAAGCAGGGACGGTAGGCGAGACCGGTCGACATCCCGACGGCCCCCTGCTCGAGGCCGCTCGCGATGAGCCGCTCGATCTCGCGGTACTCCGCCTCGGTCGGCGGCCGGTCGAACCCGCCGCCCATCGCGCCCCAGCGGATGCCGCCGTACCCGAGCAGCACGACGCTGTTGATGGTGGCGCCGACGCCGCTCACCGCCTTGGCGTAGCCGTCCACTCCCTCCCACTCGATCTCCATCTGGCTGCGCTTTTTCGAGATGAGCGCTTCGCGCCACCAGTACTCGAGGACCTTCTTCGAGTGATACGGCGTCACCGAGTGCCCGCAGTTGCCGTTGACGAGCGTCGTGACACCCTGGCGCACGAACTTCTCGAGCACGGGATCGGCGAGCATCAGGATCTCTTCGTGCGCGTGAGGGTCGATGAGCCCCGGGGATACGTACTGCCCGCGTGCGTCGATCACCTGGCGCGCAGCGGACGCCGGCACGTTGCCGATGTCGGCGATCCTCCCGTTGCGGATGCCGAGCGCTGCTTCGTACGCCGGACGCCCGGTGCCGTCGACGATGCGGCCGTTGATCACCACCACGTCGAGGGGCTTGTCCCCCACCTGCAGCGCCTCGAGCAGCCGCGGCGTGCCGACGGCCAGCGAAGCGCCGCTCCAGAGGGCGGTCTTCAGGAACTGCTTGCGGCTGATGCGTGTCGTCATCGGGCCTCCCTCCCCATCACGAGTGCCTTGCGCGGTTTCGGATATGTGCGTCGGCTCGAGCCGAGACCTTGTGCGGCGAGCGCGCTGGCGGTCTGCAGCGCGCAGCGCGCAGGATTGATGACCGGCACGCCGATGGCGGCGGCCATCCGCTCGGCCATGCCGAGAAACGAGAGACTCATGCAGCCGAGCACCAGGACGTCGGCGTCCTGCTCGCGTACGAGTCCACGGCCGGCCGCGGCTGCCCGCGTCGCGACCTCGTCCGGATCCTTTTTCAGATCGAGCACGGGAACGTCGATTGCGGTCGCGCCGGCATACCGGAGTGACAGGCCCATCCCTCGCACGAGGTGATCGAGCACCGGCACCACGCTGTCCAGGATCGTCACGACACCCACCCGCGCGCCCAACTGCGCGCCAAGGTGCAGCGCCGCCTCGAACGGCCCGACCACCGGGCAATCGAGCACTTCGCGTACGGCGCCCAGCCCGGGATCACCGAAACAGCCGATGATCACGGCATCGGGAACCTGCGATCGTGACGTGAGCGCCGCGAGCATCGGAGGCACACAGAGGAACTCCTCGGCATGGCTCTCGATCGACAGCGGCCCGCCCGGGGCGTCGCCGACCTCGACCCGAACGCCTGTCGGGGCCCACTCCTGAAGGAGCGCACGCCGGCGATCCAGCTCCTGGCTCCCCAGAGGTCCGGAGGCGACGTCGCCGGGGATTTGATAAAGGATCTCCACGTTCATCCTCCCGCGACGCTGACGGCGATCTTGCCGAACGCGTCGCGCCGTTCGAGCTGCCGCAGCCCGTCGTGAATGCGGTCGAGCGGCACGGCGTCGTGCAAAACGGGTTCGAGCGCGCCGAGCGCAAACGCCCGGACGAGGGCCGTGAATTCCGCCCGAGAGCCGAGCGGCGCGCCGAGGATCCGCCGGTGCGCCTGGTAGATCTCGCGGATGCTGATCGAGGGCGTGTCGCCGGACGTCGCGCCGCAGACCGCCATCCGCCCGAGCGGGGCGAGCGCGTCGATCGTCGCGCGCCAGCCATCCCCGCCATTGCAATCGATGGCGGCCTCGACGCCCCGGCCGCCCGTCAGCTCCCGTACCCGGTCCTTCGTCAACTCGCTGTAGGTGAAGGCGGCGTCGGCGCCGGCCTCCTTCGCGCGCTCGGCCTTCCACGCGCTGCCGACCACCGCCAGCACCCGGCATCCGGCAGCCCGCGCGATGCGGATGGCCGCGGTACCGACGCCACCCGACGCTCCCACGACGAGCACGGTCTCACCGGGGCGGACCTCCGCAACGGTCACGAGCGCGCGCCAGGCGGTCAGCCAGCTTCCGCCCGCGCACCACAGTGCGGCCTCGGTCATGCCATCCGGCACCGGTTCCAGATTGCGCGCCGGCACGACCACGAACTCGGCATGGCTGCCCCACCGCTGCTCCCCGAGCACACCATAGGTGTCGCAGGCCGATGTTTCTCCCCGCGCGCAGAGTTCGCACTCCCCACAGAACAGTCCCGGGTAGACGACGACGCGATCGCCGATCCGCCAGTGGCCGGATCGCTCGCCGGCGGCAGCGACCGTTCCCCAGGCGTCCGTGCCGTTGACGTGCGGCAGCGGCGGCCGCGGCCGGATCCCCGGGCCCTTCAGGTCGGCGAGCGCGAACAGGTCCTTCCGGTTCAGCGACGCGCCAGCAACCCGGACGAGCACCTCGCCAGGCCCGGGCGCCGGCGTCGGTACGTCCTGCAGGCGCAGGTTCGTATCGAGGTCGCCATAGCCCACCTGGACGGCCGCTTTCATTCCTGCAACAACACCGGCGCCGGCGACATCTGCAGTTCGCGGCGTGCCGCGCGCAGCGCCGCACGCACCTTGTTCAACTCGCGTACGAGGCCGACACGGATGAACGGCTTCATCTCGGGTGCCGCCGACGCCAGCCGGGCCGCCGCCTCGAGCCGCGGCACGGGGCCGAACTTCGTTGCCGGATCGTGATCAAAGCGCTCGCCGCGGGCGTAGTTGAGCGGCACCAGCACGCGCGCGAGGCGCCGCAGCACATGATTGGCCTGCTTTTGCAGCGCCCGGTCTTTCGCGGTCTGTGCCCGCGCCGCGACGTCCAGCCGCCACGCGCGAATGTCGGCGGCAAGCGTCTCGAGGTCCGCCAGTACCGCACTGAAGTCGAACTCCCCGTCCGCCGCCGTCTGGTAAGACCGGACGGCCTGGGCAATCTCCTCGACGGCCGCCGCATAGTCGAACGGGTGCAGCGGCGCATTCAGGACGCGAAGGATCGTGGTGACGTAAATCGCGAGGTCGCGCTGCAGGATCTTCAGGTCGGCGACCGCCATGCCGTCGTCGGGTGTGTGCCACGCGATGTTGCCGCCGCAGCCGCCGACCGCGTAGTAACCGCGGCGCTTCCGCTCCTCGACCGGGATGTTCGACAGCAGCATGTACAGCCCGGTCGGGCCGATCTGATTGAAGGAGTAGTCGCCGGCGCGGAGCGGCCGCACACGTTTGGACGGCAGGTCCAGCGCGTCCTTGATCGACTCGCGACAGAGCGCATCCGCCTCCGCCATCCACATCACTTCCTCGTACGCGGTGGCGTCGGCGCAGCCTGGGGAGTCGATGTTCAGCTGCGCGATGCAGCACTCGTCGATCTCGTCGGCGAAGGTGTCGGCGTACCACGTCGACCCCGCATAGCGGCCCGTGGAGTGCCCCGGCCACCACGCGATGCGGACGCTCCGTCGCAAACGGTCGCGCAGGCCCCAGAGCACGCGCGCCAGCTCGAGGAGCGCGGCATCGCCCGTCGCGTTGTCGCCGATCCCCTCGTACCAGGAGTCGTAGTGGCCGTGCACGAGCAGGAACTCGTCGGGATCCTCCCGTCCGGGAATCTCGACCACCGGCAACTGACACGGCATCCAGCCCTCGCGCAGCCAGGTGCGGATCGTCGCGCGGACGCTCCCCTTCTCGAGTTCCGCGATGAGTGCCTGGCCGTCCGGCTTGTTGATGCTGACGACCGGCGTCTTCGGCTTCCGCTCGATGGACTCGGCTGTCGGCGCACCCCAGATCGGCGTGCAGATCCCTTCGTGAATGTTCTGGCCGGGATGGATGTAGATCTGCGCGATGGCGCCGCGTCGTTCGAACGCCTGCACCGGCCCCGGCATCGAGAACCCTTCGGTCAGGACGATCTTCCCGGCGACCGGATCGGCGTTTCCGCTCGTGGTCCCGGCGGCTTCGGGTGTGTCGAAGAGCGTCGACGTGCCGGCCGCGTACCCGGAGGGGACGTAGCAGATCTCCGCCGTGACCCCATCGTCTCCCGTGGAGCGGGCGAACGCGGGAGGGCGGGCGCGCAGTGAACGCGCACCGGCGCTCGTGGCGATCTCCAGTTCCGCACGCTCCGGCAGGCTGATGAACAGCTCCGGCGTGTGCACGGTGACCGGAATGCCCATCGACTCGAGCCGCTCGACGATGTAGCGAGCGGCAGTGTCCTCATCCGGCGTTCCTGATTCGCGCACGAGCGTCGCGAAGCGTTCCAGCAGCGCGCGCGGCTCGTCGAGCGCAATCGCCGCGCGCGCCGCGCGCTCCAACTCCTCGTCCTTGTAAATGCTGAATCCCATAGAACCCGCTTTCTCGTCCGGACCGCTCGTCGGTCCGCGGTCTCGTCATCATCGCCGGTGCCGCGGGCAGGAGGGGGGATCCTGCCCGCGCACCAGCACCTGCGTCAGAACTCCAGCCGGAACCCGAGCTGCATCTGCCGCGGTGTGTTGGCCTGCGAGGTGATCACCCCGAAGCTCGCCGGGCTCGCCAGATTCAGCGACGGATTCCCGTACTGCACCGAGTTGAACACGTTCATGATCTCGGCGGTGAACACGGCGTTCACGCGGTCGGCGATCTGCGTCCGCTTGCCGACCGAGAGATCGACGTTCCACCGCGGCAGGCCACGAACAGCCGCGCGTCCCGCGCGCGTATCCTGGCTGATGAGCACGGGGCGGAAGCTCTGGAAGACAGCCTCGGGATCGGCGAACAGATTGAGGCCGGTCCCGCCGGCCGCCGGATTGCCGGTCGTGCCGACGCCGCCCGAGCCCGCCACGTTCTCATTGACGCCCACCGAGGGGCTGCCGGCAGTCGGGATGGCTCCCACACACCCGGTGAACGCGAGCCCGCCGCCGAAGACGCCCGCGCGCTGGCAGACATCGAGCGGCACGCCGCTGCTCGCCGAGAAGATGCCGGCGACGTACCAACCGTTGGTGAGTCGCGCGAACGATCCCTGGCGGGACGGCAGGTCCCACACACCGGTCATGTTGAACACGTGCCGGCGATCGAAATCGGCAGGTCCCCAGTCGATGTCCGGCTCGAAGCCGGAGGACTGCGCCGTGACGACGTTCTGCCGCCGGCCGCCCTGGTCGAGCGCGCGCGACAGCGTGTAGGTCGCCGAGAGCGTGAGATCGGCGGCCCGGCGACGGACGGTGAGGTAACCGGCCTGGTAGAGCGACTTGCCGCCGTCGCCACGCGCCCAGAGGGTCTGGATCTGCGTGTTGCTCAGCGGCTCCTGGCCGAGCGCGATCCGGCGATTGTTGATCTGCAGCCAGAGCCCGCTCAAGTTCCCGTCGATGAACGCGGTCGCCTGCTGCGCAGCGAGCGCCGCCGTCTGGCCGGCGCCGACCTGGTTTTCGAACCAGGGCTGCGAGCCGACATTCGCGGCGGGCACGCCGTTGCGCAGTTCGGTCGCGATCGCATCATAGGCCTGGGCGAGCGTCTGCCCGGATGCCGGGTCGCGATGGAAGTAGGGCACCGAACTCATGATCCAGGCCTGCGGCAGTTCGCGGCCGAGGCGCACGACCGCGCCGCTCTCGACCACCATGTTCCAGGGCAGTTCGCGCTGATAGCTGAAGTTGAAGCTGTGCGTCCGGCCGGTCTTGATCTTCGTATCCGCCAGCACCGTCACGTTCAGCTGCGACGGCACGATCGGAGCGGTGACGGCCGTGTGGTTCGGAAGCGGCACCGGCCCGTCGATGCCGACGCGGAACGCGGCGAGCGGATCCGAGCTGCCAGGCGCACAGTTGAGGCCCGGCGTCCCGTGGGCGTCACACCTCGGACCGAGGACGCTCAGGTTCTCGCCGTAGCCCATCCCCATCGCGAGGATCTGCTGCACGCTGTTGGTGCGGTCGAACACGAGCGCGTAACCGCCACGGAGCACGGAGCGATCCTTCGCGAAGAGGCTCCCGAGCAGCCCCGACTCGAACGGCGGCGTCCAGGTCACGGCGAGCCGCGGCCCGAGATTCGACCAGTCGGTGTCGTAGTAGTTGTCGCGGCCGCTCGCGGTGAGCGGCTGGAACGCCAGCGTCGGATTGTAGGCCTGTCCGGCTTCGGCGGCCGCGCGCGCCCGCGACAGATAGGTGTCGCTGTCGAGGATTTCGTTCGTGCCGGCGTCGATCAGGAAGGCGTACTGATCGTCGCGCTCCTTCGGCGAGAGCCGCACCTGATAGCTCAGGCCGAGATTGAGCGTGAGATCCTGGCGCGCCCGCCAGGTGTCGCTGACGTAGAACTCCAGACCGTCGGTGATCGTGTTGAGCGACTGCGGGGTGCCGAGCGGCAGCGGCTGCAGCGACTTGTCGCGCTGCGCCAGCATGCTGACGCTGTCGACCAGCCCCAGGCTGCCGGCAAACAGCTGCGAGAAGCGGTTCACGTCGGCCGCGATCAGACAGTTGGCCGCGACGCCGGCGCCGCACGTCGGCGGCCGCATGCCGGCCGGGATCGCGATGTTGGCGCCGGTCGTAACCTGCGCGACCGGAGCGGTCAGGGAGCCGGCAAGCTGTTCGTTGCGCTGGAAGTACCAGTACTCGCGCCGCCACGTGCCGCCGAAGAGGACCGTGTGGTTGCCGCGCGTCCAGGTGGAGTTGTTGATGAACTGATACGTGTGGGCGTTGGCGACCTGCGAGCGCGCCGCCGCCTGCGAGACGTTCAGCGGTTCGTCGACGCCGCCGATGTCGAGTGCGATGTTGGTGCTCGAGACCTGCGGGAACGGATCCACGCGGGTGAACGCCAGGAAACCGCGAACGTACGACGCACGGGTCTCGTTCATGAAGGTCGGCGTCACCTGCCCGGTCACGCCGAAGGCGGCAAACCGCGGTTCCCGCGGCAGGTCCTCCGTGCCCACCGGCTGCCCCTTGACGTTGCCCGGCAGGAGACCGCCGATGTCGGCCTGCGCCGCGCCCGTTTCCCGCGTGCTGCCGAAGCGGTAGTTCACGTCGGTCCGCCACGTATTGCTGAAATTGTGGTCGAGACGCAGCACGACCGTGTCGCTGTTGAACGACGTGTCGGCGTCGGCGGTGAAGCCGACGGTGTTGAGACCGTCGCCGCGGCTGGGATCGTTGCCCGCCGGCAGCGTGTCCCAGACGGCCGATACGACCGGGTTCAGGCCGATGCCGCGCGGATCGAGCGTGCGCAGGTCGTACCCCACCGTGTTCCCCGAGGCGTCACGGAAGCGCAGCAGCCCGGAGCGGAGCGAGTCGGTCGGCACGATCCGCTGCACCTGGCTCGTACGGGGGAAGCGCTGGGCCTCGTAGTTGGTGAAGAAGAACGTCTGGTTGCGGAAAATCGGCCCGCCGAGCGAAAAGCCGGCGCGGTTGTCCTCGAGTTCCGGCTTGTCCTGGCCGAGCCGCTTCTGGTTGAACGACATCGCATTCAGCGCGTCGTTCTGGTGATACCAGTAGCCGGAGCCGCGGAGCGCGTTGGTACCGCGCTTGGTCACGATCACGAACTGCCCGCCGCTGCCGCGGCCGAACGTCGCATTCGCGTTGGTGGTGGCGGCGCTGAACTCCTCGACGCTCTCGGCCGGGAGCGGGACCACGGCCGCCGGCATCGCCTCCAGGAAGTTGTCGCCGACGACGTTGTCGGACACGTCGGCGCCGTCGAGGATATAGGTGTTCTGGTCGGTGCGGGCGCCCGCGACCGCGCCGGCGCGCGTGCGATTGCTGTCGGCCCCCATGTACGGCACGGCCAGGGGCTGGTTGAACTGAATCGCCTCGAGCGACCGGGTCGGGTTCGGCAGCCGCAGGACCGTTTCGGACGAGAGCGTGTTGACGACCGTCGAATCGTTCTGCTGGAGCGGCGCCGCGCGGTCCCCGCGCACCTCGACGGCTTCGGCGAGCCCGCCGACGCCGAGACGCACGTCGACCGCCTGGGTCTTGTTCACTTCCACCGTGATGTCGCGCACGGTGGCGGTCTGGAAGCCCTCGAGCGTCGCGGTCAGGCGATAGCGCCCCGGCAGCAGGTTGCTGAACGCGTAGAAGCCCTGCGCATTGGTCACCGCCTCACGCGTGGCACTGGTGTTTTCATCCGTTAACACCACGGCCACACCCGGGATCACGCCGCCCGAGGCGTCGCGTATCGTCCCCTGGACGACGCCGGTCGTGGCGGTGGCGGTCTGGGCCCCGGCGGCCGCGGGCGCCAGCAGCAGGGCCGCCGCGAGCAGGACCGCGCCGGCCGCTGCGCGCGTCCGTCCCGGCGCGCACTGGTTGGATATTCGACGGATCATGTGTGTCTCCCTCTCCGCGTGCTGGTTACAACACGAATCCCAGCCGGTCGCGCACCGCGTCGAGCGACGGCTGGTTGACCCGCGACGCGAGCCGCAGGAACGTGTCGGGATGTTGTTCGAGCAGCTCCGCGTGCGCATCCCACACGCGGTTGCTGACGATGACGGCGTCATATCTGGCGCGCGCGAGCTTCGCGAGCGGCCCGCAGCGCTCCAGTGCCTTGATTTCGATGTGGAACTTCCGGTCCTTCACCCGGTCGAGCAGCGCGTCGATGGCCAGCTGCGTCCCGGTCTCCTTGAGGCTGCTCTCGTAGAACAGCAGCAGCACCGAGGCCCCGAGCGGCAGGCTCGACACCCGCTCGATGAAGGCCGGGTCGTAATCGAGCGCGATCGGATAGATCCCCCGGACGCGCCCGTCCAGCGTCCGCCGCACGTCCGGCAGGTAGTAGTAGTCGACCAGCACCTGGGTCTCGGGGGTGATCGACCGGCGGGTGCTCTTCAGGCGTGACAATCCCACGGTGCGCACGTGCACACCGAGGATCCGTTCGATCTGCCGGCCCAGCTCCGCCGCGAGCACTTCGCTCGAGTCCACGCACAGGAGCCGTGGAGCCCGGGCGTCCTCGTCGAGCAGCCGCTGGTGCAAGATGCGGGAGAAGGTCACCGGGTCGAGCCCCTCGCGCTGCAGTTCCGGCAGCAGTCGCGCGATGACGGCCTCGGCCTTGGCCATCACGCGTCCGTTGTCGCGCGCCTGGCCGATGACGACGGCCCCGCGCCCGTGGATGATCCGCAACAGTCCCGCGTCCTGCAGGCGCTGGTAGGCCTTGCGCACGAGCATGCGCCCGACGCCGATCTCCTCCTCGACCTGACGGATCGAGGGGAGCACGTCTCCCGGTCTGAGCCTGCCAAGTGCCAGCGCCACCTTCACCTGCTCCTCGAGTTGCACGTGCGCGGGGATCCGGGACGACGCGTCGTAATGGAAGAGGTGCGGGCGCCCGGAGAACCGACTGTTACGTTCCTGTGACACTTGGTTTCTACCCTCGTTTCACGGGATTGTCAACAGGTGCGCCGTCGCGCGGCGACACCGGGAAGAAGATCCGCAGGTTCTCCTCCGGCGCCGGCCGGGTCATCCGGCTCACCACCACGAACGTCAGCGCGCTCAGCCCGACGCCGACCGCCGCCGAATCGATGCCGTGCACGTCGAAGCTCCGCTGGCCGGTGAACGTCCAGACCAGGCAGCCCAGAAACCCGGCCGCCATGCTCCAGATCGCCCCTTCTTTCGTCCCCCGGCGCCAGTTCAAGCCGAGCACCACCGGCACGAAGAAGAAACTGGCGATGAACTTCGCCTGTTCGACGACGATCGTCTGGACGTCGCCGAACTTCTGCATCGCAAACCAGAACGGCACCAGCCCGAGCACCACGATCGACAGACGGTTGATCAGAAGGAGGCGGCGCTCGGACGCCTCCGGATTTACCAGGCGCTTGTAGAGGTCGTGGGCGAACGCGCCCCCGGTCACGAGCAGGATGGAGTTGACGGTCGACATGATCGCCGACATCATCGCCACCAGGAACAGCGAGCCCAGCAGCGGGGACATCACCGTCGACGCCATGATGCTCGACGCCTGGTCCGGCGACGGCAGGTAGGGATAGATGCCCCGCATGCCGAGACCGAGCACCATCACGCTGCCGCCGATCAGCGCCTGGATCCCCATCGAGATGCCGATCGCCTGCCGCACCGTGCGGACGTCGCGCATCGAGTAGTAGCGCGTCATCTCGTAGGGGGCGGCTGCCGTCGCGAGCCCGAACGCCATGCCGAACGCGAAGAGTTCGCCGCCGCTGAACCACCACCCGGTCAGCCGCGGCTCGATCGCGGTCAGCGCCGTCCCGAGCGCGCGCAACCCGCCGGCGTGCGCGAGCACGATCGGCAGCGCGAGCACCAGGGCCATGACCATGATGAGCGTCTGGACGAACTCGATGTACGAACTGGACCGCACGCCGCCGAGCGCGGTGTAGAACCCCGTGCTCGCCAGCAGCGCGAGCATGGCCGTCAGCGGCGCGATGCCGAAAATGGCCGAGGCGATCTCCCCCACCGCCTGGAACTGCGCCGTGAGATAAATGGTGTAGGTGATGATGATGAGCGCCGCCGCGAGGGTGCGGGCCCCTTCGCTCGCGAACCGCTTGCCGACGTAGTCGGCCACCGTGAGCGCGCCGAACCGCCGCAGCTTCGGCGCGACGAAGAGCGCCGACACGGCCCATCCGGCCCACAATCCGAACCAGATCCAGATCCAGCTGACCCCGGTCAGATAGTGCCGCCCGAGCGTGCCGACGAACGTCCCGGCGCTGATCTGCGTCGCCGCCAGCACGGCGCCGCCGACCCACGGCCCGATCGACCGGCCGGCAGCCAGAAAGTCTTCCTCGCTCTCGGTGTGGAAGTAGCCCCAGATGGACACCCCGAGCACGACGGCCAGGTAGACGACCGTGACCACGATGAGGACGGGAGAATCGACCGTCACGGCTCCTCCCGGTCCCGCTCACGGCGGTCCGCCACGGCAGCCCAGGCGAAGTACAACACCAGCCAGAGCGCCGCACAGACGAAGAACCCGTAAAAGCTCCAGCCGAAGCCTGCCTGCATCTAGGCCCTCCTCCGCCGCCAGGCGAACCATGTAACGCCTGCCGCCAGCACGGTGATGGCGATCCCGTCCATCAACGCGTTCACGCCGACCGAGAACCTCCGCGACGAGCCCTCAGCGCGGAACGGCACCCGAATGAACGCGGGAATGTGTCCGAGATGAGCCGTGCCGCCGCGGCCCTCCCAGTCGAACGCCGGCAGCGAGGCGCCGTCGGGCATCACACCGGCGGGAAGGGCGACGCCGATCACCACCTCCTGCGAAACCCCATCGGCGGGTGTCGTCGGGAGCCACAGCGGACATCGATACGGAGAGGCAGGGTTCGAGACGGCGTACCCGAGCCGGTAGCGCTGCTCGCCGTTTTCGGCGCCGCGCAGCGTCAGCGATCGGCTCGCGCCAACCGCAACCGGTCCCCCATCGGCCGCGACGGTCCCGCCGACCTCGCGCAGCGTGACGACCGCCGAGTCCCCCACGATCAGGCGGTGCTCCACGGTCGTCGTCCCCTCGACGACGAACGAGGCGTTGACCTCGCAGTCGGTCGGCGACGTGTACACGACGTCGAAACGGGCCTCGCGCAGCACCGCCCCCTCGGCCGTCGCCGCGTGGAGCGCCAGCAGCGCACACAGCGCCGCACGGGCCAACCAGACACCCGCCTCCGTCCAGGTTCGTGAGGCCACCTTCGTCCCTCCGTGTTAGCGAACTGTAACAGTCGGGCCGGAGGCGCGCAACCCGGGGTTGCGGGGTTCGCCCAGCGGCCAGCACATCAGGGATATCGGGGTCGCTGAGGCTGGAAGCTCAGCGGAGGCGGGTCATCGGCGGACCGGCTGGTCGCGCTAGATCCAGCGGCGCAGCCGGAAGTATCCCAGCATCGCCAGCGACAACGCGATCATGATGCTCAGCACCCACCAGAACTGGGCATCGTCACCGCCTGGCAGGTGCGGCAGATCGAGGTTCATGCCGTACATCCCGGTGAGCACGGTCAGCGGCATGAAGAGCGTGGCGATGATCGTCAGCACCTTCATGACGCCGTTCAGCTGGATCGAGACCTGCGACAGGTGCGCGTCGAGGAGGCCCGAGACGCGATCCTGAAAGAAGATCGCCTCGTCGACGAGCCGTACCAGATTGTCGTGCACGTCGCGGAACCTGAACGCGACCGGCTCCGAGATCAGCGGAAACTCGCGCCGGGCCAGGCGTCCGACGATGTCGCGCTGGGGGATGACGACGCGGCGCAGGGACGAGACGTCGGCCTTGAAGTCGAGGATTTCGCGGGCCAGCTTGTTGTGCGGGCGCTCGAAGATTTCCTCCTCGAGCATGTCCAGACGTTCATTCAGCTTGTCGATCTCCGGCCGGTAGTGATCGACCATCGCATCGACGATCCGGTGCAGCAGCGCCCCGGGGCCCTCACCGAGCGCGCGGTGATTGCGCGAGCAGACGGTGTGCATCTCCGTCAGCGTCCGCGAGATGCCGGGGTGGACGGTGACGAGGAACTGCTCGCCGAGAAAGAAGTCCACGTCCTGCGTACTGAAACAGTGCTCGCTTTCCTGAAAGTTGATCCCGTGCAGGATGACGTACAGGTAGTCGCCGTACGATTCCACCTTCGGATGGTGGACCTCGGTCATCGCATCTTCGATGGCCAGCTCGTGGAAGTGGAAGAGATCCGAGAGGATGCGGATCTCTTCCGGCGTCGGAGCGCTCAGGTCCACCCAGACCCACACACCGCTTCCCGGCCGCAACCAGGCGCGATCGATGTGATCCACGCACTCCGTCGTGCCGGCGTGATTACGGTAAATGGTCAGCAACGCGACAGATTCTAGCAGCCCGTGCGTCTCACTCGAGCCTGGCGCCGTGCTCGACGAGCAGCGACTTCAGGATGGACCGGTGGCAATGGTTTTCGTCCTCGCAATAGCAGCCAACCGAGAAGTCCGCGGTGTGTGACAGCGCGGCGAGCAGGTCGAGGTCGTGCTTCGCCTGCGGTGTGCTCATCTCGGACCGGTACTTCTTTACGAAGGCGGACCACTGCGCCGGCGTCCGGGCCTGCTGCGCCATCTTCATCGTTTCGACGCTCGGAGCGAGGTTCGGGAACCAGACGTCGTACCAGTTCTGCCGCGAGAACTCCGTCTTCGGCACACCCCGCGGCGGCCGCCGGACGGTCCCGATCCGCGTGCCTTCCCCGCGCAGCCGCGGGGTTCCGAGGCGAACGACTCGTACGCTCACCGCCAGGTCCCGAGCAACCGGCGCAGCAGCACCAGTTCTCCGACATGGTAGGCGTTGTGGTCGGCGACGAGGAGCACCTCGCGCAGATACGTCTGGCCGTTGCCGTGCGGGATCCTGGCCAGCAGATCCTGCTCATCGGTGGCGATCTTCTGCATGGCGGCGCGATCTTCGCGGAACTGCCTCACGCTCTCGTCCCAGGCGGCGGCGTCCGGCGGCTCGGGAGAATGCGGCCAGTAGTCGTCGGGCCAATTCAGCTCCTCGTAGTCCGGGTTCCGGCAGAAGTCGAGGATGTCGTGCTGGGCGATCCGCATGTGCTCGAGGAGCTGCCAGGCGGAGTACGGCAGACCCGACGGCCGCTTCCCTCTCGCCTCGACCGGGATCCCGTCGATGGCCTTGTCGAAGCCGACGTGTGCGTCCCGCCATGTCAGCATGGCAGACAGCTGTTCGCGGACTGCGATGTCGACGTCCATTGGTGCGCCTCCTGAAAAGGAGCATAGCGCAGCGGCCGGATCGCGAACCAGCCACACCACACCGTCACCGGCTGGCGCAGCGCGGCGGGAATTCGACCGCAAGAACCGGATAGAAGCGGTCGCGCCGTGGGCGCTACCCTCGGAGCATGACGTCAGCTGCGAACACCCCGCCCTTCTGGTTCTCAGGCATCCCTGTCGATCTCGCCGCCGACGTGCGCGCGACGATGCGTTCGCCGCAGTATGGGCATCCGGCGCACCGCGAGATTGCGCGAGGTTACGGGCCCTGCCGGCTGTGCCTTCGAACGTTCGATGTGGGAAAGGAGGATCGGATCCTCTTCACGTACCAACCGTTCCGCGAACCCGGCAGCCTGCCCGCACCCGGCCCCGTCTTCATTCATGCGGACGCCTGCGACCGCTATGAACGACCCGAACTCCCACCCGACTTCCGGAAGCTGCCGCTGGTGCTGGAGGGATACAGGACGGGCGGACACCTCATCGCACAGGAACGGGTGGGCGACCGGACGCCTGAGGACGTGCTCGCGCAGCTGTTCGACGTTCAGGCGATCGCCTACGTCCACATCCGCAACGGCGAGGCGGGCTGCTTCATGGCGAGAGCCGACCGCGTGCGTCAGGCCTGAGCAGTCGACAGCACGCGGCTGGCGTAGTCGCGCACCGACGTCGGCTGGATGCCGTACGTGCGGTGCGTCTCCTCCATCGGGATGGCATCTCCCCCCGCGTAGTTCAATTGAAGTGCGGCGAACGTCTTCGGCAGCGAATCGGTCGCCGTGTCGAACGCGGTGCGAAGCTGGTCTTCCGGAACGTGGTGGCGCTCGAATGACCGGCCGCCGATTTCCTCGAACAGGGCGACGACCTGCAGCGGGCTCAGGGCCTCGGGACCGCCCAACTCCAGCACGGCGTTCCTCGCGGCGGGGTGATCCAGCGTCTCGACGGCGAAGCTCGCCACGTCGGCGAGTGAGATCCAGCTGACCGGACGCGTGCCGTCACCGAAGATCGTGGCCTTCGCGTTCGGGTAATCGAATCCCAGTGCCGGACTGAGCCAGACCTCCATGAAGAAACTCGGACGGAGCACGGTATAGGTCATGCCGCTGCCCTGAATCTCGCGTTCGACGCTGCGCTTCGCACGAGTGAGCGGATCGTCGGTGTCGATCCCGCCGGAGTACGACACGTAGGTGAACCGCTCGACACCCGCGTCGCGCGCCGCCCGCACGAGGTTCCGCTGACCGGCGCCGTCGGTGCTTTCAATCGAATCGCCGTCCTGGCGGGAATGCGTGGACGTCGCGGTCGAGATGACGGCGCGCACGCCCGCGCAGGCGGCGGGCAACGACGACGGATCCTTCAGATCCCCTTCGATCGTCTGCACCCCGAAAGCATGCAGTCGACCCACCGCTTCCGGCGTGGACGTGGACCTGACCAGCGCGCGAACCGCCTTTCCGCGCTCCGCAAGACGCCGACACACCTCTCCGCCAAGGAATCCCGTCGCTCCCGCCACCAGTATCATCCGTCGCTCCCTGCAAAGATAAGTGGACTGCGCCCCTGAATACCGCGGGAGCTCCGCTTTCGTCAATCCGCGGTCGACCGGAGGGATGCCGGCGTGCGACGTCACGCGCGCGGCGTTCCAGGAGAAGGAGCGGCATCGCCGCAGCATCAACGCCCCCCCGCCACCTCGATGAAGCTCCCTGTGGTAAAGGCGGCCTCGGACGAGAGCAGCCACAGAATCGCCTGAGCCACTTCTTCGGCCGTCCCGCCGCGGCGGAGCGGCACGAACTGCTTCACCCGATCGACCCGTCCGGGTTCACCGCCGCTTGCATGCATGTCGGTGTAGATGAATCCGGGCCGGACGCCGTTCACGCGGATCCCCTGCTGCGCGACCTCGTGAGCGAGCCCGATCGTCAGCGTGTCGAGGGCTCCCTTCGACGCCGCGTAGTCGACATACTCGCCCGGCGATCCGGTCCGCGCGGCGACCGACGACACGTTGACGATCGCGCCGCCGCCGCCCCCCTCGGCCGTCGACATCCGCCGCACCGCTTCGCGCGCGCAGGCAAACGCGCCAAACACGTTGGTCGCGAACACCCGATCGAGCCGTGCGCGTTCGATCGAGTCCACCCGCGCCTGTCGTTCGAGAATGCCGGCGTTGTTCACGAGCGCGGTGAGCCGTCCGAGCTGCTGGTCGCACGCCTCGAACAGCCTGACCACGTCCGGTTCGCTGGCGACGTCGGCCTGGACGGCAATCGCACGACCGCCTCGCGACCGGATCTCCTGCACGACCCCGTCGGCGGCGGCACCGTCGCTCCGGTAGTTGACACACACCGCATACCCGCGGTCCGCTGCCAGCCGTGCGGTCGCCGCGCCGATCCCGCGGCTCGCGCCCGTGATGAGCATCACTCCGTTCGTCATCGTTTTCGTGAAGGCTCCAACAGGGGCGCGGCTCGTGATCGAGCGTCCGTCAGCCTCGCTGGCCGCGCACCATGTTCAGAATGTCATCGAGCGGGTTGCCGTCTCCGTCCATGTCGAGCATGGACCCGAGCCCGCCGGCCCCGGACGATCCCGCCCCGCCGCCCCCCAGCAGGCCACCGACGAGACCGCCGAGACCGCCGGTCGAGGGCGTCTGTCCGGACGCGCCACCGCCCCGAGCCATGTAGCCCGCGACCATCATCGCCAGCATCGGCAGCATCCGCCTGAGGATCCCCGAGTCGAGTCCGGTCTGCGACGACGCGTTCGCGGCCACGGTCCGGCTCACGTCCTTGGACCCGAAGATCTGTCCGAGCACGTCGTTGCCCTTGTCCACCTGCGTGGGCTGCGGCGAAAGGACGTTCTCGAGCAGGCTGGCGCCGCCCAGCTGGCCGAGCAGACCATCCAGCCCCTGCAGACCGGACGGCTGCGCCTGCGCCTGCTTCTTGAAGCCTCCCAGAATGGCCGGGGCGAGCGCCGCGGCGCCCCTGGCTGCGTCGGCTTCGCTGATACCCAACTCGCGCGATATCGCCTGCAGTCCGCCTGTCTGAGAAAGGATGTCGGTGATCTGCATGATGCTGCTCCTCCAGAACGACGGTTGAAGCGCCCATCATCAACGCTCGCCCGCGTTCGATGCAAGCGCCTCGGCGTCAGCCGGGGGTTTCGTATGGCATCTCGCTCCAATACGCATAAAACGCATCGTCGAGCTTCTTCCACTTCGCCGCCATGGCCGGCTCGTTCTCCTGAAGCCACCGGTAGAAGTGGGGACGCGTCCCATCCGCATCGGTGACCCCGTATTCCTCGCCCAGATCCCACGACGCGTACACGCGGCCGTTCTTCGCCGCGACCGTCGGATCCGCGGCGAGCGCGGCGATCCCGCGGCCGACGAAGAGCGGCGTTTCCGACGCAATGAAGGACTTGTGCTGCGCCGCGGCGTCGCGCCAGTTCGCCTCGGTCACGCCGAAGTAGTCGAGCATCCACTCGGAGCGCAGAAAGCCGGGCGTCACCGCGACGGCGGTGACGCCTCGTCCCTGCAGCTCCTGTGAGAGTGCGAAGGCCATCCGAATCACGGTCGTCTTCACGAGGTCATAAAAGAAGTGCCCCCGATAGAAGTACGAGTCGCCGTCGGTGATCTCGACGACGAACCCTCCCGTCCGGACGCGCGGCAGGCCGTAGTAGCTCGTGATGATGTGTGTCTTGATGGCGCGGTCGATCAGCCTCAACCCGTCGTCGAGCTTCGTCTCCCAGAGCTTCTTGCCCCACTCGACGAGGTCGTCGCCTCCCCAGATGTCGTTGATGAGGATGTCGAACTCGCCGACCTGCTCGAAGAGCCGGGCGACCTGCTCCGGCTGCGTGTGGTCGACCTGCACGGCTATCCCCTTGCCGCCGCGGGCGGTGACGATCTCCGCCGTTTCGTGGATCGTCTCCGGACGGTTGGCCATGCCGGGCTTACCGGCCACGCTCCGGCCCGTGCAGTACACCGTCGCACCTGCTTCGCCGAGCGCCGTAGCGATCCCGCGTCCTGCTCCCCGCGTCGCGCCGGCGACGACGGCGATCTTTCCATCCAGAGATTTCGACACGTTGGACATCCTTCTCAACGGTTTACAAACGCCACGATCTCGGGGGATCGTTTCCAGACGTCCCCGAGAGCCGGGAAGCCGTGGTCATCCGCAGCTACCTGCGGATCGATCCGCAGCAGGCGCACGACCCGCGGACCGGACGGCGAGTCGATCTCGTCAACCAGCACGACGTTGGCCGTCTCCAGCCTCACCCGGCGCTGTTGGATCTGCGCGATCCGGCTGATCGAATCGAGCCGCGCCTTCAACTCGCGCTGCTCGAGGCGCACGGTGTATTCGAACCACTGTCCGGTCCCGCCGCCAGAGCCTGAGTGGCCGGATCGGGCCGTGGAGTGCCAGTCCGCGGGGCCTTTCCAGATCACGAGCAAGTCGAGCGTGTGCGTTCCTGTGTGGTCGAACCGCGTGGCCGCGACCGCCAGCGTGGACGGGGAGGGCTTCAGCGTGCCCACGTGATGGAACAGCTTTCCGGGCGGCGGGAGGCGACTTGGCACCGCCGGTTGTCCGAGGAGCGAAGCGATCATCAGCAGCGCGGATACGGAGAAGGCCGAAGGCATGCCCGCGGATGGTACCGCAAGACGAGGCGAGTCCGGGAATTCGTCGGAACCCCGGCCTGCAGGCCCTTCGCACTGAAGCCCCTGCCCAGTCCAGCCGCCAGGCGAGACGAACTCGCCCCGGGGCGAGTTCGTTGTGACCTACTCTGTCACACCGATGGGCTACACTAGTGTCAGCGTGAGATCGGGCCACATTTCCGAAAGGCGAATGTGGCATGAAAAACAATGCTGCAAACCGTCCGGCGGCCGCGGCCGCTGACCTGTCAGAACTGCCGGATCCCGAACTTGTAGCGGAAGTAGGCCGCCGCGCCGGACGGGAACGTCAGGCTACTGCGGACCTGATCCGGGCGCTGATCGAGTTCGATCGACGCCGTCTGTACCTCGGCGAGGGCTACTCGTCGCTCTTCGCCTACTGTACGTCCGTCCTCCACTATTCCGAGCACAGTGCGTTCAACCGCATCGAAGTTGCCCGCGCGTCGGCGCGCTGGCCGCAGTTGCTGGCGTGCCTCGAAGACGGCTCCCTGCACCTGGCCGGCGCGCGCGTGCTGGCGCCGCATCTGACGGCGGAGAACATCGACATGGCGCTCGAAGCCTCGCGCCACAAGAGCAAGCGCGAGATCGAGGAGGTCGCCGCCGGCCTGGCGCACCGCACCCTGCTGGTCGCCGTCGCTGCGGAGCAGTACCGGTTGCACCTGACCATCAGCCGCGCCACGCGTGACAGGCTGCGCGAGGTCCAGGCGCTCCTCAGTCACCAGCTGCCGGATGGCAATCCTGCGGTGATCTTCGACCGCGCCCTCGAACTCCTTCACAAGCAGCTGGCACGCCGGCGGACGGGTGCGGCGGATCGCCCCCGTGCACCGCGTCCTCCGAAGGATGAGGTTCGCGAACCCTCGGCCGCAGTCAAGCGCGAGGTCTGGGCGCGCGACGGGGCGCAATGCGCGTTCGTGGGGCGGAACGGGCGCTGCCCCGAACGCAACTTCCTGGAGTATCACCACCGTAAGCCATACGCGAGGAAGGGCCCGCCGACGGCTATCAACATCGAACTTCGCTGCAGGGCCCACAACGTTTACGAGGCGGAGCTGGACTTCGGGCCGGAGGTGATGGCGGCCGCGCGGTCCCGGCGACAGAAGGCGAAGGGCTCCGGCTCACACAAGGCATCTGGTACGACGGCATCGGCCAGAGGCGCCGGTCCGGCTCAACTCGCCCCGGGGCGAGTCCGGCCGGCGCCGAAACGCTTACCGGATCGGGCCCATTCGAAGACCCGGGCGAAAAAGGCTTCGGCAACCAAGCGCAAGAGCAAGAGACGTGACGCCGCGTGAGGCGGGCAGGTCGAATCCGGCGGGCTGAACACGGAATCACGCTCGCTTGCTGGCGAGCCAGATGGTGTGATCGCCACAGTCGGGATCGGTCGCATGCTCGAGAACGGTGAATCCGTTCATGTCGAGCAGCCGGCCGTACTCGGCGGGATCGAGGCTCGCGTGGAAGAGCGGCTCGCCGCAAAACTCGCCGATCGCCTCCCCGGCCGCACCACCGCTGGTGAACATCAACGGCGCTCCCGGGGCGGCGTGCACGGCAAAGCGAGCGAACATCCGGCGCTGATCGTCGGCGGCGAGGTGGAAGAAGCTGTCCCACGCGAGGAGGCCGTCGAACGTCCGTCCGAGCGCGAGCTGCCGCATGTCGCCCACCTGCCATTCCGCTTCGGGGTATCGCGCCCGGCAGATCTCGATCATCGAACGCGACGAATCCAGTCCGACCACGCGACGCCCGGACTGAAGCAGGTAGCGTGCGATCGGCTCCCCGGTACCGCACCCGACGTCCAGCACCGTACCGCCAACGGGCACGTGCGCCAGGAAGCGATCGAGCCACGGCCGTTCGATCAGGGTTTTGCCGCGATCGCGATCGAACGTCTGCGCGTGTCGTTCGTACAGGCCGACGATCCGTTCCGACGGTGTCTCAGGCGCCATCGTTCCTGTCACGTTCAGCTCGCAGCCGTTCGTCGAGAACGGCTCGCACCGCGGCCGACGCCGCTTCGGTGTCCGGACCGGGCACTGCGCCGGCCTCGAGGAGGAGGCGCGCGGCGCCTGCATGATCGTGGCCGGGATTCGCGTGCAGCGATCCATGGCAACACCAGCCGAGGGGCGTCGCTCCGTAGTGCGCATCGCGCACGGACACGAGCCCGCGTCCGGCAGGATGCCGCAGCAGTGCGGCCAGCGTCTCCACCGATCCTTCCCAGGCAGCCAGGTGCAGCGACGTGCCCGAATCGTGGCCCGGCGTGGCGGGATCGAAGCCGAGGTCCAGCATCAGCGCCACCGCGCGAGCGTCGCCGTGCCACGCGGCGTCGGCGAGCGCGCGATGCGCCTCGGGCGCCATCGATCCGACGATGCCCGGGTGGTCGCGCACCAAAGCCCGGGCCGCCGCTTTGTCACCCCGGCGGCACGCGAACAACAGGCGCTGGACGGGTGACGCAATCGCCAGCATAGCCGCGAGCGTGTCGGGTTGATCGAATTGCGCCGCGACGTCGAGCGGCGAGCGACCGGCGCCGATCGTCCAGAAGTAGATGTGATAACTGCTCGGCGGCTGCTCGCCGTAGGACCCGTGGCCCGTACGCAGATCGAGGAGTGCGGGATCTGCCCGGAGCATGGTGAGTAAACGATCCGTGAGGCCGAGCGCGGCTCCCAGGAAGATGTCCGTGGAAGCGCCCCGCTCGACGAGATAGTGCGCCAGTTCGAAACGGCCCGCGCCGCGTCGGCGATCCAGCATCCACTCGGCGGCCGTGGCGCGATGGTCCAGGTCCCTCGCGTCGATTTCGGCGCCCGCGGCCAGCAGGATATCGACAACGGCCCTGGACCTCGCGAAGTGCAGCGGCAGCTGCCCGTCGCCCCCGCGCTCGTGCACCCGCGAAGGGTCCCGGGCAATCAGATCCGCCAGCAACGCCGGGCGATCCAGGTGCGCCGCCGCGCAGGCGTCCGGAACGGCGCCGGCCGCGATCAACCGCTCCGCTGTCTCAGGCGTCGACGAGTAGAGCGCGTGGAACCCGCCGGCCCACCACTCGCTGCGACGGTTCGGGTCCGCCCCGGCCTCCAGCAGCACCTCGACCATCGCCGGATGCCCCGCGAACGCGACGATCGCGGGCGAGTCGAAGGGGAACACGGGCTCGTTGATCCGCGCGCGGAACTCCGGGTGCGCGGCGAGAAGGCGCCGCACGTCGGCGGCGTCGCAGCGGCCGAACGCGGCACGCAGGCGCTGCTCAGGCGTGAGGGGTTCCCGGTCGTTCATGACCACCTCACTGATACTTCGCCGCGTAGTAGATGACGTAAATCCACGAGAGAAACCCGTGGACGATCGCCCAGAGGATCGACTTGTTCGCGCTCCAGGAGATCGTGATCGCGAGCGCCGTGCCGAACCCGATGCCGACGGTCGCCGCATTTCCGCCCTGTCCCGCCATCCGTGTCCTCTCCTGCTGCTTCTGCTTCGGCCCGCCGGCTACACGAGGGTGATCCACTGCCGGAGGATCTTCACGAACGCACTCTTCCGCGCCGCGATCTCGTGGAGATCCCGGAACGACACGAGCGCTCTGTCGGCGCCGCGCCAGTCGAGCATCCCCTGCGGGTCGTCGATTGTCGTCCGGGCCTGGACGTCCGGGCGCGGCCTGGCACCCAGGTGAAGCACCACCTGCACGCCATCCTGGTGACGGAGCTGGAACGTCGCGAAATGCTCGCTCGTCGCGAAGCTCGGGGCGTTCCATTTGATGCTCTCGCGGATCGCCGGATCGACCTCGCGAATGACCGCACGGAGCGCCAGCACCTCGCGCTTGAACGGATGCTCCAATTCCGTAAGGAAAGCCTCGACGTCAGCGGCAGCGCCGCTCGTCGCTGTTCTCGGTGGCTTCATGGTGTCGATCCGTGACTGTAGCTGATTCGGAGGATGTGAGGAGGATACAAGAAAAGGGGGCCGGCGAAAGCCGGCCCCCGAACCGGGACCCCCGGGGCCCCGAACGCCGAGTTCCGAGCCCCGAGACTCTGACAGCGCTAGTCGCCCACCCGCACCTGGAGCGCCGCCTGCGCCGCCGCGAGACGCGCAACGGGAACGCGGTAGGGTGAACAGCTGACGTAATCGAGGCCCACCTTGTCGAAGAAGTAGATCGATGCCGGATCGCCCCCGTGCTCGCCGCAGATCCCGAGCTTGAGATCCGGACGGGCGCTGCGTCCCTTCTTGACGCCGACGTCCACCAGCTGCCCGACGCCGACGGTATCGATCGTCGCGAACGGATCCTTGTCGAGGATCTTCTTGTCCTGATAGTCGGCCAGGAACTTGCCGATGTCGTCACGCGAGAACCCGAAGGTGAGCTGCGTCAGGTCGTTGGTGCCGAACGAGAAGAACTGCGCCTCCCGGGCGATCTCGTCGGCGGTCAGGGCGCCGCGCGGGATCTCGATCATGGTGCCGACCAGGTACTTGATCTTGACCCCCTGCTCCTTCATCACGTCGGCGGCGACGCGATCGACGATCGCCCGCTGGTCGCGCAGTTCCTTCACGTGGCCGACGAGCGGAATCATGATCTCGGGGACGCACCTGATCCCCTCCTTGGCCAGCTGACACGCCGCCTCGATGATCGCGCGCGCCTGCATCTCGGTGATCTCGGGATACGTGATCCCGAGGCGGACGCCGCGGTGGCCGAGCATCGGGTTGAACTCGTGGAGCTGTTCGACGCGACGGAGCAGCGCGTGCTTGTCGTCGAGCTCCTTCCCCGTCTTGCCCCGCTCCTCCATCCGCGCGATGTCGACCATCAGGTCTTCACGCTTCGGCAGGAACTCGTGCAGCGGCGGATCGATCGTGCGGATCGTCACCGCCTCGCCGTGCATCCCCTTGAAGACGCCGTAGAAGTCGCTGCGCTGAAGCGGCAGCAGCTCGTTGACGGCGGTACGCCGGTCGTTCTCGTTGTCGGCGAGGATCATCCGCTGCACGATCGGGATGCGCCCTTCGCCGAAGAACATGTGCTCGGTGCGGCACAGGCCGATGCCGCGCGCGCCAAACTGGTACGCGATCTCGGCCTGGTCCTGCTGGTCCGCGTTGGCGCGGATGCCGAGGCGGCGATACTTGTCAGCCCAGGACAGCAGCTTCTCGAACCGCTGGTAGAGATCGGAGTCCTTCGGCTTCATCTGGCCGCTGATCACCTGGAGGATCTCGGACGGCTTCGTCGGGACCTGGCCGACCTTCACCTCACCGGTGAGACCGTCGAACGAGATGAAGTCCCCTTCCTTGATGGTCTGCCCGTTCACGCGCACGAGCTTCGACGACTCGCTGATCTCGAGCGCGCCGGCGCCGACGACCGAGGGTTTCCCCATCTGGCGCCCGACGACCGCGGCGTGCGAGGTCATACCGCCCGTCGCCGTGAGCACCCCCTGCGCCACGAACATCCCGTGAATGTCGTCGGGCACCGTCTCCTTGCGGACGAGCACGACCTTCTTGCCCTGGCGCGTCCACTCGACCGCGTGATCGGCCGTGAACACCGCCTGCCCCGACGCCGCGCCGGGCGACGCCGGCAGCCCCTTCGTCGTGACGGGAAGCGCCGCCCACGCCTTCGGCTCGAACACCGGCGCGAGCAGCTGCGACACCGACTCCGGATCGACCTGGAGCACCGCCTCCTTCGGCGTGATCAGCCGCTCGCTCACGAGGTCGGTCGCGATGACCACCGCCGCGTAGCCCGTACGCTTGCCGTTGCGCGTCTGGAGCATGTAGAGCTTCTCGTCCTCGATCGTGAACTCGAAGTCCTGCACGTCCTTGTAGTGCTTCTCGAGCCGGCGCGTGATCTTGCGCAGCTCCTGGTACGCCTTCGGGAGTACCTGCTCGAGTTCGTGGATCGGCTGCGGGGTGCGGACGCCGGACACGACGTCTTCACCCTGCGCGTTCACCAGGAACTCGCCGTAGAACTCGTTGGCGCCGGTCGCCGGGTTGCGGGTGAAGCCGACGCCGGTCGCCGACTTGTCCCCGGTGTTGCCGAACACCATCGCCTGGACGTTGACCGCCGTGCCGATGTGGTCGGGGATGTCGTAGATGCGCCGGTACTCGATCGCGCGCGCGTTGTTCCAGGAGCGGAACACGGCGTCGCGGGCGCCGCGCAGCTGGGTCAGCGGATCCTGCGGAAAGTTCTTGCCGGCCTTTTCGCGAACGACCTGCTTGTACCGCCGCACGACTTCCTGGAGATTCTCCTCGGTGAGATCGGTGTCGAGCGTCACACCGTTCTCCTTCTTGACCGCGTCCAGCGTGTGCTCGAAGGCATCCTTGGGAATGTCGAGGACCACGTTGCCATACATCTGGATGAACCGGCGGTAGCTGTCCCACGCGAACCGGCCGTTGCCGGTCTTCGCCTTCATCGCCTCGACCGTCTGGTCGTTCATGCCGAGGTTCAGGATGGTGTCCATCATGCCGGGCATCGAAAACTTGGCTCCGGAGCGGACCGACACGAGCAGCGGGTTCTTCGGATCGCCGAGTTTGGCCCCGATCGCCTTCTCGAGCTTCTTCAGGTTGTCGAGCATCTGCTGATCGACGACTGCCGGCGTCTTGCGCCGTTCCTGGTAGAAGAGCGTGCAGGCTTCCGTCGAGATCGTGAATCCGGGAGGCACCGGCAGGCCCGCGTTGGTCATCTCGGCAAGCCCGGAACCCTTGCCGCCGAGAAGGTCCTTCATCGTGCGGTCCCCATCCGCTTTGCCATTGCCGAAGAAGTAGACGTACTTGCGACCCCTGCCGGTCGCCTTCTTCACCGCCCTGCCGGCGGCTGCGGCGACGACCGCGACGGCAGCGGCCTTGACCGCCTTCTTCGCAGCGGGCTTCCTGAGGACTGTTTTCGTGCGAGCCAGTGTTTTCGCCATGTTCGACTGTTTACTCCGTTTGAGGAACGATCTCCGAAATATCCGCGAGATCGAGGATGAGGTCACGCAGCCCGGCCATGAGCGTCAGCCGGGCCGTTCGTAACCGCGGGTCGTCAGCCATCACGAACACCTCGGTGAAAAACCGGTCGACCGGGGCGCGGAGCGCTGCGATTTCGGTGAAGGCCTTCTTGTAGTCGTGCGCGGCCGCGGCGGCCTCGATCCGCGGACGGCGCGTGTCCAGCTCGGCGAGGAGCGCCCCCTCGGCAGGTTCGGTGAGCACCGAACGATCGAGTGACACGTCCTCGTTCAACTCGCGTGAAATGTTCTTCACGCGTTTGAAGAGCACGGCCAGCCCCTGGAAGTCTTCCGACGCACGCATCGCCTGAATCGCCTCGGCGACACGGCGGGCGCGCAACGGACGGATGTCGCCGGACGCCGTCGCGGCCCGTGCGACTTCGATGGGCATCCGGCGCTGCTCGAGGGCGTAGCGCACGCGTTCGAGCGCGAACGCTTCGGCGTTCTCCTTCAGGTTACCCGACCAGCCGGAAGAAATGCCGGTGGCCGCCTGCGCCAGCAACGATGAGAGCGAGATCTCCCGATCGATCTTCGTCAGCTCGGGCAGGTCCATGAGCACGCGCACGGCGCCCTGCACCTGCCGCCGCAGTCCGAACGGATCGCGCGAGCCGGTCGCCTTTTCACCTGCGACCGTGAGCGCCGCGAAGGTGTCGAGCTTGTCGGCCAGCGATAGGGCCGCCCACGTCACGGCCCCGCTTCCGAGCTGCTCGCGCGCCGGTGGCGCATCCGCTTCGACGCCGATGGGCAGGTACTGATAGTAGATCGCCTTCCACACGGCTTCCGGCTCGCCCTGCTCCCGCGCGTAGATCCCTCCCATCGTCCCCTGGAGTTCGGTGAACTCGAAGACCATGTCGGTCGTGAGATCCGCCTTCGCGAGTCGTCCCGCGCGCGCGGCGGCGTCGGACTGCTCCGGATGGCCGAACGCTTCGGCGGTGATCCATCGCGCGAGCGTCTCGATCCGCTCCGCCTTGTCGCGGTAGCTGCCCAGCTTTTTGTGGAACAGCACGGTGTGCAACCGCTCGAGCCGCGATTCGAGCGGCACCTGCCGGTCCGCTTCCCAGAAGAATCTGGCATCGCGCAGTCGTGCTGCGACGACCCGTTCGGCGTTCTTCGCGATCAGCCGGTCGTCCTGCGGTTGCGTGTTCACGACCGCCAGGAACGCCTCCTTCAGCTTCCCGTCGTCGCTCACCACCGGGAACCAGTGCTGGTGATGGACCAGCGTGGTCGTCAGCACTTCGTGCGGCAGTTCGAGGAAGCCCGGGTCGAAGAACCCGGCGATGACGCCCGGGTACTCGACCAGGTCGGCGACTTCGTCGATCAGCGCGGCGTGCTCCTTCAACTGGACCCGGGCGCCGAGGCGGCGGGCGTGATTCTCGAGTTCGCGCGCGATCCGGCCGCGCCGTTCCGAGTGCTCGAGGACGACGAAGTGCTCCGCCAGCCGCGCCTGGTATTCGTCGAAGCTGCGCACCTTGATCGAACGTCCGGCGCGTCCGCTCGTCGCGAGAAAACGGTGGCCGTAGGTGACGGCGCCCGACTCGACATCCTGGACGAGAGGTCCGGACGCATTGTCGGTGCGTGGGATCGTGTACGGGACGACGCGGCCGCCGTACAGGAACAGCAGCCACCGGATCGGACGGCCGAACGTGAAATCGCCTCGCTCGTCCTCGAGTCTCGCATCCCAGTTCATCTGCTTGGGGAACGACAGGTCGCGCAGCAGCGCCGTCATCAGGTCCGGCAGCGTATCGACGGCGCTGCGGCCACGCTGGCGCCGGTGATACGCGAGGTACTCCCCTTTCGGGGTCTGGACGCGCGTGACCTGGTCGAACTCGACGCCCTGCTTCCTGGCGAACCCGAGCGCGGCGGGAGTCGGCTGACCGTCCTTGAACGCGGCCGACACCGGCGGACCGGTGATCGTCTCCTCGAGATCCTCCTGCCGCTCGGCGATCTTGGCGATCCGTCCCGTGAGGCGCCGCGGCGTGCTGAAGCTCTCGACCGGCGCGAGCGGCGCGATGCGGAGTTCCTTCAGACGTGCCTCGAGCTTCTCGGCCATCTGCCGAGTCAGGTTCGGCAGCCACGACGCGGGCAGCTCTTCGACGCCGATCTCGATCAGGAGTTCTCTATCCATCTTTCAACAGTGCTCGCGGGGCCCCACCCCCGCTCGCTCTCGCTCGGCGATCCGCCTTCGGCGGATTACCCTCCGGCGCCTCGCTCGGGCCGCAGGCGCTCTTCACAGTCACGCTCTCACGAGCCAGGCGGCTCGTTCTCCCTCTCCGCGGGTTCAAGCCCCGCCCAGCGCTTCGCAATCCCGACGGCAAGCTGGCGCACGCGCAGAATGTACGCGGTCCGCTCGGTGACCCCGATGCCGCCGCTCGCGTCGAGCAGGTTGAACATGTGCGAGCACTTCAGGCAGTAGTCCAGCGCCGGCAGCACGAGGCCGCTGCGCAACAGCGTCTGGGTCAGGCCGTAGTACTTCTCGAAGAGATCGCGGTGGAGCGCGTGCAGTTCCGCCGACGGCAGGTCGATCTGGCCGAACGCATACTTCGACTGCTCCACCTCGTCGCGATGCCGCACGTCGCGGTACTTCACGCCCGGGGCCCATTCGAGATCGAAGACGTCATCGACGTCCTGCAGCGCCATCGCAAACCGCTCGAGCCCGTAGGTGAGTTCCACCGAGATCGGCGCGAGGTCGACCCCTCCGGCCTGCTGGAAGTAGGTGAACTGCGTGATCTCCTGGCCGTCGAACAGCACCTGCCAGCCGATCCCCCACGCGCCGAGCGTCGGCGACTCCCAGTTGTCCTCTTCGAAGCGCACATCGTGGGCGCGCAGATCGATCCCGCAGGCTTCGAGGCTCTGCAGGTACAACTGCTGCACCTCGTCGGGCGCGGGCTTGAGGATCACCTGGAACTGGTGATGCTTGAACAGGCGGTTGGGATTCTCGCCGAAACGTCCATCGGCAGGACGGCGGGACGGCTGTACGTAGGCGACGCTCCAGTGCTCGGGGCCCAGCACTCTCAGGAACGTTTCGGGATGCATCGTCCCTGCCCCCATCTCGACGTCGAGCGGCAGCTGGAGCAGGCATCCGCGTGACGCCCAGAACTCCTGGAGCTTGAAGATCAGTTGCTGCAGCGTGACCAATCTATCTCCCCATCTCCCTCAGCACCCGCACCGATTTGAGCTCCTTCTCGAGATGTGTATTCAACAACCGCCGGTGGGCCGTCTCGAGTTCCCGCGACGCACGAGCATCGAGGTCGAGGCGTTCCATCCCTTCCGGCGCGGTCCGCGATGCCGCCCGGAGAAATCCCAGCGCGGCCGATCCCAGGTCCGTGCCGTGCCCGGGCTGTCCGCACCGCCGGCACAAAAACATGTGTTCCCTCGGCGGCATCACCGCACCGGCATCCATGGCGGATCCGCACCCCGGGCAGGCCCTGATTGCGGGATACACTCCCTGCAGCTTCAGGATCCAGTACTCGAAGTACCGCGCGAGCCGTTCGATCGGCGCTCCAGCGGCAAGCGCGTCGACGACCGCCGATCCCAGCCTGTAGAGTCGCTCGTCAGCGTGCGCCTCGGGTGCCCATTCGTCGATCAGCTCGGCGAAGTAGCCGACGTGACCGAGCACTGAAGCGCCGCCGGCGGTCATCCCCACCGCCGACAGCGGTGATCGCTGCGGCTCGACATAGTTCAGGCGGACCAGGTCGCGCAGCTCCCGCTCGTAGTAGGCGACGCCGGCGCGCGTCATCGGCTCGAGCGCACCCACATACCGCGATTTCGGCCGCCGCGCCCCCTTCGCCACACCGCGCTTCTTGCCGCGATCCCGGGTCAGGAACACGACGATGCGATCCGCCTCACCCAGTTTGTAGGTGCGCAGAATCAGCGCCTCGGACGTGTACACGGGCACCTGTTAATTGTATGCGCCCCGCCTACATGCCGGCGATGCCGGTGTACTTGAGGACCAGCGTCGCGAGACCCAGGAACGACAGAAACCCGAAGACGTCGGTCAGCGTCGTGATGAACACCGACGAGGCCAGCGCCGGGTCGACCTTCAACGCCCGCAACCCGAGCGGGATCAGCGTGCCGGCCGTTGCCGCCACGAACATGTTGATGATCATCGCGGCGCCGATGACCAGGCCGAGCCAGGCGCTCCCCTTCCACACCCAGACGACGAAGGCCGCGATGATGCCGACGCCGAACCCATTGCCGAGGCCGACGAGCGCTTCCTTCAGCAGGGCCTTGCGTGTATTCGCGAACGTCAGCTCTCCCAGCGCGATCCCGCGGACGATGACGGTCAGCGTCTGCATCGCGGCGTTGCCGCCCATCCCGGCCACGACCGGCATGAAGACGGCGAGCGTCGTCCATTGCTCGATCGATCCCTCGAAGACGGCAACGACCGAGGCGGCCATGAGCGCGGTCGCCAGGTTCACCTGCAGCCACGGCAGGCGTTTGCGCAGCGACTCCGACGGACGGGTGAACACGCGGTCGTCACCGCTGACCCCGGCGAGGCGATACACGTCCTCGGTCGCTTCGTCCTTGATGACGTCGATCACGTCGTCGACGGTGATGACGCCGACCAGCTTGTTCTCGTTGTCGACGACCGGGATCGCGAGCAGGTTGTACGACGCCACCAGGCGCGCGACCTCCTCCTGGTCCATGTCGGCGCGGACGCTGATGATGTCGGTGGTCATGATCCGCTTCAGCGGCGTCGTCGGCGGGACCAGCAGGAGGCGCCGCAGCGACGAGACCCCGACCAGGTGCCGGCGCGAATCGATGATGTACAGGTAGAAGACGACCTCGACATCCCGCGCGCCCTGAACGGCGGTGATGGCATCTCCGGCGGTGACGTCCTCCGAAAGCGCGAAGACCTTCGGATTCATGATACGGCCGGCGGTCTGCTCGGGGTATTCGAGCAGTTCACCGACGTCGCCGGCGGCGGGCCGCTTCTGGATCTGTTCGAGGACGGCGGCCGACAGCTCCTCCGGCAGGTAGCCGATGATCGCCGCCGCGTCGTCGGACGGCAGCTCCTGGGTCAGTCTGACGATCTCTTCAGCGGAGCGATCGGCGAGGAGCGACGCGCCGGCTTCGGGTTCCAGCTCGGAGAGCGCTTCCATGGCGAGCCGGCTGTTGCGCTCGACGAGGAGGGAGAACGCGGCGTGGCGGTCCTTCTCCGGCAGCTCTGAAAAGAGCTGTGCCAGATCGGCGGGGTGCTGCTTCTGAAGCAGGTTCACCAGGTTCGCCGTGGCCCCCATGCGCTGGAGGCGCTTTACCGAGTCGAGGACAACGTCCAGCTTCCGCTGCGCCATGAGCAGTTCCGCAAGAATATCGAGAACTGCTTAAGGTAGCACGGTTTAGGGTGGATCACATCAATTGACGAATGCTGAATGCCGAAACCGGATTTCAGCGTTCGACATTCAGCATTCAGCCTTGACAGGCGGCGGCAGCCGCGCCTTCTTACTGCTGCCGGATCCTCCGCTCCTGGACCGTGTAGCCGGGAGGGACGGAGAAGAGGTTCGGGTCCGGTTCCGCCCGGAGGATGTTGGTGAGGCGGTAGACCGTCTCCCCGTTGCGCGGATCGGCGTGGCGGGTCATCACCAGCACCTGCAACTCGTCCGAGAACCACTGCTCCGAGACGACGCGGATCTCCTGTGCGTTGCCGATCTCACCGGCCGGGATCACTCTCGTCGTGCGAGAGCCGGTCGCGCTGACCCCTTCGAGGTTCTGGATGCCGAGGTCTTCCTTCTTCCCATTCGGGTCGTCGGGGGCAGCTGTCCGTGCGGGGCTGACGACGCCACCGCCGCTGCCGCTGACGACGCGGGTCGGCTGACGCTCAAGCGGCGATGAGGTGACCGCTACGCCCGTGGCCCGTTCCGAATACACGTAGGTCCCGGTTGTCGTCGGCGTCGCCAGCACGTACCGGCTGATCTGATGCGCCGTTTTCGTCTTTGGATCGAGCGTGAAGCTGGTTTTCGCCACCGGATCGGAGATCGAGATGCTGACCAGCGCCCCCTCGCGATCGAACATTTCGCGCCGGGTGCGGCCTTCGCCATCACGATAGACGCGGGTGACGGACCGGTTGTGGATCCGATTCCCATCTCCAAGAACCTGCGTCGTCTCGGTGACCGCCTCCGCAGAATAGGGCCGTCCGGTGGTGATCTTCGTTTCGAGGCCGTAGGCCACGACACGGCCGCCACGACCGGCTGCTCCCTGATCGACGCTGCCGCTGACGACAGCCCTGGCGCGGGCCTCCTGCGCTGCGGACGTCGACGGGGCAAACAACGCTGCCGCCGCCAGCCCGATGATCCATCTCCTGCTCATGGTGTGCTCCTCGATGAAAACGTAGTGTTGACGAGTCGGATCGCGCGGGCCTGCCCGTCCTGCGCGATGAAGAAGTCGGCTTCCACTGTGCCGTCGATCAGTTCGGGGAGGATGGCAATGCCGTAGGACGGCAGTTCCGCCACCGGCACGGCTACACGCACGATCGCGCCGCTCTCGACCGGCGGCATCGCAGCCGTGCCGGGGATCGCAACGAATCCCGCGGGACGAATCGTCGTCGCAACCCGGACGCTGGACGTGTGGGCGAACCATGCACCAGCCCCCGAGGTGAGCACGAGCGCGGCCGCCAGCGGGATCCAGGCGCGGTTCGTCACGACCCGTCGCGACTGCACGGCGCGCCGCATCTCTCCAAGCACGGCGGATTCGATCGCCGGACTGGCCGACGCCTGCCGCGTCGAAGCCGCGAGCGCTTTCAATCCCGCGGTGAGCGCACGTTCCTGTTGTTCGGTCATGCCAGGCACTTCGTCACACCTTCCATCCCGCGCAGCGGAGACGCCTTGCGCCGCTGCTCCGCCAGCATCTTTTCGGTCAGCAGCGCCCGCGCCCGGTTCAGGCGGGAGCGCACGGTCCCCACGGGGCAACTCAGGGCGGCGGCCGCGTCGACGTACGACATCTCGTGAAGATCGCAGAGCACGAGTGCTTCGCGGTAGCGCAGGGGTAGGCTCAGCACGGCGCGTCTGAGCGCTTCGATCGATTCGGCGCTCGTGAGTGCGTCCAGTGGATCGGGGGTGGCGGCGTGGAGGGACGCCTCCACCCCCTCGTCCACGTCGACCGCGGTGGTTCCCCGCTCGATCGCCAGCCGGCGCCGGACGAAGTTTCGGGCGATCCCGCACAACCAGGCCGACACCGGCGCTCGTCCAGCCTCGAACTTCGCCGCCTCTCTGATGACGGTCACGAAGACGTCCTGTGTGACGTCATCGGCGAGCGACGCAGAACCGGTGAGGTGGAGGGCGAATCGATACACGTTCTGTTGTCGCCGCCGGAACAGCGTCCCGAGCGCCTCCACGTTGCCGTCGGCGATGCGGGCCACGAGGGTCTCGTCGGGCAGCTCTGGATGGAGGTCGTGGGGCATGCGGTTCCGGTTACGACGCGTTCTGCAGGTATTCAGTTCGGGGGACCGGAAAGTTCCAGAAAGTCCGCGGTGCCTGCCCTGAGCGAGCGAAGCGAGTCGAAGGGCGCGGTCCGGCGTCCGCCTCTTTTGGGCTTTGGGCTTTGGGCCTTGGGCCTTGGGCCTTGGGCCTTGGGCCTTGGGCCTTGGGCCTTGGGCCTTGGGCCTTGGGCCTTGGACCTTGGACCTTGGACCTTGGACCTTGGGCCTTGGGCCTTGGACCTTGGGCCTTGGGCCTTGGGCCTTGGGCCTTGGGCCTTGGGCCTTGGGCCTTGGGCCTTGGGCCTTGGGCCTTGGGCCTTGGGCCTTGGACCTTGGGAGTTGGGAGTTGGAAGTTCAGAGCCGCGCCAAGGCGATCACGGCGGCGGGAGTCATCCCGGCCTGGCGCATCTCTCGAATTCCGGTATCGCGGTCAGACTTGCTCAACTTCTGCGTGGCTGACTTCATCACCAGCGGATGGTGCATGAAACGAGCGGGCTCGCGCCGGCCCAGCATGCGCGCGAGCTGGATCTGGCGCCCAGTCGAGGCCAGAAGGTCCACTCCGCGGATCACCAGGTTCACGCCCTGATCGAGATCGTCGACGGTCACGGCGAACTGATAGGTCCAGTTGCCATGGCGGTCCCGGACGACCAGGTCTCCGCATTGCTCCGACGGAACCTGGACCTGCGGCCCGAGAAGGAGATCGTCGAACCGTTCTTCCGAGCGCGGCAGACGAACGCGCAGTGCCCGTCCGGGAGCGTCGGGCAGATTCTTCGAGGCACACGTGCCGGGATATCGGCGTTCGGAGGAGTTGGCCGCCGTGGAGAGCTGCGCTGCGGACGCGGTGATCCCCTGCCGTGAACACTCGCAGGCGTAAACGAGGCCCTGCACGCGGAGTCCTGCGAGGGCCGATTCATAGATCTCACCGCGTTCACTCTGACGAATGGGTGGACCATCGGCAACGAAGCCGAGCCAGGCGAGATCCTCGAGGATCGATACCTCGAACTCCTGACGTGAGCGTTGACGGTCGTGGTCCTCGATGCGCAGCAGCACTCGTGCTCCTTCGCGCCGGGCGGTCTCCCAGACGTAGAGCGCATTGACGACGTGGCCGATGTGAAGATGTCCGGTGGGAGCGGGCGCGAATCGGGTGATCGTCGTCAACGGAGGACGTCACCGCTTCCGGGGCTTGCGCGCCGTGCGCGGCACGCCGATCGCATCGAGCGCCCGATCATTGTTGCGCCAGTCGGGATCGACTTTGACCCGCAGGTCGAGAAACACCTTCGTATCGAAGAACGCCTCGAGTTCCCGGCGCGCCTCGGTCCCGATCCGCTTGATCATTTCTCCCCCGCGTCCGATGACGATCGGCTTCTGCGACTCGGTCTCCACGTAGATGGTGCAATACAGGCGCAGAAGGCCTTTGCCGGCGCCGCGCGCATCACGGTTCGATTCGTCGAACTGGTCGACGACGACGGCGGTGGAGAACGGCAGCTCGTTGCGCGTGTTGAGCAGCACCTTCTCGCGAACGATCTCGGCAACGAGGGTGCGCTCGGCCTGGTCGGTGAGGAAGTCTTCGGGATAGATCGGATCCGACTCCGGCAGCTGCTCGAGGAGCACCTGCTCGAGCCGGTCGACGCCGTCGCCGGTCTCCGCCGACACCGGCACGATGGCGGCGAAGTCGTGCCAGCCCTGCGCCTGTTCCATCAGCGGCAACAGCTTCGCTTTCGCCACCAGGTCGATCTTGTTGAGGACGAGCACGACCGGCACGTTCACGTCCTTCAGCAGGTTCGACACGTACTCGTCGCCGTGCCCCGGGCGCGTGGACGCGTCGAAGATCAGCGCCACCACGTCCACCTCGCGAAGCGTTTCGACCGCCGCGTCCACCATCCGGACGTTCAGCCGGTGCAGCGGCCGATGGATTCCCGGCGTGTCGACGAACACGATCTGTCCGCCAGGCAGGTTCTTGACGGCCACGATCCGGTTTCTCGTCGTCTGCGGCTTGTCGGAGACGATCGCCACCTTCATGCCGACCATCCGGTTGAGAAGCGTGGACTTGCCGGCATTGGGCCGGCCGATGAGCGAAGCAAAGCCTGCGCGGGACATACGGATGGAAAATGGTAAATGGTAGATGGTTAAAAGCGCGGTTCGGCTCGCATTCAGCAGGTGGAGGACAAGTCGCCGCTATTCGACCCCACCCGATTCAAGCGGCACTCTTTACCATTTACCATCTGCCATTTACCATCCCTATCGCTGTGCGCCGAGGGCCTCGACGGGCTCGTTGCGGCGGAAGCGGACGCGGTGGATGCGCCGGCGTTCTGCCTCCAGGACTTCTACCGTCATGCCATCCAGTTCGAACGTCTCGCCGGCATTCGGCACCCGTCCCACGCGCGTCAGCACGTAGCCGCCGACGGTTTCGAAGCCTTCGGGTTCCACCTCGACGTCGAGACGATCGCGGACTTCGTCGAAGTTCACCTTGCCGCTGAAGACGAACGAGCCGTCCGGCTCCTCGGTCACCGGCTCGGTCTCGACGTCGTACTCGTCGCGGATCTCGCCGACGATTTCCTCCAACAGGTCCTCTATGGTCGCCAACCCGGCGGTCCCACCGTACTCGTCCACGACGATGGCGAGCTGGCTCTGGTTCTGCTGGAACTCCTTGAGCAGTTCGGTCACGCGCTTGGTTTCGGGGACGAACATCGCCGGACGAATTAAATGCGGCAGGTCGGTCTGCAGCACGGCGTCGTCGCTCGCATCCCGCACGTGAATCAGGTCCTTCACGTAGAGGAGGCCGAGGATGTTGTCGAGATTCTCGCCGTACACGGGGATGCGCGAGTACTCCTGCTCCTCGAAGAGTTCCCGCACTTCGGCGAGCGTGGCGGTGGCCTGAATCGCGACCATGTCGGGACGCGGCGTCATCACCTCGCGGACGAGCGTCTCGCCGAAGTCCAGGATCAACTGCAGCAGCTTGCGCCCTTCCTCCTCGAGCAGTCCCTGGTCGTTTTCGGGCTCCGGCGGCGCGCGCGGAGCATCGCCGGCGGGCGCTTCGGCCGG
>DASWVN010000319.1:0-3822 GCA_036401215.1 Vicinamibacterales bacterium | reverse complement strand
CGGAGGGCTCTCGTTAGGATTGGGAATCGCGACCGCGGCGTTCAGCGTCATGAACGCCGCAGTGCTGCGCGGTGAAGGCATCGTCGATTCGGATCGCGTGCCCGCTGTGGTTCGCACCGACGGGCAATCGCGCTCGACGGCCTGGACGTATGACGAATTCGTCCACTTGCACGACGGCTCCACGCTGATGCAGGTCGAAGCCGCGCTCCGTGATGCGGCCGGCGTCGTGACCACGAGCGTGCCGGCGGCGGAAGCCGAGACCGACATCCCTTCTGCCGCTGTTGCATTCGTCAGCGGCGGATTCTTCAGCGCAACCGGCGGACGCATGACCCTGGGCCGCACCCTGGAACCAGGCGACGACCGCCACGCCGGCCCTCCGCCCGTGGTCGTCAGTTTTGTCTTCTGGAAGTCCAGGCTCGGTGGTGATCCAGACGTCGTCGGTCACACGATCCGCGTCGGCCGCACCGGCGCGACGATCGTCGGCGTTGCCGAGCGCAGGTTCACGGCGCCGAGCAATCGCCTGCTCTGGATGCCGCTCACCTCGTATGGCGCGGTTTACGACGACGCGCCGGTCGCACGAACGCCCGGGATGGCCGTCGAGGTGTTTGGACGACTCCTTCCCCGCGTCTCACCCGCCGCCGCCGAAGCGCAGGTGAGCGCCGTTGCCGCCGCGCTACCTCGCAAGACAAGCGCGAACCCACCCTCGCGCCGGGTCGAGCTGGACGCTCGAGTGGGCCTGGGCCGTGACCCGTCGCCGATGACATTTGCGATCACGGTGTTCGTCTTTGCCGTGATCGGCCTCGTGCTCCTGCTGGCTGCGGCGAACGTCGCGAGCGTCCTGATTTCGACTGCGATTACACGGGAGCGTGAGATGGGCGTGCGGGCAGCGCTCGGCGCGAGTCGCTGGCGCATCGTCCGGCAGCTGGTGACCGAAAGCCTCCTGCTGGGAGCGGTAGCGGCGGCCGTCGCGCTGGTGTTCGCCTACTGGACGATTCCGGTGATCGGCAGGATGATCGAAGCCCCTGCTGGCGCCGACCTCGCCCCCGACCCGCGCGTCTACCTGTTTCTCGGGACGATCACGATCCTCTCGAGCGTAGGGGCCGGACTCGCGCCTGCGTGGCACGGTCGCGGGGCCGATCTCGTCACGCCGCTCAAGGGCGAGGGCGCCAACCAGGGCCGCAGCGCACCGCGGCGGCTCCGGTCCTTGCTGGTCATGACGCAAGCCGCTGGCGCCGTGATCCTCATCGTCGTCGCGACACTATTTGTGCGAGCGACGTTCCACACGGCCGCCATCGATCTCGGCTTCGACCGGGCCGCACTCTACGTCGTATCACCTGGCCTGGGTCGCGCCGCGTTCGAGAACGACGGCGCCGGCATCAGGAGCTTCTGGGCACGCGCCGTCCCGGACGTCACGAGCGTACCCGGTGTCACCGCCGCCACATTGGTCGAAGTGACGCCGTTCGGCGATCTGACGAAGACCTCGGTCACTCGGGACCAACCAGCGCGGCGCATCAACCTCAATCGCACCCGCGCGGAGTACTTCGAGGCGCTCGGCCTTCGCGTTCTGGCAGGGCGGACCTATACGACGAAGTGGCAGCGGGAGTCCCGGTTGCCGTGGTCAGCGAGTCACTTGCCCGAGCGTACTGGCCACAGTCGTCCCCCGTCGGACAGATGCTGCCCGACGCCATCCCGCTCTCGACCACGCGACCGGTCGTGATCCGCGTCGTCGCCGACGCCATCACGGCTGATCTGCACAAACCAAACGCGCTCACGGTCTATGAGCCGCTCGATCCCGCGGCCGAAGTGTTCGCGACGCTGTTGATGCGGGTCGCGCCAGGCGCTCTGGACGAGGTGCGCCAGCGGCTCCGCGCGATCGATCCGCAGGCACATCTCAGGATCGCAAGTGTCGAGGGGCTCCTGCGACAAGAGGCTGGCCGTCCCCGCATGCTCGCGACCCTCACGGCCTTTGTCGGCTTCCTCGCCCTCTTGCTGTGCGTCATCGGTCTCTACGGCCTCACCGCATCGGTCGTGAGTCAACGCACGCGCGAGATGGGCGTGCGTCTCGCGCTGGGCGCCGAGCGCCGCGATGTGCTGAGACTGTTGATGCGGGACAGCCTGAAACCCGTCGTCATCGGGCTCGCCATCGGCGCGGGTGCTGCCCTGCTCGCGGGTCGGGTCGTCGCGTCCGCGGCGTTCTTCGGCGTCTCGCCGCAGGATCCGCTCGCGTTTGCCGGAGCGTCCGTGATCCTGCTCGCGGCGGCCATCCTCGCCGTGCTCGCGCCGGCGCGCCGCGCCGCGTCCGTCGATCCGGCGTTCGTGCTGCGTCGAGCGTAGTCGCCGGCCCGCTGCTCCGCTGGAATCGGTCGCTCAAGCAACCCACAATTGACGTGTGGGCACACGCATCCTGCTGATCCGCCACGCCGCCACGGATCCGGGCGGACGCCTCTGCGGCTCCTTCGACATCGGCCTGTCGCCGAGTGGACGTGCAGCGCTCGCGGCGCTGGTCCAGCGGCTACAAGGGCGGCCAGCGCCGGACGCACTCCTGACGAGCACGCTGCTGCGGGCCAGAGAAGTGGCGGAGGCGCTGGGCAAAGCCTGGAACCTGCGGCCGCAGGCTGTCGACTGGGCACGTGAGATCCACTGCGGCGAACTCGAAGGGGTGCCGATCCGGGAGATCCAGCGAAGCCATCCCGATCTGTGGACCCGGAACGAGGCGCAGGAGGACGATGCCTTCGGCTGGCCGGGTGGGGAAAGTTACGCGAACTTCCGGAGCCGGATCCTGCTCGGCCTCGCGGAAACCGCGGCAGCACACCCGGCCAGGCGCGTAGCCGTCGTGACGCACGCGGGCGTGATCTCGCAGGTCATGGGCGTGATCCGCGGGCGGCGCGCAGCGGCGTGGGCTCCCGATCGGCCCCGGCCGCTCACCGCAACCGAGATCGCGTGGCAGGACGGCGCGCCGGCGACGATCCTCAACTACGACGATCCTGAGTGGAGCCCAGAAGCGCTGCGGCGCGTCTGATGACCCGCTGCCATTCGCTCAACGCCCGCCTGGAATGGTCGCGAGCGGCGTCCGACCGGCCCGCGTCCGACAACACCGCCAGGTGGTAGCGGATCGCACCGGAGAGCCCGTTGCTGGCGGATGCGAACCAGTAGTCGACGCGGAGGTCTGACGCGAATCGCCGGCGGTCTCGCCGCGCGTCGAGGTAGAGGCCCATCAACGTGTCGTGACGCCGGCGCGCCTCGGGCTCCCAGCAGCCGAGCGAATGCAGCCAGGAAGCGACGTCCTCGAGCGGTGATCCGATGCGCGCACGCGCCCAGTCGATCAAGAGGACTTCGGGGCTGTCGCCGCCGCGCAGAACGACGTTGCCCGGGTGCACGTCCCCGTGAATGACTCCTGTCCCGGCCGACAGCAGCCGGTCCCGTATTGAGGGCAACGATCCGACCACTCGTCTCAGGTCGCCGATCCGCCGCCAGAGTCGCCCGCCGGAGACATCTCGCGCATGACCGGCCAGTTCGAGCGTGGCCTGTGCTGAACGCGCGAGTTCGGCTTCGTAGTTCCACGAGAACGCCTCGTGCGGCATGGCCCGGCTGTCGTGCAGGCGGGCGAGCGCCACACACACAGCGCCCGCTCGCCGTGTATCCGCCCACGGCCACGGCGCGGACGACTGCGCATCTTCCAGGTACAGATACGTGGCCTGTGATGCGCGCTCACGCCCGAGCAGCCGGACGGCCGGAGGGGGATCGAAATGGCGCCAGAGCAATTCGTACACCTCGGCCTCTCGCTCGAACCCGGCGGGAAGTTGCTTGACGACGAACTGCGGT
>DASWVN010000318.1:0-25100 GCA_036401215.1 Vicinamibacterales bacterium | reverse complement strand
CGGCGGCCGGCTCGATGTCGACGTCGGTCGTGCGATACGCACCGCCGGAGTTCCCGGCCGTCGTGTCGAAATAGGCGAGGCCGGCGCCGCCGTTGTCGAAGTCCTCGGCCTGGAAGGTGCCGGGGATCGCGACCGGTGTGCCGTGGAACGGCGTCGTGCCGCCGCCTCCCGGAGGCGCACCGGAGGTGGTGAAGCTCCAGATCGGCCCGCTTCTCGCCAGCTGCGCCCACGTCTTGCCGACGACGCGCCAGTAGTACGTCGTGCCCGGCTGAAGTCCTGTCACCGTAAAGGACTCCTGCTGGCCCACGAGCGGACTTCCGAGTTCCTGGTCGCTCTGGATGAGCGGCGGATTCGTCGACGTGCCGAAGTAGATGTCGTAGAGGTGCGCCCACGGCCCACCGTCCCAGACGAGCGTCGCGCTGGTGCCGGTGACCGACGTGCCCTGTGCCGGCGACACGTTCACCGGAACATCAGGCGGCAGCGGGTGGAACACATAGTAGTTGCTCGTGTCGTTCCACTTGCGATTGAACTGGTCGACGAACCACTGGAAGAACCACGGCTTGTTGAGGCTGGGGTGATAGAAGAAGTTGTGTTCGTCTTGATAGCCGGCCGACGCGGTCGTCCAGTTCGATGACCCGAAGGTCACTTCGCCGAGACCGTGCATGACGACCGACGCCTGGTGCGCGATGCCGCCGTGGTTGGCCATCTTGATCTGGACGCCCGCCATGTACATCCGGTCGATGTGTTTCCCCACCCAGACACGTTCCGGGTTTCTGTACTCCGTGGGCTCGCTGATGATCCGGACCGGGACCCCGCGACCCACCGCCCTGATCATGGCATCGGCGTGACGATGATCGGTCACGCGGAACACGAGGGCATCGATCCCCTGCATCTCCTGGTCGTAGCGGGACACCGATCGATTCGAGAAATCCTCCGTCGGCGGGAAATTCATCGACCAGTGGATCGTGCACGTCGGGCACGACCGCGCCAGCGGGCCGCTCACATTCGCGAAGTTGCGGTACTGCGAGGTGTTGACCCAGAGATCGTCGAAGCGCTTGCGGAGGCTCTGCGTGATGAGGGGATCGTCGGTGAAGAAGATGACCTCGTCGTCATAGTTCACGTTCGGCTGGATGGGCACGAACGACAGCGGCGTGTAGTTCGCCTTGCTGAACTCCACGACGTCCTGGCCGCGGAAGTACATCATCTTGAAGTGCAGGATGTCGCCGCTCCACTTTTCGCGCATCGGCAGGCCGGCATTCTTCAGATCCGTGAGGATCTGTTCGTTCAGCCGCTTGCTCGCATTCGCGCGCTGGTCGACGAGGATCCGGATCGGCACGCCCGCCTGATGCCGCCGCGCCAGCTCCGCCACGTAACGCGAATCCTCCATGAACCAGAACGCCACGTCGATGCCGACCGTTTCGTTGCGAATCAGGTTCAAGAGAGGCGTACGGCAGTCTTCGAACTGCGTATCACACAGGCGTTCGGCGGGCGATTGCGCCGCCGCGCCGAGAGGCACCAGACAGATCACAAGTGTTGCAAGTAGCCGTGGCAGTAGAGGTCGCATAGACAACAGGGGGCCGAGCAAGGGGTGTACCTGAGGATGGGGTGAAGAACGATTACAGCCTTTCGAGCTTACCGCGAACGCCGGCACTTTGCTCGAACCTGGCCGACCGGGGTTGCACCGCCGCGGGCGGCGCCGCACGATCGATGAGCGCGCGTTTCCCAATCTGGGCATCGCATTCCTCATCGTGAGCACCGTGACTTCTGGCAAAGTCAGGGTTCACTCCTGAAGACGCGGCGAACGCCGGCGGTTGGGGTTTCTGGCACGGCCTCTGCTATATCCCGAGGCGTCGCATGTCGAAGGCCCGACCAGTTCCGCCCCAACTCTCCGTGGTGATGTGCACGTTCAACCGCGGCGTGCTCCTGCACGACGCGCTCGCGAGCGTGCTCGCGCAGCCGCCGTCCTCACCACCGTTCGAGCTCATCGTCGTCGACAACAATTCGACCGACTCCACACGCCAGATCGTGGAGCGCCTGGCCGCCGGCGACGACCGCGTGCGATACGTCTTCGAACCTCGACAGGGGCTCTCGCACGCACGCAACACGGGGATCGCAACGGCCTCGGGACTGGTGATCGCGTTCACCGACGACGACGTTCGCGTTCGTGCGAATTGGACGACCGAAATCGTTCGGGTGTTTCGGGATCATCCCGGTGTGGCCATGATCGGCGGGCGCGTGCTGCCGATCTGGCCGTCGCGTCCGCCCGCGTGGCTGACACCCGACCACTGGGCGCCGCTGGCGCTGGTGGATCATGGTGACGAACCGATCGCGGTGACCGAACATCGTCCGATCTGTCTGATCGGCGCGAACATGGCGTTTCGCCGGTCTGTCTTCGACGCGATCGGCGGATTCGCAGCGGACCTGCAGCGAGTACGCGATGGGATCGGGTCGCTCGAGGACCACGAGTTCCTGCTGCGCGCGCTCGCGACAGGACTGACCGGCAGGTACGATCCGCGGATCGTGGTACACGCCGAGATTCAACCCAATCGGCTCGAGCGTGCGTATCACCGGCGCTGGCACTTCGGTCACGGACATTTCCACGCGCTGCTCAGGTCTCCAGAGATCGAACGAACGACGGCCGGCAGCCTGTTCGGCGTCCCGGGCCACCTCTACCGGCAGGCGGCAGCCGATCTCGTCGGTTTGCTCCGACGGATCGCGTCTCGCGATACCGCACGCGCATTCGAGCACGAGATGCGCCTGCGGTTTTTCGCCGGTTTCTTCCTGACGCGGCTGCGGGAGCGGATCGCGACCTCCACACAAGAGACACGTCACACGCCTCCGTTGCGGCCCGCGATCGATGCGCACGCGGCGCGGGAGCATCGATGACGGTCGGCGATGTCCTCTCCCCTCTGGTCAACGCCGCACGCGGCCTCGACGCACGCCTGAATCGCGCGCGCCGGCCCGGCACACGCGAGATCGTGTTCGACGCCAGGACCGCGATGGAGTACGGCATGATGGCGCCCGTTCATCGCCGCCTGATGGCCGACCCGCGCGTGCGGATCTGGCTGATGTCGAGCGAGCGCCCCGCGCTCGCCCGCGCCATCTTCCGCGACGCACCGCCGGCTGCCCGGATCCTCTCGCCTCGTGCGGCAATGCTGAACCGGTTCGACGCCTACGTCGCCGCCGACTTCGTCTGGGCGACGCTGCCACGCGGCACGTGCCGCGTGCAGATGTTTCACGGCGTTGCGGGCAAGTGGAGCCACATCTACGACCGGCCCGAAACTTCGATGCGGAGCTGGGACCGGCTGTTCTTCATCAACCGCCGCCGGCTGCGCAACTACGTGGCGAGCGGCGCGATCGATCCCGACAGCCCGGCCATACGCCTGGTGGGGATGCCCAAGAGCGACTGCCTGGTGGACGGCAGCCTCACGCGCGCCGGCGTCCTCTCGTCGCACGACATGGACCCGGACCGCCCGACCGTTCTCTACGCCCCTACGTGGACGCAGTTCTCATCCCTGAACGCCATGGGCGAAGACCTGGTCCGCGGGCTGATCTCCGCCGGCTATCGGGTCCTCGTGAAACTGCACGACAACTCGCTCGATCGCACAGCTCTCAATTCCGGCGGCATCGACTGGGTGGCCAGGCTCGAACCGATTCTCGCCGGCGGCGACGGTCACCTGCTCCGCCCGTCGGACGCCTCGCCCTGGCTCGTGGCGTCGGACGTGCTCATCACGGACCACAGTTCCATCGGGTTCGAGTACCTGTTGCTGGACCGGCCGTTGATCCGCATCGCGATGCCCGAGTTGATCACGGGCGCGCACATCGGACGCGAATACGTCGAGTTGATGGCACAGGTGGCCACGACCGTCACCGACGCCCGTGCCGCCGTGGACGCGGTCGCGCGCGCGCTGGCCGAGCCGTCCCGCCTCTCGAGTGAGAGGCGCGCGCTGGCCGAAGAACTCTTTCACGCGCCCGGCACAGCCACTCGGCACGCGCTCGACGAATTGTATGCGTTGATGGAACTCGAGCCCCCGCCAGACGTTGCACGGCTCTCGTCCGCTGGATCGGAGGTGCCCTCCGTTCAGCAGGTACTCTCTCAATGACACCGATGCGTCTCGACGTGGTCATTCCCACGCACAACCGCGCGGCGTTGCTTCGACGCGCGCTGCAGAGTCTGCTCGATGCCCCGGTGCCGTCAGAACTCCACGTCGAGGTCACGGTCGCCGACAACCGCTCGATCGATGACACGCGCGAGGTCGTCGGATCGTTCCAGCCTGCGTTCGGGGGACGCCTGCACTATATCTACGAACCGAAGCCAGGACGTTCCCATGCGTTGAACGCCGCGATTGCCGCGACCAGTGGCGATCTCGTGGGGATGATCGACGATGACGAGCAGGTCGACGCCCGCTGGTTCATCACGATCGCAGAAGCGTTCCAGGATCCTTCGACGGATTTCATCGGCGGACCCTACCTGCCCGAGTGGAGCGTGCAGCGGCCGGCGTGGATCGGCCCTGCCTACGGATCCGCCGTCGGGTGGGTCGATGGCGGACCTGAGATTCAGCAGTATGGCCCGCCGTGTGACGCCATGCTCATGGGCGGCAACGCGGTCATTCGCCGGTCGCTGCTCGAGCGAGCAGGGCCCTACTCGGCGGACCTCGGGCGGACGCCCGGTGGACGCCTGCTCTCCTGTGAAGACGAGGACATGTTCGTGCGCCTGCTCGCGGCGGGCGGCCGCGGCTTCTACCGGCCTGACCTCATCATCCACCACTACGTGCCGGCGGAGCGAATGACCAGGCGGTACTTCCGCCGCTGGTGTTTCTGGCGCGGCGTGTCGCTCGGTCTCATCGATCGCCGGCGGCCCGCACCGGTCCGGTACCTGTTCGGCGTGCCGCGATACCTGTTCGGCATCGCGGCTCGAGGCGCGTGGGATTCCGTGCGGATGCTGTTCGGCGGCTTCGACTCCGCTCGCCTGTTCAAGAACGAGCTGGCGTGGTGGGACCTCGCGGGATTCCTCTACGGCAAGCACATGGCCGGATTCGATCGGTGGTTCTCGGGATTGCGCGGTCAGATGCGAGGCGACGTCCCCTCGGCCGCGACCTCCCCGGCGACACCGCCCCGCTCCTGACGGAAGAGGATACTGCGCAGCTTCGTCCAGTACAGTCCCCGCTCCTCCGCTCCGATCGCCAGCGCGATGAAGAGCGCGGCATACACGATCCCGCCAACCGCCATCTGGATCGCGATCTCGAAGAGACTGCCGCTCAGATGACGGACGAGGCCCGACATGACGACAGCCATGACGGCCGCCGGCCACAGGGCAGGCAGGATCGCATGGAAAATCGGGTACGCCAGCGGAAGACCGACGCGACGGCAGGCGGCCGGGAAGAGAACGAAGATCGCGGCGGCACTGACGGGAATCAACGTCCCCAGCGCCACTCCAGCCAGCCCCAGCGGTCCGATCAACGCGATGCTGAGCGCGATGTTGATTACGGCGGTGCTGGCGTTCGTATACGCGAGCAGTTGGTGCTGACCGGCGCCCCTGAGAATGAGATTCGCCGAGGCGCTGCTGATCCGGACGAGGACGACGACGAGGAGAATCCGCGTGAGGAGCACGCTGCCCGCGAAGTCGGATCCGACCCATCGCTCGACCAGCGGACCGGCGACGACGATCAGTCCCACGCAGAGCGGAGCCGCCAGCGCAAGCGACAGCTTGGTTCCCTGGACCAGGATCTTCCGGAGCCGATCGTGATGCTGCCCCGCATCACTGTCGACCACGATCGGGAACAGCGCGTCCGTCAGTTGACTGGTGAGCTGCTGGGCGACGAGCGCAAGGCGCTGCCCCACCGTCCACACGGCCACCGCCGTCGTATCGAGGATGGCGCCGATGATGAGCGGATCCGATGAATAGTTCAGCTTCGCCGACCAGTCGAGCACCAGCATGTAGACGCTGAACCCGGTGACCTCACGAAGCCGTTCGCGGCGAAAGAGCGATGGCCGCACACAGAGCCCGGGGAACACGCGGTAGGCGTTCCAGACGAACAACAACATCGAGACCGCGCGGACGGCAGTCGTCGCCGCGACGAGCGTCACGAGGCCGTATCCCGCACTCAGCACCGCCACGTTGACGGTTGCGACCGCGAGGCTGACACCGATACTGACCCCGTTGTTCAGGTAATACCGCTGAAAGCCGTAGACGACCGAGCCGAAGATCGCGAAGGCGAAACGGACACTCAGATACGAACCGACGATCAACAGGACCCGGCGGGCGGTCTCCGCGTCTTCGGGCCGGATGTTGAAGATCGAATCGATCCGCCACGCGAGAATCCCGGTGACGAACAGACACACGACGCCGATGCCGGTGAACACGACGGCGATCGTGCTGAGAATTTCGTTGAGGGCCGACCGGTCCCGCCAGGCCCGATACTGCGCCACGAACTTCACCACGGCGCCGCCATAGCCGAGGTCGAGAACGCCGAAGAACCACGTCACCGACGTGGTGAGCACCCAGAGCCCGTACGCCGCGGGACCGAGATGCGCCACGTTGAACGGCAGCATCACGAGACCGATGACCCCGTCGACGAGGATCGCCAGGTACCGCGTGCTCACGTTCCACGCGACGAGGTGCAGAGTGTGATCGGGAGGGCCCCAGACCTTTGGATCGACGGGAGCGCTCATCGGGACGTGTACATGTGTCTGGTTCCGAACTGCCGTTGAGCCCGCAGCAAAGCAGGTGCCGGTCGAGCCGGTCCGTCACAGACCGTTCTGTGCGCAATCCAGGCGGACATTTTGCAGAGCTGCCCCATGTGCCACTCGCTTCAGGTATGCGCCGACTCAACGTGGCTATCGTCGCGCCCACGGTTGGTATTCTCGGGGGACAGGCGGTGCAGGCCGATCGCCTGCTTCGCGCGTGGTCCGGCGATCCCGACGTTCACGCGTGGCTCGTGCCGGTCAACCCGCTGCCGGCGCGTCCCCTGCGTCCGTTCGTACGTGTCAAGTACGCGCGGACACTGGTGACACAGCTGGCGTACTGGCCGCGACTCGTCCGTGACCTGCGCCGGGCCGACGTCGTTCACGTCTTCTCGGCGTCGTACTTCTCGTTTCTGCTCGCGCCCTTGCCCGCGGTCCTCGTCGCGAAGGCGCTCGGCAAGCCGGTGGTCATGAACTATCGCAGCGGCGAAGCGCCGGATCACCTGCGGCGATCCGCCCTGGCGCGGCGGGTCCTGAGGACAATCGAACGCAACGCCGTCCCCTCCCGTTTTCTCCACGACGTGTTCGCCGGGTTCGGGATCCGCTCCGAAATCATCCCCAACATCGTCGATCTCGATCGCTTCGCGTTCAGACGGCGTTCGCCGCTCCGTCCGAACATCCTGTCGACGAGAAACTTCGAGGACCTCTACAACGTCGCCTGCACGCTGCGCGCGTTCCGCCTCGTGCAGGACGTTTACCCGGAGGCGAGCCTGATGCTGGTCGGCGGCGGTACGCAGGAGCCGCAACTGCGGGCGCTCGCCTCGGAGCTGGACCTGCGTCACGTGACGTTTGCGGGACGTGTGCCGCCCGACGACATCTGGCGTTACTACGCCGAAGCCGACATCTACCTCCAGACGCCGAACATCGACAACATGCCGGCGTCGGTGCTGGAAGCGTTCGCAAGCGGCTGCGCGGTCGTGTCGACGAACGCGGGCGGCGTTCCCGCCATCCTCACCGACGGGATCCACGGCTGCCTGGTCGAGTGCGAGGATCACCAGGCGGCGGCGCGCCGCATTCTCGATCTGCTGGCCGATCCCCAGGCGGCCGAGCGGCTCACCAGAGCTGCGCGGGAGAGTTGCGGGCAGTACCGGTGGGAGCGCGTCCGGGCGCAGTGGCTGGATCTCTATCGCGGCGTCATCCACCGCCAGGCAGTGGTGGCCACCTCTCCCGCATGAGCGTGACGCTCCTCGACAGACTCCGGAGAATGGATCGCACGGAGTTCCGCTTTCGCGCGAAGGCGGCCCTGCGAACGCGGGTCAGCCGCGCGAAGACGAGCTTGAAACCTCCCGAGTGGGACCGCCGGCGCCTTCACTTGAGCGCCAGGACGGTTCCCCCGTCACCACACGAGGCGCTGGCGGATCGGCGGTGGCGCGACGCGCACGTGGGGCTCGCGCAGCATTTCGCGCGGCGGCAAAGCCCCTTCCCGCTCGATCCGCGCCGGATCGGCGCCGTGGCGGAGCGGATCCGCGAGGCCTTTCCCGATCTGGATCCGACGACTCGGGCCGATCACGTACTCGAGGGGCGGTACGATCTGCTTGGCTACCGCGACGTCCGTGCCGGCTCGCCGCCAGACTGGCACCGCGATCCCATCCACGATCGCACGGCGCCGCGGAAATTCTGGGACACGCTGCCCTACCTCGATCCAGCCTTCGGGGATCACAAGATCACGTGGGAACTGAACCGGCACCAGCACTTCCTCGTGCTCGGCCGTGCGTTCGCGCTGACGGGAGATCGCCGGTACTACGATGCGTTCGTCGTCCATCTGACCGATTGGATCCGCTCGAATCCCCCGCTTCTGGGCACGAACTGGGCGAGCATGCTCGAGCTGGGGTTCCGTTGCCTCTCGTGGCTCTGGGCGCTGCACTTCTTCGCCGCCGCCGCATCCGAACGCGACGAGCATCCGTGGACGGTCGATCTGCTGATGGCGCTCGACCGCCAGCTCGCGCACATCGAGGAGAACCTCTCCCGATACTTCAGCCCGAACACACATTTCACGGGCGAAGCGCTCGCGCTCTACGTTGCCGGCCGCTGCCTGCCGGAACTGACCGGCGCGACGGCTCGCGCAACCCTGGGTCGTGACGTCCTGCTCGAGGAGGCGGAGCGGCAGGTGCTCGCCGATGGCGGTCACGCCGAGCGGTCCACGCATTACCACCGCTACTCGACGGATTTCTACCTTTTGGCGTACTCCGTCGCGCATAGCTCCGCTGACTCTGCCGCGTCCGGCTTCCGGACTGCCGCTCTTCGTCAGGCCCGTTACCTCCGCGCCATCGCCGACGACCGTGGTCGCATCCCGCTGATCGGCGACGACGACGGAGGGCAGCTGTTCCCGATCTGTGGACGACCCCCGTGGGATTGCGCCGACACGCTGGCGACCGCCGCCGTCCTGCTGGATGAACCGGGACTCGCCACCGGCCCGATCCCTGAGGAGACGTACTGGTTGTGCGGCACGGCGGTCGACGTCCAGAGATTCGCTGTCACTCCAGCCCCCCAGCCGTCCGTGCACCTTGCAGCCTCGGGGTACTTCGTGTCACGAAACACGCGCGGGGATCACCTGGTCTTCGACTGCGGCCGGCACGGCTACCTGAACGGCGGGCACGCGCACGCTGACGCGCTCTCGATCGTGTTGACGGTCGCGGATCGGCCGTTCCTGATCGATCCGGGAACCGCGACCTACACCATGGATCTGGCGAAACGAGACCGGTTCCGTTCGAGCCAGATGCACAACACGGTGGTCGTCGACGGTCGCACGCAATCGCTGCCGGACGGACCATTCCACTGGCGCACGCGCATCGATGCGGAGTGTGTGCGTTGGAGGCCGGGCGACACTGGCGACTTCATGTCCGCCAGACATGACGGATATGCGCCGCTCACGCACCAGAGAGAGATCACCGCCATCCACGGCGCCGGCTGGATCATCGTCGACCGGATCCTTGGTGAGACGTCCGCCACCGCAACGGTTCTCTGGCACGTCCACCCTGCGTGGATGGTGGACGCTCTGGAGGCTGATAGGGCGACCTTCAGGCACGTCGACGGCACACGCATCGTCCTGGTTTCCACGAGTCCGCTGCGGAAGGCAACCGAGGACGCTTTCCACGAATATGCACCCGAGTACGGGCGGATCGAACGCGCGACATGCCTCGAGGCAACGGTCCATGGCAAGGGACCGCTGCTCGTTCGCACGGTAATCGCACCGGCCGAGTCGCTCGATCGCGTCCTGGCTCTGGCCTCATCCGTGCATTCCTGAGACGAGCATGTGTGGTATTGCCGGGTTCGCGGATCGTCATCACGGAGCGTCGCGCAGAGAGGTGGACTTCACGCTCATCCACCGGATGTGCGAGGTGATCCGTCACCGCGGCCCCGACGACGAGGGCATCCATGTGGAGGATGGCGCCGGCCTGGGCATGCGACGGCTGAGCATCATCGACCTGGCCACCGGGCACCAGCCGATTCACAACGAGGACGAGTCGATCTGGGTCGTCTTCAACGGCGAGATCTACAACTACCGGGAATTGCGTGCGGACCTCGAACGCGAAGGGCACCGGTTCTACACCGCGAGCGATACCGAAGCCATCGTCCATGCCTACGAAGAGTGGGGGGAAGCCGCGTTCGAACGGCTGCGCGGGATGTTCGGCATTGCCCTCTGGGATCGCCGTACCCACACGCTGTTGCTCGCCCGTGACCGCGCCGGCATCAAGCCGCTCTACTACACGCAGCACGGCGATCGCCTCTACTTCGGATCCGAGTTGAAGTCATTGCTCGCTGCCGGCGCCGTCGACGTGAGTGTGGACGTCGAGTCGCTGGACCATTACCTGACTTTTCTCTATACGCCGCGCGACCGTTCGATCTTCAAGAACGTCCACAAGCTGCCTCCCGGTCACCTCCTGCGCTGGCGTCACGGCCGGCTCGAGGCGCGGGCCTACTGGCAGATCGATTCGCGCGAGACCTTCCGCGGCACGAGCGAGGAAGCCGCCGAGCATTTGCGGTTCGTCCTCGCCGACGCCGTCCGGTCGCACATGGTCAGCGACGTGCCGCTCGGCGCGTTCCTGTCGGGAGGCGTGGATTCGAGCGCGATCGTCGGGCTCATGGCCGAATTGTCGGACCGTCCGGTGAAGACGTTCTCGATCGGGTTCGAGGAACCGCAGTACGACGAGCTGGAACATGCCCGCGTCGTCGCCAGGCTCTTCGACACCGAGCACCACGAGTTCGTGGTCAGGCCCGATGGACTCACCATCCTCGACGGGCTCATCGAGCACTTCGACGAGCCGTTCGCCGATTCATCGGCGATCCCGACCTGGTACGTCTCCGAGATGGCGCGACGGCATGTGACCGTCGTGCTGTCGGGCGACGGCGGTGATGAGCTGTTCGGCGGCTACGACCGCTATCTGCCGCACCCGCGCGTACTGCGATTCGATCGTCTTCCCCTGCCCGGACGTCATCGGCTGGCCGGCGCGATCTGGCCGCTGATGCCGCACGGCATGCAGGGCAAGAACTTCCTTCGCCACGTATCCCTGGATCCGGACGCTCGCTTCCTCGACTCGGTCGCGCTGTTTCGAGAGGACGAGAAGAACGCCCTGTACACGCCGGAGTTGCGTGCCGCCCTGCGCGGCGGCAGCGCGCTCTCACGCTTCGACCGCCACCTCGAGCGGTTTTCCCGGCTGCCGCTGCACAGCCGCATGATGCGGCTCGATTTCGAGACCTACCTTCCCGAAGACGTGCTCACCAAGGTGGACCGCATGAGCATGGCGCACTCGATCGAATCGCGGGTGCCGTTGCTCGACAACGAGGTGATCGACTTCGCCGCGACGCTGCCGGCAAGCCTGAAGATCCGCGGCGGACGCCGCAAGCACGTCCTGAAGGAAGCGATGAAGGGCCTGCTTCCCGCGACGATTCTCGACCGCAGGAAGCAGGGCTTCGGCGTTCCGCTCGATGTCTGGTTCCGCGGACGACTCAGAGATGTCTTCGCCGACATCCTCGGTTCTGCGCGCGCGCGGGAGCGCGGCTACTTCCGCCCGGCGTTCGTGCAGCGGATCGTCCATGAACACCTCTCGGGCCGGCGCGACCACACGCTGAGGCTCTGGCAGCTCCTGGTCTTCGAACTCTGGCAGCGTCAATACGTCGACGCCCCGATCGGCCCGGCTCTGCAGGAAGCGGTGCAGACATCGTGAACGGATCGACAGACAGTGGCACCTTGCTTGCTGAGATGGCAGCGGTGAATTCCATTCCCCAGATTCCGGTTGCCGTATTCATGACCTCGTTCGAGGCTGGCGGCACCGAGAAGCAGATGACAGAACTCATCCGTCGGCTGGACCGGCGCAAGTTCAAGGTCCATGCAGTCTGCTTCAGGCCGATCGGCGCGTACCTGTCACGCGTGCTCGAACGTGCGGCCTCGGTCGTGGAGTTTCCGGTCAAGGGGTTCGCCCGTCCGGAAACGATGCGCATGATGCTGCGCTTCGCACGGTGGTGCCGCCGCGAACGGATCGCGGTCGTTCAGACCTGCGACTTCTATTCGAACGTGTTCGGGCTGCCGGGCGCCTTCTTCGGGGGCGTTGGTGTGCGGATCGGCAGCCGCCGCGAACTGAATCCCGACAAGAGCCCCGCGCAGATCCGGCTCCAGCGAATGGCCTACCGGTTTGCCACGCGAATCGTGGCGAACTCGCCGTCGGCGTCGCGGATCCTGTTCGACGAAGGCGTGCCGACGACGCGCGTCAACGTAATCCCCAACGGACTCGACGGCGCCGCGTATGCGGACCGCGTCTCGAGAGGACCGATCAGCCGCGTCGTCACGGTGGCGAACCTCCGGCCTGAGAAGCGGCACGAAACGCTGATCGTCGCCGCGTCGCTGCTCGCGCAGTCGTGTCCCGGGCTTCGCTACCGGATCGTGGGAGATGGATCGCGCCGGCACGATCTCGAGGCGCTGGCGCGGATCAAAGGCGTGGATCACATCGTCGAGTTCACGGGTCACCGCGACGACATCCCTGCCGTCCTCTCATCGTCGGATCTCTTCGTGCTGCCGTCGCGGTCCGAAGCGTTCCCGAACGGCGTGATCGAGGCGATGGCGGCCGCGCTTCCGGTGGTGGCGAGCGCCGTGGGCGGGCTGCGCGATCTGATCGATCCCGGGCGCACGGGAATTCTCGTCCCTCCCGACGATCCGCAACTGCTCGCCGCGGCTCTGAAGGGGCTCTACGAGGATCCCGGACGCGCGTGGGAGATCGGCGCAGCCGCGCGAGGGGAAGTCCTCGCGCGGTATTCGTTCGAGCGGATGGTCAGCGCGTTCGAGGACCTGTACGAAGCGATGTTGCGGGAACACGCGGTCGAGCGTCCGCAAGAGGCACGGGCAGGCGTGTGATGTGCGGCATCGCTGGACGGTTCAATTTCGACCGCGCGCACCCTGTGGATGCGCAGATCCTGACCGCGATGACCGAGGCGATCGCGCATCGCGGTCCCGACGCGGCTGGCTATTTCACCGCGCCCGGCATCGGCCTCGGACATCGCCGCCTGAGCATCATCGATCTCGCGACCGGCGACCAACCGCTCGGCAACGAGGACGGCACGGTCCAGGTGATCTTCAACGGCGAGATCTACAACTTCGCCGACGTCCGCCAGGAACTGATCGCCCTCGGGCATCGGTTCACAACGAACTCCGACACCGAGGTCATCGTCCACGGCTACGAGCAGTGGGGCGCGCGGTGTGTGGACCGCTTCCGGGGCATGTTCGCATTTGCCGTCTACGACACGCGCGAACGGCGGCTCCTGCTCGCGCGGGATCGTCTCGGTGTCAAGCCGCTCTACTACGCGGAGCTGCCCGGCACCGGTCTCGTCTTCGGATCGGAGATCAAGGCGCTCCTGCAGGATCCCGACGTGCCGCGCGACTGGCGTCCCGAAGCGATCGACGCGTATCTGACGCTCCTGTACATCCCCGCGCCAGGCACCATCTACAGCGCCATCCGCAAGCTTCCGCCGGCGCACGTGCTCGTTGCCGAGCACGGCCGGATCCGAACGGAACGCTACTGGGACCTGCCGTTCACGGGCGATGGCGATCCGGCGCGTGAAGAAGCGTACCTGGAGGAACTGGACGCGCACCTCCGCGACGCCGTCAGGCTGCGGTTGGTCAGCGACGTGCCGCTCGGGGCGTTTCTCTCCGGCGGGATCGACTCGTCGACGGTGGTCTCCTACATGAAGGAGACGAGCGCGTCGGCGCCGGTCACGATCGCCGTCGGGTTCGAGCAGCGCGACTTCGACGAGGCCGAGCACGCGCGAACGGTGGCCGAGCATCTCGAGTGCGAGTTCCACGCGCTCACCGCCAGTCCGCAGATCGAGACGCTGCTGCCGAAGCTCGCGTGGCATTTCGACGAGCCGTTCGCCGACTCGTCGGCCGTTCCGACGTATTACGTGTCGCGCGCGGCACGCGACCTCGTGACCGTCGCGCTCTCGGGGGACGGCGGAGACGAGCTGTGGGGCGGCTACGCTCACCATCGCGTCGAACACGCGGAGCATCGTGCACGGGCGGCGCTGGGGGCGGCCCGGCACGTCGCGTCCTGGATCGGACGGGCGTTGCCGCTCTCGGTCAAGGGGGCGCGATCGCTGCGGCACCTCGGCGCGATGCCCGAGGACGCCTACGCGCTCAAACACGTCAACGGCACGTTCGAACGCGCGGCGAAGGATCGCCTTTACTCGGGGGACTTCACGCAGCGGGTGAACGGTTATGACGCACTCCGCAGCCTGCGTGACGCCTACCTCGCGTGCCGGTCGCCGCACCCGATGGACCGGGTGATGTACGCCGACGCCAGCACCTACATGATCGACGACGTGCTCACGAAAGTGGATCGCATGAGCATGGCGGTGTCGCTTGAAGCGCGCGAGCCGCTGCTCGACCACCGCCTGCTCGAATTCGCGGCGCGGGTGCCCGCATCGCTCAAGCTGAAGGACGGCCGGACCAAGTACCTCCTCCGCCGGCTGCTCGAGCCCCGCGTCCCCAGGACGATCACGGAACGGGGCAAGAGCGGCTTCGCGGCGCCGATCGGTGAATGGCTGCGCGGGCCGCTCGCCGGTATGGCCTCCGAACTGCTCCTCGACGGACGGCTCGAGTCACGCGGCCTGTTCCGCGATGCGGAGGTGCGGCGGCTCTGGACCGATCACGTCAACCGCCGCGCCGAACATCCACATCGGCTGTGGCAGCTCCTCATGCTGGAACTCTGGTTCCGGACCTTCATCGACGGCACGCCGTCGGCCGGCCGCACGACGCGGGCGGTTCGCCTCGCCGAGGCGGTGTAACCATGTGCGGAATCGCCGGCATCGTGAGCGCCTCGGAACTCGCCCCGGAAGACCGCGCGCGCGCGATCTCGATGCGCGACATCATCGGGCACCGCGGCCCGGACGACGCCGGCATTCACGTGGACAGACACGCCGCGCTCGCCCACCGCCGGCTCAGCATCGTGGATCTTGCCACCGGCCATCAACCGCTCGCCAACGAGCACGACGACGTGTGGGTCGTGTTCAACGGAGAGATCTACAACCACGCCCGGGTGCGCCCGGACCTCGAGGCGGCCGGCCATCGGTATCGGACCAGATCCGACACGGAGACGATCGTCCACGCCTACGAGCAGTGGGGGGATGCGTGCGTCGAGCCCTTCAGGGGGATGTTCGCGTTCGCGATCTGGGATGCTCCGCGGCGGCGCCTCCTGCTCGCGCGGGACCGCCTTGGCATCAAGCCGCTGTACTGGACGCAGGCCGGCGATCGCCTGCTGTTCGCCTCCGAGATCAAGTCGATCCTCGCGAGCGGCCTCGTCACCGCGACGGCCAACGAGCACGCGCTGCCGGAACTGCTCGGGACGCGCTACCTTTCGGGCACGGAGACGCTGTTTACCGGCATCCATCGGCTGCTCCCCGGACACACGCTCGTTTTCGAGCGCGGACGGATCACGATCCGGCAGTACTGGGACGTTCCGGCCGGCAAGCACGATCCGGCGATATCGGCGTTGAGCGAGGCGGACGCCGTCGTCCGCTTCCGCGAACTGCTCGAAGAGTCGGTGCGCGTGCGGCTGATGGCGGACGTGCCGCTGGGGATGTTCCTCTCGGGCGGGCTCGACAGCAGCGCGATCGCGGCGTTGATGGCGCGGATGATCGACCGTCCGCTGCAGACCTTCTCGGTCGCGTTCAAGCAGCGCGCCTTCAGCGAACTGGACTACGCGCGGCAGGTGTCCACCGCGATCGGCGCCGAGGCGCACGAGATCGTCATCGATGACGACGACTTCTTCGGCGCTCTTCCGCGGTTGATCTGGCACGAGGACGAACCGATCGCACATCCGTCGAGCGTGCCTCTCTATTTCGTCTCGACGCTCGCCTCCAGGCACGTGAAGGTCGTGCTCACCGGCGAGGGGAGCGACGAACTGCTGGCCGGGTACGGCAAATACCCACGTGCACTGGTGAACTGGCGGGCTGGTGCCGCGTATGCCGCGGTTCCCGGCGCGGTTCGCGACTGGGTCGCCCGTTCGCTGGTGCCGCACCTGCCGGCCCGGCTGGCACGCTATGCGAAGCGATCGTTTCTCGCGGTGCCGCACACCCCGGAAGCGATGTTCTTCGACAACTTCGCGTCCATCGGCCTGACGCGACAGGCGGCGCTGCTGTCGCCGGCGATGGCCGCACAGGCAACGCCCGAGGATGCCTACGGTCCTTCACGCCACTACCTCGATCGCGCGAACGGCCACAGCACCCTGCTCGATCGCCTGCTCTACGCAGACCTCAAGACATATCTCGTCGAACTGCTCATGAAGCAGGACCAGATGAGCATGGCGGCCTCGATCGAGAGCCGGGTGCCGTTTCTCGATCACCACCTGGTGGAATTTGCCGCCGCGCTGCCGCCGCGCTTGAAGCTGCGGGGATTCAAGACGAAGTGGATCCTCCGCGAAGCCGTCCGCGCGGTGCTGCCGCAGGAGATCCTCACCCGCCGCAAGATGGGATTCCCGGTCCCCTTCGCACTGTGGATGAAAGGACCGTGGGCGAACGTGGCTCGCGACGTCCTGCTCGACCGGCGCACCCGCGAGCGCGGCATCATCGAGCCGCGGGCCGTCGAAGATTTGATCGCCGCGCATGCCCGGGGACGTCAGGAAGGCGGCGACGCGATCTGGAGCCTGCTGAACCTGGAGTTGTGGTACCGCACGTTCATCGACGGTGACGGCGTGCAGACCCTGGGAACTGCGCGTGCGGTGTTGCCCGCTACTTCAGCCGCCCACGCCTCAGCGAAGGCGGATGTGGGTGCCAGATGAAGATCCTGTGGCTGAATGCCGGACTGCTGTTGCCGCTCGACAAGGGGGGCAAGCTGCGGACGTGGCACCTGATGCGCCATCTCGCGCGGCGCCACGCGATCACCTATCTGTGCTTCACGGATCCTGACGAGAAGAAGGAACATCTCGAAGGGATGGCCGAGGTGTGCAACAGCCTCGTCACCGTGGCGCGGCGAGATCCCGCCAAGGGGACGCCGGCCTTCTACGTCGACGCGGTGAAGCACCTGCTGGATCCGCTGCCGTACGCCGTCGGCAAGTACGCGTCGGAGGAGTACGCGGGAAAGGTCCGTCATCTCCTCGAGCACCGCGGGTTCGACCTGCTGGTCGTGGACTTTCTGCCGCCGGTCGTGAACCTTCCACCCACCGTGCTGGTGCCGAAAGTCCTGTTCACCCACAACGTCGAAGCCGAGATCTGGCGGCGCCACGCCGAGGTCGCGGCGAACCCGGTCGCGCGGGTCCTCCTCAGGCAGCAGTGGCAGCGGATGCTGCGCTTCGAACGTGGCGCCCTCACCCGGTTCGATCTCGTTCTCGCCGTCTCCGACACGGATCGCGATACGTTCTCACGCCTGTATCCGGGCGCGCTCCGGCGACCGATTCACGTGGTACAGACCGGAGTCGACACGTCGTACTTCTCCCCCACGCCGCACCTCGAACGGCGTGCGCACCTGGTCTTCACCGGCTCGATGGACTGGCTGCCGAACGAAGACGGGATGGCCTACTTCGTTGGCGAGATCCTGCCGCGAATCCGTCAGACCGAGCCCGAGGCGACTCTCAGCATCGTCGGCCGTGCCCCCACGCCCGCCGTCCGCAGACTGGCGGAAACCGCCGGCGTCGAGGTCACCGGCCGCGTGGACGACGTGCGGCCGCACATCGCGGCGGGAGCTGTCTACGTCGTGCCTCTCCGCATCGGCGGCGGCACGCGGCTCAAGATTTTCGAGGCGATGTCGATGTCGCGAGCGGTGGTTTCGACCACCATCGGCGCGGAAGGCCTGCCTGTCACCCCGGGTCGCGACATCGTGATCGCCGATGATCCGGACCGTTTTGCGAAAGCCGTCATTCACCTCATCCGGGATGTGGACGCGCGGCGGCGCATCGAAGCCGCCGCACGGCAAGTCGTCGTCGATCGGTACGACTGGGCCACGGTTGCACGTCATTTCGAACGGGCGCTGGAGACCGCCCGCAGCGAACCGCACGTCAATCGGATGAGTGCGTAGCAGGGTATACACTAGTGGTCCGTACTCGCGAGATGTGAAGCGAAGCGTGGGGCCCGCGCCGCGAACACCCCACCCCGTGCTCGGCGCCAAAAGCACTGTCGACGGGACAGGCGCCTGCGGCGCGGGGCGGGGCGCCCCGTTCGCGGCCCCCACGAAAGCGCTTGACATCTCGCGAGAACGCTCCACTCGTGACCCGGAGGTTGGTCGGACAACTTATGAACGTTTCAGTGTTTGGACTCGGGTACGTCGGCAGTGTGTCGGCCGCGTCGTTTGCCGCCGACGGCCACACCGTCGTCGGTGTCGACGTCAATCCGGACAAGGTGGCGAGCCTCAACGAGGGGCGCAGCCCGATCGTCGAAAAGGGTCTCGACGAACTGATCAAGGAGAACGCGGCCAACGGCCGGCTCCGTGCCACGACCAGCACGAAAGAAGCGGTCGACGCGACCGAACTCTCGCTCGTCTGCGTCGGCACGCCGAGCCGCAAGAATGGCAGCCTCGACCTGGCCTACCTCGAACGCGTCTGTGAACAGATCGGCGAGGCCCTGGCCACCAAAGACGCCTACCACGTCGTCGTCGTCCGCAGCACCGTGCTGCCGGGCACGACCCACGACGTGGTGATCCCCGCCCTCGAGCGCACGTCTGGCAAGAAGTACGGCACCGGATTCGGCGTGGCGGTCAACCCCGAGTTCCTGCGGGAGGGCACCGCGATCCACGACTTCCGCCATCCCCCCATGACCCTGATCGGGCACAACTACGCATCGGATGCGCATCCCGCGCAGGCGCTGTACTCGAAGGTGGATGCGGAGATGATCGCCACCAGCATCCGCACCGCCGAGATGATCAAGTACGCCAGCAACACCTGGCACGCGCTGAAGGTGTGCTTCGCGAACGAAGTCGGCAACCTGTGCAAGCGGCTCGACATCGATTCGCACGACGTGATGGACATCTTCTGCCGCGACGACAAGTTGAACCTGTCGGCGTACTACATGAAACCCGGCTTCGCGTTCGGCGGATCGTGCCTGCCGAAAGATGTCCGGGCCATGCAGTACCGCGCGAAGGAAGTGGACCTCGAGATGCCGGTCATCGAGTCGATCCTCGACAGCAACCATCTGCAGGTGCAGCACGCCATCGAGATGATCGCCGATACCGGGAAGAAGCGGATCGGCCTGCTCGGGTTCAGCTTCAAGGCGGGCACCGACGATCTGCGCGAAAGCCCCATCGTCATCCTCGCCGAAGCGCTCCTCGGCAAGGGCTACCAGTTGAGCATTTACGACCGGAACGTCTCGCTGGCCCGCCTGGTCGGCGCCAACCGCGAATACATCAACAAGCAGATCCCGCACCTGTCATCGCTGCTGACGGAGTCGATCGACGACCTGCTCGAGAAGTCCGACGTCGTCATCGTCGGCAACGGCTCGCCGGAGTTCGCGGACGCCCTCCGCAAGACCCGGCCAGACCAGACCGTCATCGACCTGTTCCGGTTGAAGGGCATCAGCAGGGACGAGATCCCGGCACAGTACACAGGCATCTGCTGGTGAGAGCTGGGTCGAACGACAGCCACTTGCCGGTTCGGAACTCGCAAAGCGCGCAGAGAACGCGAAGCAACCTGGAATTCGAGAGGCTTACCGGGCCTGCGGGGGCGCGCTTGCGCGCGGGTGGGCGGGCGAGACACGGCGAACACGAACCGCTCAGAACTCGGATGCGGCTCGTGTTCGTCGTGTCTCGTCCGCCCACCACGCCGGCCGGCAGGCCGGCGCCCCGCAGGCTCCGCTACCGTTGCGACTTTCACTCGTCTCCGCGCGCTCAGCGAACTCTGTGAGATCCAGTTGGCTGTGGCTGTCGTTGAATCCTGCGCTGCGGCTGTCGTTGAATCCTGCGCTGCGGCTGTCGCTCAGGCCTGTGGGGTGACCGCCGCCGCTATCTTGTCCCAGATGTAGTCCAGGCTCGCCGTCAACTGGTGGTCGTCGTCGAGCATGTGCAGTTCGACGTTGGGCCGCGCCTTCGCCCACTCCTCGACCGACTTCGGGTCGACCGCCGTATCCCGGCTCCCCTGGAAGATCTGGATCGGCATCGTCAGTTCCGCGTCGACGCAGTCGTAGCCGCGCGCGTCGGTGTACAGCTCGTAGTGGACGGGGATCATGCGGCCGTAGCCGTAGTGGAAGACGTTCAGCTCGCCGGTGGACTCCCATTCCTCGAGCCCGCGGTCGCCGAGATCGCGCGTGCGATTGCCCGAAAAATCGAGCGCCGGCGCGAGGAGCACCAGCCGGACGACTGGATGGGACGTCGACGCCGAGAGGCGCAGCGCGACCTGGACGGCGACGAACGCACCGAGGCTGGACCCGATCAGGATCACGGGGCCGGGCGGTAACGCGGAGATCGCCCCGATCGTCTGGTCGATCATCCGCGTGATCGTCAGTGTCGAGAAGTCGGGCTCATTGAAATCGGGCACGTGGAGCGCGAGACGGCGCTCCCGCAACTTCGACCCGAAGAACCCGGCCTTCGTCGATTTCGCCGACGACGCGAAGCCGTGCAGATAGAAGACGTGCGGCGCCGTCAGAGCATCACCTCGCACCCCGGACTGCACCGGCAGCGGATGTGCCCCGGACCGTCGGTCGAGTAGTCGTAGGTCAGCTCCTCCCCCTTCTTGATGTTGCGGGCGGCCACGATCCAGATCGTGTCCCCCTTCACCATCGTGTAGCAGTTCGGGGTGCAGGAGTGATTGATGAACCGGGCGATATTGCCGCCCACGGCGGCATCACGCACGTAGAGGCGATTCAGCTTGAAGCACCAGATGTGCCCCTTCTTCAGGTAGCGCTCTTCGCGCTTCAGGCTTTCCTTGTTCGTGATCTTCTCACCATCGTAGGTGACGATCCGCTTGTTCTTGTTGATTGGCTGGGTGGCGAAGACACCCCACCCCTGGATCCGTGACTTCCGTTTTTCGATCATGGACGTCGGCAACTCACTTGTGGCAACACGCAACTTTAGCAGAACTTGCCAATTTTCTGATCGAGGCCGATATAATCCGCTCACGTTTATGGCCAACCTTGCATCATTCGACATCACATCCGGCGTCGATCTCCAGGAGGTCGACAACGCCGTGAACCAGGCGCGCAAGGAAGTCGCGCAGCGCTACGACTTCAAGGGTTCGAAAGCATCGATCGAGTTCAACCGCGCCGAGAACACCATCACGCTGATTGCCGACGACGAGTTCAAGATGACCGCGCTGTGGGAGATCCTGCAGAGCCGCCTGGTGCGTCGCGGCGTGCCGACCAAGAACCTGACTCCGGGCGAGCTCGAGCGTGCGGCGAACGATACGGTACGCCGTGTGATTGCACTTCAGCAGGGGATCCCGGCAGAGGCGGCGCGCGAGATCGTCAAGTTCCTGAAGGAGCGAAAGCTCAAGAGGGTGCAGGCGGCGATCCAGGCCGATCAGGTCCGCGTTTCGTCGCCGTCCAAGGACGACCTGCAGGAGGCCATCCGGGTCCTTCGCGAGCACGACTTCGGTATCGCGCTGCAGTTCGGCAACTACAGGGGGTAAAGAGATGAGGCTTCTCCTCGCCGTCGTCACCGCGACCGCGATCGCCGGGGCTCCGAGTCAGATCACGGGCACGCCGATCGAGCAGAAGCCTGCTACCCCGCAGCAACCTCGCGAGACTCCCAGACCCACTGTGGTTTCGGCTGAGGCGCAGACGCTGGCCGAGTTCAACCAGCGTCTGAAACGGTACTCCGAACTCCACAAGCGCCTCGAGAGCACGCTGCCGTCGCGGTCAGCGGATGCGGACCCGACGACGATCGAGGCGCACCAGCGTGGTCTCGAGAAACTGCTGAAGGCTGAGCGCAAGGACGCGAAACAGGGGGACATCTTCACGCCGACGACGCGCCGCGTCCTGCGCCAACTCCTGGCGGGTGTGCTCGGCGGCGGCGACGGCGCGGCCCTCAAGGCGACGATCATGGACGAGAACCCGGGCAAGATCACCCTCGCGGTGAACTCGCGGTATCCCGACGACCTGCCGGTTTCCACCGTTCCTCCGCAGGTGCTCGCCGCCCTGCCCAAACTCCCGGAGGAACTCGAGTACCGCTTCATCGGGAACCGCCTCATCCTGCTCGACGTTCACGCCTACACGGTCGTCGACTACATGGACAACGCCTTCACCATGTAAGCCACCGAAGAAACACAGATGCCTCAGCGCCGACTGTCCGCCGTCCTTCTCAGCTTCACTCTGCTCACCGTCCTCGGATGTTCCGGCTGCGTGCAGTCGCAGCGCGGGCCCGTGGGTGTCGAGGCGCCGCAGACACAGGCGCAGGCGCTGCAGGAAGCGCCGACGCCGCTGCCGAACCTCCCCGACTCGCTGAAGTTCGCGGTCCTTGGCGATTTCGGGGACGGCTCCGACGAGCAGTACGAGACCGCGGCGCAGATGGCGCGGACGCACAAGGAGTTCCCCTTCGAACTCGTCATCACCGTCGGCGACAACATCTACGGCTCCGAGCGTCCCCGGGATTTCGCCCGCAAGTTCGAAACCCCCTACAAGCCGCTGCTCGATGCGGGGGTCACGTTCTACGCCTCCCTCGGCAACCACGACTCGCGGGAACAGCGGTACTACAAGCTGTTCAACATGGACGGGAAGCTGTATTACTCGTTCACACCCGACAAGCAGAGCGTCCGGTTCATCGCGCTCGAGAGCACCTATCTCGAGCCGGAGCAGCTCCAGTGGCTGCAGAAGGAACTCGAAGGATCCCGCGAGGACTGGAAGATCCCCTACTTCCACCATCCTCCCTACTCGTCGGGCGGGCGCCACGGCTCGAACCTGCAGCATCGCGCCGCGCTCGAACCGCTCTTCGTCAAGTACAACGTCAGCGTCGTCTTCACCGGTCACGATCACATCTACGAACGCACGACGCCGCAGCAGGGCATCGTCTATTTCGTCACCGGCTCCGGCGGCAAACTGCGTCGCGGGGATCTGGAGAACACCGGCTTCACCGCCGTCGGCTACGCGCAGGACCGGGCCTTCATGGTGTGCGAAATCAACGGCGACGAGATGTACTTCAACACCATCACGCGCACCGGGCGAATCATCGATTCGGGCGTCATCACCCGGCGGAAGTAGCGCGCGTCCGGGGTCCGGGGTCCGCGGTCCGGGGTCCGGGGTGCGGGGTGCGGAGTCCGCGCCTGGTGGCGTCTGCGTAGACGCTGATGATCACGCAAGGCTGGATGCTCAGACTGTTCGCCTATCCACCATGCGAAAGCCTGAAGCCGAACGCCTGAAGCCGGCGCGTCGAGATGCTAGTGACACTAGCTCGCCTTGGCCGCGCTCCCGGGAAGGGGCACGGCCGGCTGGGACACTACGGCGGTCGCCCAGTCGGCCTCGAAGACGGAGAGGAGCTTCTTCGCCACCCGCGCGTCGTTGAGGATCACGCCGACCTCGCGGCGGCGGTCGAGTTCCAGCTTTCTCAGGCTCTGGCTGCCGACGAAGGCGGTCGTGCCGTCGCGGACGATCGCGCGGACGTGCAGGCGCAGCCCCTTCAGCTTTCTCGTCTCGACGCCCGGGATCGTCTTTTCCAGCTTGCCGATGACGCGGATCTCGACGCCAGCCCTCGCCTGCTGCTCGAGGAGCCGTTGAATCAGATTGTCGGTCACCTTCTCGTCGTAGATACAGAGCTGCTTCTTCGCCCCCTTGAGAAACGCCGTGAGCTTCGCCCGCGAGGTCTCCGGACTGACGATGAAGCGATCGTGCATCGGCGCGTAGGTCTGCCGGTTGCTGTCGGCCTCGAAGAGCGCCGACGCCTCCTTCACCAGCTTCTTGTCGCGCGTGATGACCCCGAAGCTCCGGCTCTTGTCGATGTCGAGTTTCGTGTAGTTGAACCCGAGCACGTAGAGCGTGTCGTCGACGATCATCATCTTGCCGTGGTAGCGCGGGAGGTCGTCGGCGGTGCGCGTGACCGTCACCCCGCCCGCGAGCAGGCGGGTCTCGAGCTTGCGCAGCGTCTTTTCGCCGCCGCTGTTGGTGTGCGCGATGAGCGCACGGACGACGACACCACGAGCCACGGCCGCTTCGAGCGCCTTTTCGATCTCGGGACGATCGACGCGGAAAATGACGACGTCGACGCTCGTTCTCGCGTTCCTGATGGCGCGCACGAGCGGTGTCACACCGTCATCAGGTTCGATGATCAGTTTCACCGGCGTCTGCTCCGGTCAGCTCGACTACATCTCACTGCTGTTCCGCGAGAAGTGCAAGGGACGGGCCGGGGTCCGGGGTCCGGGGGCCGGGGTCCGGGGTGCGGGGTGCGGGGTGCGGGGTGCGACGTGCGACGTGCGACGTGCGACGTGCTGGCTCGCCGGTGCCACGGTTTGCGGCCGGCGGTCCGCGATCGGCGGTTCTGATCCCTGTTCCCTTTCTTCCCTGTTCCCTAATCCCTGTTCCCTAATCCTGTTCCCTAATCCCTGTTCCCTGTTCCCTGCCCTAGCGAAAATCGTGCGACTCCACTTCAGGCCCCGCGTCGGTGAGGCTGAAGAGCCGTTCCGCTTTCACCGAGGTGACCCCTTCCTGGATCTGCAGCAATCCCTCGACGAGCAGATACGGCGCGCCGACGATCGTGGCTTTGAACTCGGTGAACAGGTCCGGGCGCACGATGATGTTGGCGATGCCGGTTTCGTCCTCGAGCGTGAGGAACACGAATCCTTTCGCGGTTCCCGGACGCTGGCGGGTGATGACGGCGCCGGCGACGCGGACGCGGCGGCCGTGGCGGCCGCGCGGAAGGTCGATCGCGCGCAGCACGCCGCGCAGCGCGAACTCCGCGCGCCGCAGCGCCATCGGGTGCGGACCGATGGTGAGGCTCGTTCCGGCGTAGTCGGCCATCAGCCGTTCCG
>DASWVN010000317.1:0-18738 GCA_036401215.1 Vicinamibacterales bacterium | reverse complement strand
CATCATCGCGACGGAGCTTCTGCGCGATCTCGATGCGCAGCGAGCGCGCGGGCTTCACCCAGCGGCTTGCCGGATGCTGCCGCTCGAGCCGCGCGATCGTCTCGACCGCGCCGGCGAGGTCCCTGGCCTGGTGCTGGCTGTGCGCCAGCCAGAACAGCGCTTCGTCCTTGTTCTTCTCTGCCGCGTCGGCGGCAGCCGCCCGCAACTGCTCGATCGCACGCACCCACTGTTCCTCGGCGATCAGGTCCTTGGCGCGTTCCAGCCGCGGCGACTGGAGCGGACCCGACGAAGCGTGCACGGACATTGGCGCCATACAGACGCACAGCGCGAGCAGCGACAACAGCACTTTTGGAGCTTGGAGTTTGGAGTTTGGAATTTTCATGGAACCAGTCCCACCGTTCCGACGACATCCATTTTCTCGACGAGCCCGCGTTTGCGGATCAATCGCTGAATCTGCGGCAGCGCGGTCTCGTCGGTGTCTTCCGCCATGGCCGTCTGCAGCAGCACCAGCTCGAGGTCCCGCATCACGCCGGCCAGAGAGGAAAGACCACGCTGCTCGGCGGCCATGCGATACAGGCGCGTATCGTTCAACAGCGACGTCGCCAGGTCGCGTTCGTAGGCCCAGTCGGAGGGCTCGTCCTCACCGGGCTCCCTGTTTGCCAGGCCGAGCACCACCAGCTTCGAGCGCTCCAGGTGACTGGCGCTCACGGATGCAATGCCGGCGTTGATCGGCAGCGCCTCCTGGCTGGCATCCGCCGCGGCAGTTGCCGGGGTCGCGTGTGACGGATCGAGAGCAGACCTCCCCGCCCGAGAGGCAAAGAAGACCCCCATCGCGACGATCGCGAGCAGCGCCGCCATCGCGAGGAACCCGGACAACGAACGCCGGACGAGCGCAGGCGGCGCCTGGAACGGAACCGCCACCGCCGCGGGACGGGCTCGAACCGACGCATCGAGCCGCTCCATGAACGCCGACCAGTCGCCGGACGGCGGCGAGGAGACGTCCGGCCTGGCCGCAAGCGCCGTCCTGATCACGTTCAACTCGGCGAGCGCGTCGCGGCAGGCCGAGCAGAGCCGGAGGTGCCGGTCGATCTGTGCCCGCTCGGCGCTCCCCAGCTCATCGTAGAAGTACAGCTCGATCGTCCCCGCATCGTGAATGGCGCAGGTCTTCATGCCCCTTCTCCTACGGTGACGTTGGCGAGGGTCAAGGCCGCTCGCAACCGGTGAACCGCGGCGTGCAGTTGCCGCTTCACCGTGCCCTCGGCGAGGCCGAGCGCCTCGGCGATCTCGCCCAGCTTCAGTCCCTGGTGATGCCGCATGATGAACACGATCCGCTGCCCCGGCGGCAGCCGGTTGATTTCGGCCTCCAGAACTTCGCCGAGTTCTCCCGCGTAGGCCCGCTCCTCAGGATCCGGCGCGTCTTCGGGCGTGTTCAACATCTTGAGTTCCGCTTCTTCCCCGAATGGTGCGGCGCCGGCCGGCGAATGCCGCCGGCGATGATCGATACAGGCGTTCATGACGATGCGATAGATCCACGAGGTGAGCTGGGCGTCCTGCCGGAAGCGCCCGAGCGACCGGTAGACCTTGAGAAACACCTCTTGCGCAATGTCCTCGGCATCGTGATGGTTGCCGGCGAACTGGTAGGCCACCCGGTACACCATCGAGCGATGACGCTCCACCAGCAGATGGAACGCGGCATGGTCCCCGGCGGCAGCCTGGGCGATCAGCTCCGAGTCAGGCGACATTATCGAATCGTCAGGGCTCCCTCGTTCCCGCTGGGCATGTCATCAATATGACGGATCGGAACGTGGGATAGTTGATCGCACGAAACCGGGGCAGCCGTATTGCACGTATTAACGTCTAATGCCACAGCAGAGACACCCCGGAAACACCCCAGTCACACGGCACGAACACGGGAAAATCATTTTTTTCAAGGAGATACTGGATTGATTCGGTCTTTCGTCAGAAGCGCCCTGCCGGCGGCGCTCGCACTCGCCATCCCGGTCGCCGCGCACGCACAACAGCAGGCGGTCGAACCCAACACGGTAACTGTTACACCCTTTTTGAGCGTGTCGTTCGGCACGCCCGACAACCTCGGCAGCAGCCTCGGCATCGGCGCCGGGATTGGCTATGACCTGTCGGAGTATCTAGGCTTCGAGTTCGAAGTCGGCCGGGTCTTCGATGTCGCCGGCGACGACGACCTCGTGGATTGGTCGCTGACCAACTTCTCCGGCAACGTCATCTACCACTTCTCCAACGTACCGCGATTCACGCCGTACGCCACGTTCGGCCTCGGGTGGGAACGCTCGAACGTCGATCTGGACGATCCGGACATCGACCTGGCATCGAGCACGGAGGTGGCCTGGAACATCGGCGGCGGCGTGAAGTACCCGCTGACCGACCGCCTGATCGCCCGCGCCGACCTGCGCCGGTTCCAGGTTAATGACGATGCGCCGGATCACTGGCGCCTGTACGGCGGGCTCACCTTCTGGATAAAGAGGTGAGCGTATCAATGCTGAATGACGAATGCTGAATGCTGAAATCCGCTCGACCCGATTTCAGCATTCGGCATTTAGCATTCGGCATTGACACGGTACACTGTAGGGATGCCCGCTCACGCGAAATCCCCATCGACGGTCGCCAATCCGCTCAGGCGCAACGTCGCAATCATCGCCCACGTCGACCACGGTAAAACCACCCTGGTCGACGCGCTGCTGTACCAGAGCGGCACGTTTCGCGCGAACGAACGGGTCGCCGAACGGGCGATGGACAACATCGACCTCGAACGTGAGCGCGGCATCACGATCCTCGCGAAGAACACCGCGGTCCACTACAAGGACTTCCTGATCAACATCGTCGACACGCCTGGCCACGCCGATTTCGGCGGCGAGGTCGAACGCGTGCTGTCGATGGTGGACGGCGTCGTGCTCCTGGTCGATGCGTCCGAAGGTCCCCTGCCCCAAACCCGATTCGTCCTGCGCAAGGCGCTCGAGCGCCGGCTCACCCCTCTCGTCGTCATCAACAAGATCGATCGGCCCGATGCGCGCGTGAAGGAAGTGCTCAACGAGGTCTACGACCTGTTCATCGATCTCGATGCGACCGAGGAACAGATCGATTTTCCCGTCCTCTACACCAGCGGACGCGCCGGGACCGCGGCGACCTCGATGGACACTCCGGGCACCACTCTTCGTCCCCTGTTCGACGCGATCATCGATTCGGTGCCTCCACCGAAGGGAAACCCCGAGGCGCCGCTCCAGATGCTCGTTGCGAACCTCGATTCGAGCGACTATCTCGGACGCATTGCGATCGGACGCATCTTCAACGGACGGGTGAAGATCGGCGACCAGGTCTCGGTGTGCAAGCTCGACGGATCCTTTCAGAACACGAAGGTCACCAAGCTCTTCGCGTTTGAGGGTCTGAAGCGCGTCGACATCGACGAAGCCGCGGCCGGCGACATCGTGTGTCTCGCGGGGATCGAAGACATCACCATCGGCGAAACGATCGCCGACGTCGACGAGCGGCAGGCGATGCCGGCCATCGCGATCGACGAGCCGACGGTCTCGATGATCTTCGGGGTCAACACCTCGCCCATGTCCGGGCGCGACGGCCAGTTCGTCACGTCACGCCAGATCAAGGACCGTCTCGACAAGGAGCTGCTGGGCAATGTCTCGATCCGCGTCGAACCGACCGACACGCCCGAGCAGATGAAGGTGCTCGGACGCGGCGAGCTGCAGCTCTCGATCCTCATCGAGATGATGCGGCGCGAAGGCTTCGAGCTTCAGGTCTCCCGCCCCGACATCGTCACTCGCGAGGTCGACGGCAAGAAGATGGAGCCGGTCGAGGATCTCGTCATCGACGTCGCGGAGGAGTTCCAGGGGGTCGTCATCGCGGCGCTCGGCATGCGCAAGGGGACGATGACGAAGATGGTCAATCACGGCAGCGGACGCGTGCGCCTCGAGTTCCGGATCCCGGCACGCGGTCTGATCGGCTTCCGCTCGCAGTTTCTGACCGACACCAGGGGCACCGGCATCATGAACCACATCTTCGCCGGGTGGGAACCGTGGCACGGCGCCATCGCGTCGCGCGTCACGGGCGCGCTCGTCGCGGATCGTCCCGGCGTGGCCACGGCCTACGCGATCTGGAACCTCCAGGAGCGCGGGGAGATCTTCATCGAACCGGGCGAACAGGTCTACGAGGGCATGATCATCGGCGAAAACGCGCGCGCCGCCGACATGGACGTCAACGTCACGAAGGAAAAGAAGCAGACGAACATGCGGGCCTCGACGGCCGATGAAGCGGTGCGGCTGATTCCGCCGCGGAAGCTCGGTCTCGAGCAGGCGATCGAGTGGATCAATGATGACGAGCTGGTCGAGGTGACACCGAAGACGATCCGGCTCCGCAAGCGGATCCTCGCGGCGAACATGCGGCCGAGGAAGTCGGAGTAGGGGGCCGGGGTCCGCGGTGCGCGGTCCGCGGTGCGCGGTCCGGGGGTGCGGCGTGCGGCGTGGGGCGTGCGACGTTCGATGTGCGACGTGCGACGTGCGACGTGCGACGTGCGGATGAGATAGTCCGAGCCTCAAGACCCAAAGCCCAAACCCCGAGCCCCCAACCCCCGAGTCACCAGCCCCGCAGCGCGGACCGCGCACCCGCACCGCGCACCCCGCACCGCGGACCGCGCACCGCGCACCGCGGGGTAGAATCGGCGTTTGGAGGTGGAACCGATGGCTCGCAGAATGTTCGTGCTCGTTTTTGCCTGGTGTCTGACCGCTGGCGTCCCCTTCGCGCAGAGCCAGACGCCGCACAAGAGCGGCTACCTGACACCCCCGAAAGAGATCGTCGACATCCTCGACGCCGAGCCGCTGCCCTCGGTGACTGTCGGACCGCAGCGGGAGCTGATCGTCCTGATGCAGCGGCGCAGCATGCCGTCGATCGAAGAACTCTCCGAACCGATGCTTCGACTCGCAGGGGCGCGGATCAATCCCGACAACAACGGTCCGCACCGCGCCGGCAGCGGGATCGGCCTGACGCTCCGCACCATCGCCTCTGGCGAGGAGCGCAGGATCCAGGTTCCGCAAGGCGCGCGTATCGGCGCCGTGAGCTTCTCGCCGAACGGCAACTGGCTGTCGTTCACCAACACGCGTGACACCCGCGTCGACCTGCACATCGTCGACGTCGCGACCGGACAGTCGAAGCTCGTCGAACCGGCCCTGAACAGCATCGCCAGCGGGTGCGAGTGGCTCGACGACAGCTCCGGTCTTCTCTGCGGGTTCGTCCCCGCGCGGCGTGGCCCCGCACCCGCGGCGCCCAGGGTGCCGACCGGTCCGAACATTCAGGAGAACGTCGGCAAGCCAGGACCCGTCCGGACGTACCAGGACATGCTCGAGAACGCGCATGACGAGGCGCTGTTCGAGTATTACTTCACGACCCAGCTCGGATTCGTCGACGCCGCCACCGGCCGCGTGACCACTGCCGGATCTCCGGGTCTGCTCAACGGCTCACCCTCGCCGGACGGCAAGTACATCCTCGTCGAGCGGATCAAGCGTCCGTTCTCGCGGCTGCTGCCGTACAGCCGGTTCCCTCAGGACGTCGAAATCTGGGATCGGCAGGGCAACAAGGTTCGGACCGTCGCCGACGTTCCCATGGGCGACACGATCCCGATCAACGGCGTGATCACGGGGCCGCGATCGTATCGCTGGCTCCCGCGGGAACCTGCCACCTTGCTGTGGGTCGAAGCGCTCGACAAGGGTGACATCCGCAACGACGTCCCGCATCGCGACCGGATCGTCACGCTCGCTGCGCCGTTCACCGGTGAGCCGACCGAACGCGCCAAGACGGAGTACCGCTACGCCGGCGCGAGCTGGACCGAGAACGGGGCGATTCTCCTGAGCGAAGCCGACCGCGCGACACGGACGACCCGCACGTGGGTCTTCAACGAATCCTGGGCCGAGCCGCGGAAGCTCTGGGATCGCAAGCAGCAGGACGCCTACGGCAATCCGGGCAGTCCGGTCATGCGCCCCGGCACGGGCACGATCCTGCAGACGGGCGACTGGATCTACCTGACCGGTCAGGGGGCCTCTCCCGAGGGAGACCGCCCGTTCCTCGACCGCCTGAACCTGAAGAGCTTCGAGACCGAGCGGCTCTGGCGAAGCGACAACACGAGCTACGAATCGGTCGTCGGTCTGCTGGACGACAAGGCGTCCCGCGTGCTCACGCGCCACGAAACGAAACTCGATCCGCCGAACTACTTCGTGCGCGATCTCTCCGGCGGCACGAAGCAGGCGGTGACGCACTTCAAGGATCCCCATCCGCAGATCACCGCGGCCGAGCGGATGTTCGTGACCTACGACCGCAAGGACGGCGTGAAGCTGAATGGCACAATCTACCTTCCACCCGGCTACAAGAAGGGGCAGCGGCTCCCGATGGTCGTCTGGGCGTATCCGCGCGAGTTCGTGGACGCCGACGCCGCCAGCCAGGTTACCGGCTCACCGCACCGTTTCACGACCGTCAGCGGCGCCTCGCACCTCCTCCTGCTGACGCAGGGCTACGCGATCTTCGACGGCCCGACGATGCCGATCGTCGGACCCGGCGAGACGGCAAACGATACCTACGTCCAGCAGCTCGTCGCGTCAGCGGAGGCGGCAATCGACAAGGCCGTCGAACTCGGCATCGCGGACCGGAACCGGGTCGGCGTGGGCGGCCACAGCTACGGCGCGTTCATGACCGCGAACCTGCTGGCGCACTCGGACCTGTTCGCCGCCGGCGTGGCGCGGAGCGGCGCCTACAACCGCACGCTGACGCCGTTCGGCTTCCAGTCGGAGACGCGGACCTTCTGGGAGGTCCCGCAGATCTATTCGGCGATGTCACCGTTCTTTCACGCGCACAAGATCAACGAGCCGATCCTGTTGATCCACGGCGAGGTCGACAACAACTCGGGAACCTTCCCTATCCAAAGCGAGCGGCTGTACATGGCGCTCAAGGGACACGGCGCGACCGTCCGGTACGTCACGCTGCCGAACGAGTCGCACGGTTACGCCGCGCGCGAGTCCGTGTTCCATACGCTGGCCGAGACGGTGAACTGGTTCGATAAGTACGTGAAGAACGCCAAACCAGCGACGACGAGTTCACGGTAGATGGAACAGGTGACGCGTCCAGTGCTCGAGGCGCTGGACGCACTCGGAATCACGTACGAGCACTACGAGCATCCGGCGGTCTTCAACGCCGAGGATGCCGACGTGCACTGGCGGCCGATCGGGGGAACACCGGTGAAGAACCTGTTCCTCCGGAACAAGAAGGGTGACCGGCACTATCTGGTCATCCTCGGCATCGACAAGCGCGCGGACCTGAAGCAGCTCGTCAAGATCATCGGCGACGATCGCTTCAGCTTCGGGTCCGCCGAACGCCTGATGGACAAGCTCGGACTCACACCGGGCTCGGTCTCCCCCTTCGGCCTGCTGCACGAAGGCAGCCGTGACGTCCAGGTGATCATCGACGAAGACCTCCGCGGTGCGGATCGCCTGTTGTTTCATCCAAACATCAACACCGCAACCGTGACGATCTCGTTCGCCGACCTGGAACGCTTCCTGGGGACGCGCGGCAATCGAGTCCGTTACATCCGGGTTGCTTAGGCCGAGCGACAGCCACTGTCGTTTCAACACAGAGATCGCCGAGGAGCAGAGATCGCAAAGAAGATCTCGGGCGACGAGTAGTGGCCCGGCAGGCGCCGGTCTTCGACCGGCGTAATCGTGGGTGAGCGCCCGCGGGTGCAAGCGGCACTCGAACGACAATGCCGTTTGCACCCGCTGGCGCTCGCCCACGATACCGCGCGTAGCGCGGCCTGCCGGGCCCGCAGTCGGTCAATCGGGATCTCCCTCCGCGAACCTCTGCGTCCTCTGCGCCTCCGTGTGGAACCGGCAAGTGGCTGCCGCCGCGATTTCACGGTGTGGCTGCCGCCACGACTGTGTGCTGTGGCTGCCGCCACGAACGTTCAGCTCCCCTCGAGGACCTCGACCCGTACCCGCACGCGGCCGTCCTTGATGAATCGCAACTGCCGCGCCGCTCCCTCCGAGACGTCGATGATCGTCTCGCGTCCGACGTAGGGACCCCGATCGATGATCCGCAGGATCACGTGGCGGCCGTTCTCCAGGTTGGTGACACGCACCCGGGTCCCGAGCGGAAGCGTTCTGTGCGCGGCAACCATCTCATCGGGATCGAAGCGGCGGCCGCTCGCGGTCTTCTCCCCTTCGAAACCCGGACCGTAGAAACTGGCGAAGCCCGTGAGCGTGCGGATGACTCGCGGCCCCTCCTGCCTGCTGCCGTTGGGCCGTGCGTTCCCGGCGCATCCGCTCAGGCTTGTCATCGGTGCCCCAAGCAGAAACGCAGCGACGATCCATGGAAGAGCTTTGATACGGGATCGCATGGAGAGGAGTTTGAAAGATCCGCGCCAGTTACAGAGAATACGGCCGAGGAGCATACATGCCGCAACTCACCGAGCGCTTCGACGACGCGCTGAGGTTCGCGCACGACATCCATCGGAACCAGTCGCGTAAAGGCTCCGGTGCCCCCTACATCGGACACCTGCTGGGAGTGACGTCCATCGTGCTCGACGATGGTGGTGACGAAGACGAAGCCATTGGTGCGCTGTTACACGATGCCGCCGAAGACCATGGCGGCCGCTCACGGCTCGACGAGATCCGCGCGCGCTACGGCGACACGGTGGCACGAATCGTGGAAGACTGCACCGACTCATGGGAAACCCCGAAGCGTCCCTGGGCGGATCGCAAGCGAGAGTACGTCGAACATGCCCGGACGCTTCCTGCCCCAAGCCTGCGAGTGTCGGCTGCTGACAAGGTCCACAATGCGTACGCGATCCTTCGGGACCTGCGCAACGAGGGCGAGCAGGTGTGGGAGCGCTTCAACGCGGCCGCCGACGACGTGATCGCGTACTACGAGGATCTGGTGCGGTCGTTTCGCCAGGCCGGCGGGGGTAAGCTGGTCGAAGAGTTGGAGCGTATCGTCAAAGGGATACAGCGCGAAATGGGATATTGAGGAGGAGTGAACTGATGAGATTCCGTCTTATCGCGACGGTGCTGGTCGCAGCCGTCGTTTCGGTGCTGCCCATTGCCGCTCAGCAGGCGCAAACGCAACAGCCGCTGCGGCGACCCGACATCCACTGGGTCCCGACCCCGCCGGCCGTCGTCGATGCCATGCTGAAGCTGGCCGAGGTCAAACCGGCCGACGTCGTCTACGACCTCGGATGCGGCGACGGCATCATCGTGGCCACGGCCGCGCAGAAATACGGCGCGCGTGCGGTCGGCATCGACATCGATCCGCAGCGGGTCAAGGAGGCGACGGAGCGGGCGCAAAAGATGGGCGTGTCCGACAAGGTCGAGATCCGGCAGGGTGACCTCTTCGAAGCAGATATCGCGGACGCCACGGTCGTGACGCTCTACCTGCTCCAGTCACTCAACATCAAGTTGATGCCGAAGTTGCAGAGCGAACTGAAGCCCGGCACCCGGATCGTCTCCCAGAGCTTCGACATGGGTTCGGAGTGGCCGCCCGACAAGACCATCCAGGTGGAGGGGCGGAACGTGTACTTGTGGACTGTCAGGTAACCTGTCGGTATCAATGCTGAATGCTCCGGATCTGACGCAGTCAATGTCGAATGCTGAATAATTCAGCATTCAGCATTGACACCGCGCAGCCTCCGCAGCATTCAGCATTGATGGGCGTCACGCTCTGACTTCTGGTGACGCGTATCCCTCAGGCGCCTCCTGCCCCCCGAAATACTCCTTGCCGTCGGGCCGTCGGATCTTCGAGTGCTGCACGACGCGATCTCGCCGCAACCCCCGGAAATCTTCGACTGACCTCCAGCCGCGATCGGCGTTGGCTTCCAGGAATGCGGCGAGGCCTTCGTTCAGCCGCTTGATCACGTTCGGCCCGATCGCGTGATCGAGCATCGCGGCCGTGCAGACCTGCACCGTGCCGCATCCCAGCAGGAAGAAGCTGAGCGCATGCGAGAAGTCGGAGATCCCGCCGATCCCTGAGAACGCCCGGTCAGGGAATACCTGCGTCATCTGCGCCATCTTCGCGAGTGAGAGCGGCAGGATCGCGGGGCCGCCGAGCCCCCCGCTCGACACGAAGCCATCGACGTTGACTTCGAACTCGAGCGTCTGCGGATCGATTGGAGGCAGCGAGGGAAACGTGTTGGACGACACGATCGCGTCGGCGCCGGCGTTGAACGATGCGTGCGCCTCGGCAGCAATATCCGTCGTCGACGGCGTCAGCTTGCACCAGACCGGCACCTTCGCGACCTCCTTCACGACCTGCGTGACAACCGAGATGAGGCCGGCGTCCTTGCCGACGTTGGATCCCATGTCCTGCCGGTCCATGTGCGGACAGGAAAGGTTCAGCTCGAACGCATCGGCGCCCGCATCCTGGCAGCCTTCCGCCAGCTCCTGCCAGTGGCGCAGTTCCTTCTCGCTGCCGGATCCGGCCATGATCGATGCGACGAGGATCCGGTCGGGGTGCGCCTGCTTGATGCGCGAGATTCTGGGCAGCCACCAGTCGATCGTCTTGTCGGAGATCAGCTCCCAGTTCCACGACGAGTGGAGCGCCGAGCCCGGCCGCTTCTGCATCGAGATGCACGTCGTCTCGGGATCGGTCCGCATGAACTTCGTCTTGGGCCCTGCGACGTTGGTGACCGGGTGCAGGCCGATCGTCTTCGTGACGACTCCACCCCAGCCGGCGTCGAACGCCCGCATGATGTTGCTGTCGGACTCGGTGGGAGGGGCCGAGGAGAGCAGGAAGGGATTTGCGAATCGGAGGCCGGTAAACGTGACCGAAAGGTCGGCGCCCATGGAATTCCTCCTGAAAGAGCGCATCTTAGCACTCCGCGGCTTGACAGGTCGCGCGGAAGCGCATACGTTCCCGTTCGCAGTGCGCACACTCAGCAACTTCGTCAACGGCCAGTGGACCGATTCGAAGAGCGGACGACGGGTTCAGGATCTGAATCCTGCCGACACATCCGAGGTCGTCGCCGAGGCACCATCATCGACAGCAGAGGAAGCGGCCGAGGCCTGCGAGGCGGCTGCGAAGGCGTTCGAACGCTGGCGCAAGACGCCCGCGCCGGTTCGCGGCCAGATCCTCTACAAGGTCCAGCGCCGGATGGAGGAGCGCCGGCAGGAGCTTGCCGAAGCGCTGACACGGGAAGAAGGCAAGACGCTCGCCGAATCGCGCGGCGAGATCCAGCGCGCGATCAACGTCGTCGAGTTCTTCGCCGGAGAAGCACGGCGCATCACGGGCGAGACGATCCCATCGGAGCTGACGAACAACTTCTGCTACACGCTCAAGCAGCCGGTCGGGCCCGTCGCGATCATCACGCCGTGGAACTTCCCCGTGGCGATTCCGATCTGGAAGATCGCGCCGGCACTCGTGTCGGGGAACACGGTCGTCTTCAAACCGGCCAGCCTCACACCGCTCACGGCGGCGTTGATCGTCGAGATCTTCGACGAGTGCGGCCTCCCGCCGGGCGTCCTGAACCTCGTCTACGGCGGCGGACGCGAGGTCGGCGACACGATCGTCCGGCATCCCGCGATCCAGGCCGTCTCGTTCACAGGCTCCAACGACGTCGGCGTCGGCATCTACTCTGCGGCGGCGGCTCGCGGCATCAAGTGCCAGTGCGAGATGGGCGGCAAGAACCCGATCGTGATCCTCGGGGATGCCGACCTGGACCTCGCGGTCGAGAGCACGATCCAGGGCGCGTTCGGTTCGACCGGCCAGCGCTGCACGGCCACGAGCCGCGCGGTCGTCGAAGAGTCCATTGCCAACGAGTTCGTCCAGCGGCTCGAAGCGCGAGCGGCGTCACTCGTCGTCGGCAACGGCCTCGATCCGTCCACCAACATCGGCCCGTCGGTGGACGACAAGCAGCTCGACACGGTGCTCGAGTACGTCGGGATCGGAAAGCAGGAAGGCGCGACGCTGGTGCGCGGGGGCGAACGCGTCACGGCAGGCGGGCTGGAGCGCGGCTACTTCGTCAGCCCGACGATTTTCGACGACGTCGACCCGAACATGCGCATTGCGCAGGAGGAGATCTTCGGTCCCGTGCTCGGGGTCATTCGCGCGCCGGACCCCAAGTCGGCGCTGCGCATCGCCAACGGCGTGAAGTTCGGGCTGTCGGCGTCCATCTACACAAACGACGTGGCGGCAATGTTCCGGTTCGTCGACGACCTCGAGGCCGGTATCATCCACGTCAACTCGCCGACCGTCGGCGGCGAGGCGCACATCCCGTTCGGGGGGATGAAAGCCACCGGGGTGGGGCTGAGGGAAATGGGTCGCGTCGCGATCGATTTCTACACCGAACTGAAGGTCGTCTATGTCGATTACACCGGTGGCAGACGCACCGGCAATCTCTACTAGGAGTGAACGATGCCCAAGTACGTCATCGAACGGGAAATTCCTGGCTGTGGAAGCTGGGGGCCTGAGCAGCTCCGCGGCGCCGCTCAGAAATCGAACGAAGTGCTGAACGCGATGGGCCCCCGCATCCAGTGGGTGCACAGCTACGTGACCGGCGACACGATCTACTGTGTGTACATCGCGCCCAATGAAGAGATGATCCGTGAGCATGCGACGCGCGGCGGCTTCCCGGCCAACCGCATCTCCGAGATCCGGAACATCTTCGATCCGACATCCGCCGAAGCCAGCACCCGGGCCGAGGTCTGACGTGTCGCTGCTGATCACCAACGGCCGCATCGTCACCTCCACCGACGACTACGTCGCCGACGTGTACTGCGATGAGGGCACGATCAAGGTGATCGGCAGAAACCTGCCGGCCCACCGGTTCCAGGCGGACCGCACGATCGATGCCTCCGGGAAGTACGTCATTCCGGGAGGCATCGACGTCCACACCCACCTCAACATGCCGTTCGGCGGGACGACGTCCGCCGACGATTTCGAGTCCGGGACGATCGCCGCCGCATTCGGCGGCACGACCAGCATCGTCGACTTCGCGATCCAGTATCGCGGCCAGACGATGAGACATGCGCTCGATGACTGGCGGAAGCGGGCGGACGGCAAGGCCGTCATCGACTACGGCTTCCACATGATCGTCACCGAGCTTGAAGACGCGGGCCTCGGCGAAATGGACACCATGGTCCGCGACGAGGGGATCACCAGCTTCAAGCTGTTCATGGCGTATCCCGGCGTGTTCATGGTCGATGACGCGACGATCTTCCGGGCGCTGCGGCGGACGGGCGAGAACGGCGGCCTCGTCTGCATGCACGCCGAGAACGGCGGCGTGATCGACGAGCTGGTAAAGGAGGCGCTGCGCAAGGGAGAGACGGCGCCGAAGTACCACGCACTCACTCGTCCGCCGACGGCCGAAGGTGAAGCGACCGGCCGGGCGATTGCGCTGGCGGAGATGGCCGGCGTCCCGATCTACATCGTCCATCTGTCGGCTGCACACGCGCTCGAGAAGGTGAAGCAGGCGCGCGACATGGGGCTGCCGGCGTACGCGGAAACCTGTCCGCAGTATTTATTCCTGTCCTACGACAATTACGAGGAGCCCGGCTTCGACGGCGCGAAGTACGTCATGTCACCGCCGCTGCGTGACAAGTGGCATCAGGACGTGCTGTGGAAAGGGCTCGCGAAGAACGACCTCCAGGTGATCTCGACCGACCACTGTCCCTTCTGCATGGCGGACCAGAAGATCCTCGGCAAGGACGACTTCAGCAGGATCCCGAACGGCGCACCGGGGATCGAGACGCGGCTGACGCTCGTCCACGACGGCGGCGTCCGTCCTGGACGGATCTCGATGAACCGCTTCGTCGAGCTGTGTTCGACGACGCCGGCGAGGATGTTCGGCCTGTTCCCGCGCAAGGGCACGATCGCGGTCGGCAGCGACGCCGACATCGTCATCTTCGATCCGAATCGACCCGCGACGCTGAGCGCGAAGACGCTGCACATGAAGGTGGACTACAACCCATACGAAGGCCGCACCGTGCAGGGGTCACCGTCCACGGTCATCTGTGGGGGTGACGTCGTCATCGACGGCGACACGTTCGTCGGCCGCAAGGGCGCGGGTAGATTGCTGAAGCGGGGTCCAAGTCAAGCGCCGGCAGGTCTATAGCGGGCGGAACGGCCTTCGGCCGGGGTTCCAGAGGGTTCCAGGGGTTCTCGAGGGTTCCAGTGGGTTCCAGTAGGTTCCGGGTTCCTCGCCGCGAGTGAACGTATGGCGCGGCTTCAGCCGCGCCCCTCAGAACCAGGAACCGTCTGGAACTACCTGGAACCCTCCAGAACCCCTGGAACCTACTGGAACCCTCCAGAACCCCTCTGGAACCCCGGCCGAAGGCCGTTGCTCTACGACTTCTTCTCAGGAAAGAGCGTGACGGTCACCTGGTTCTTCGGATTAAGGTACCGCTTCGCGGCGTCGTGGATCATCTTCGCCGTGATCCCCTTGTACAACTCGGGCATCTCGAAGAGCGAGTCGATCGGCTCGCCTGACTGATAGCGGAGCGACAGCTGTGTCATCCAGTAGCCGTTCTGCTTCGAGCTGGTTTCGAAGTCGCGCAGCAGCTTGGCGCGGGTATCCTCGACTTCCTTCGCCGTCGGACCGTTCGTCTTCAGTAGTTCGACCTGCTGCATCGCGGCCTTGACGAGTTCGTCGGTGCGCGCGGGATCGCAGCTGAAACTGATGCTGACCGCGTACTCCTTGACCGGGATCTGGGAGTAACTGGCGCCTGCGGTGACGCCGTAGGTGCCGCCGAGATCCTCGCGCAGCGCTTCGTGCAGCCGGGTCTGGAGCACTTCGCCCATCGCGCGGATCGCGATCCGCGACGCCTGGTCGTGCTCGAACACACCGGTGAAGACGATCGCGGCGCGGCTCTGCGGTTCGACGCCCTTCTCGACGCGCCGTTCGACCACGCCCGTCGAGTAGCGGATCCCGGTGTCTTTCCACGACTCCTTGCGCCCGGCCGACGGCAACGAACCGAGATAGCGTTCGACGAGCGGCTTCATCTCGGCCGGATCGAAGCTGCCGACGAAGACGAACGTGAAGTCGCCGGCGTCGGCAAAACGGTCCTTGTAGAACGCCATCGACTTCTCCAGATCCATCTGCGCGACCGTCTCGAGCGTGATCGGACGCGTCCGCGGATGGTCGCCGCGCAGCGCCGACGTGAGCGCCTCGCTGAAGAGGAACGCGGGGTTGGATCGCTGCTGCGGGAGCGAGGTCTTCATGTTCCCCTGCAGGACGTTGAACGCCGTCGGATCGGCCCGCGGCTGCGTGAACCGCAGGTAGATCATCTGGAACAGCGTCTCGAGATCCTTCTTCGACGACGACCCGCTGACGACCTCTTCGTACGCGCCGATCGATGCGTTGGCGGACGCCGTCTTCCCGGTCAGCTTCTTGCGCAGGTCGATCGTGCTCAGGCTTCCGAGTCCGCCGATGCTGACCACGGCGGTCGCGCTGCTCGCCGGAACGTATTCCGAGTCGGGCGCCAGCGACGTTCCGCCGTAGCTGGACGCGCGAAACAGGATCTCGTCCTCGCGGAACGTCGTCGGCTTGAGCACGACCTTCACGCCGTTGGCCAGCTGCCACTCGGTGATCCCGTATTCGGCGCGCGTGGATGTCTTGACGACGGCGCCCGGGGAAGGTAGCGGATCGAGGAGCGGCGCCTCGTCGACTTTGTCCACGTAGGCGGTGATCTCCTTGCTGGCAATCGCGGCTGCCGCGATCCCGGCAAGCTGCGTCTCGCCCGGCACCTTGAAATCCGCCTTCTGCGGCGCGCTCACAGTGATCACGCGGTTGCCGTCCGGCACCCAGTTCTTCGCCAGCGCGTTCACTTCGTCGAGCGTGATCGCCGGGACGAAGCGGGTGTACAACGCGTGTTCGTATTCGATCCCCGGCACCGGTTCATCGATCGTCACGTGGCGAACCAGTTCGTTGGCGATCGACGCGGCGGGCGTGTTCTCCTTCTCCCTCAACGCCCGGTCGATGCCGGTCATCACGTTGACTTTCACGCGTTCCAGTTCCCCGGACGTGAAACCAAATCGCGCCACGCGCTCCGCCTCGGTGAACAGCACGCCGAGCGTCTCGCCGATGGCATCCCCCTTCACGAGCGCGCTCAGGGTCGACACGTCCTTGTCGCCAAGGAACCCGCTGCGTGATCCGCCGGCGCCGACAAACGGCGCCTCCGGCCGGGTCGCCAGCTCGGAGAAGCGCGCGCCGAGGATCGCCGAGAACAGCCGTTCGACGATCTGCTGGCGGTAGGCGCCGACGGTGCGCGGATCACGAGCCGCGATCTTGCTGTAAACGGTGATGTTCGCGTTCGTCGCCTCGGGATCCGTCGCGATCGCGTAGAGCGTGCCGGGGTGATCCGGAACCGGATACGACGGACGCGCCTGCGCCCCTTTCGCCGGCGGGATCCCCTCGAAATGCGCCTTGATCATCGTCTCGACCGCAGCCGGATCGAAATCACCGACCGCGACGACGGTCATCAGGTCCGGCCGATACCAGTCCTTGTAGAACTGGATCAGCCGCTCGTGCTCGAAGTTGTTGATGACGTCCACCGTCCCGATCGGGATGCGCTCGGCGTACCGCGATCCTTTCAGCAGCACCGGCAGCTGCGTGTCCTGCATGCGGGCGCCGGCGCCGCGGCGAATGCGCCACTCCTCCTTGATGACGCCGCGTTCCTTGTCGATCTCGGCCGGATCGAACGCGAGCCCGTGCGCCCAGTCCTCGAGGATCAGGAACGCGCGATCGAGCACGTCCGGCTGCTCGGTCGGGACCTGCAGCATGTAGACGGTCTCGTCGAAGCTGGTCGAGGCATTGATGCTCGGCCCGAAGCGCATGCCGAGCGACTCGAGAAACGCGACGGTCTCCTGTTTCGGGAAGTGCTTCGTCCCGTTGAAGGCCATGTGCTCGACGAAGTGCGCGAGGCCGAGCTGGTCGTCCGCCTCGACGATCGAGCCGACATCGACGACGAGTCGCAGTTCGGCCCGCTTCTCCGGTCTTTTCGTCGTGCGGATGAAGTAGCGAAGGCCGTTCGAGAACCGTCCCGCTGTAATCGAGGGATCGAGCGGGAGGCGGGAATCGAGCGCCGCTGCGGATGGGGCCGCGGACTGCTGCTCTGCGGAGGCAATTCCGGGCGCACACCCGATGACCAGCGCGACGATCGCCGCAAGAACACGACGTGAGACCCGCATGGTTCCTCCCCGGCAGGGCCGAAAGAAAGTCTGTTGACGAAGGGCGGCGATTATACAATGCGCTGCCATGACCGGCACCGAATCGTCCGCGATCTCGGCCAGCGCCCGATACAACCCGGATCTCGCGCCGGTCCCCGATCCGGCCCGCACGTGGGGCACCTATGAGATCGCGGCGTTGTGGATCGGCATGGCGGTCTGCATCCCGACCTACATGCTGGCCGCGGGTCTCGTCGCCGGCGGCATGAGCTGGTGGCAGGCGGTCTTCACGATCACGCTCGGCAATGCGATCGTGCTGGTGCCGATGATGCTCACCGGCCACGCGGGGACGAAGTACGGCATCCCCTTCCCGGTTCTCGCGCGCGCGTCGTTCGGCCTGGCGGGATCGCACGTCCCCGCGCTGCTCCGCGCGGGCGTGGCGTGCGGGTGGTTCGGGATCCAGACGTGGATCGGCGGCGCGGCGCTCGACACGCTGCTCGGGATCGCGCTCCCCTTCTGGAACGCGCTGCCGGCGCACGTGTGGATCAGTTTCGCGCTCTTCTGGGGGATGAACATCTACTTCATCGTCAAGGGGACGGAATCGATCCGGTTCTTCGAGGCGTGGGCGGCGCCCGTGCTGCTGGCGCTCGGCATCGCGCTGCTGGCGTGGGCGGTCGTGCGAGTCGGAGGCTTCGGACCGATCTTCACGCAGCCGTCGCGGTTCCGGAGCCAGGGTGAATTCTGGCGGTTCTTCGTGCCGAGCCTGACCGGGATGATCGGCTACTGGGCGACGCTCTCGATCAGCATCCCCGACTTCACGCGCTATGCGAAGACGCAGCGCGCGCAGGCGCTCGGCCAGGCGATCGGCCTGCCCCCGACGATGGCGCTGTTTTCGTTCATCGGCGTGGCGGTGGCGTCGGCGAGCGTACTGATCTTCGGCGAAGCGATCTGGGATCCCGTCGTCCTGCTCGGCAGGTTCGGCAATCCGTTCGTGGTGCTGCTCTCGGTGTTCGCGCTCGCGATCGCGACGCTGACCACGAACATCGCCGCCAACGTCGTTCCGCCTGCGAACGCGTTCGCGAACCTGCTGCCCCGCCGGATCTCGTTCGTCAGCGGCGGACTGATCACCGGGATCATCGGCATCGTCATGATGCCGTGGAAGCTGCTGTCGGATTTCCAGGCCTACATTTTCGGGTGGCTGGTGGGCTACTCGGGGCTGCTCGGCCCGGTTGCCGCGATCCTGATCGTCGATTACTGGGTGGTGCGACGGCAGCGGCTCAACGTCCACGATCTCTACGTCGATGGCGGCGAGTATCCGCTCGTCCACTGGCCGGCGATGATCGCGCTCGCGGCCGGCATCGGCCTCGCGCTCGTCGGTCTCGTGCTGCCGTCCCTGCGCGTCCTCTACGACTACGCCTGGTTCGTCGGCTTCGGCGTCTCCGCCGTCCTGTACCTGCTGCTGGCGCAAAACCCAGGGGTCAGACCTTGAATTTTGAATTTCGTGATTTCTCGTGCCAACAACTGCGCTGCTGGTTGGCACGAGAAATCACGAAATTCAAAATTCAAGGT
>DASWVN010000316.1:0-23030 GCA_036401215.1 Vicinamibacterales bacterium | reverse complement strand
AGGTTTGTTCGTGTTCTGCCTTCGTGGTCGTCGTGTTCTTCGTGTTCGTAGTGCCCTTGAAAGCCGTCGGCGCGTGAAGCCGCCGCCGCGTCCGAGTTCCGGAGTTGAGCTGATTCGCAGCAGTGACACGGGGGCAAGCGGATCAGGCGCGTGAAAACTCCGAACTCCGAACTCCGAACTCCGAAACTCCGAAACTCCGAACTACGAACTCTGGAACTCCGAACACCACAGTTCCAGGTTCCTAGTTCGTAGTTCGGAGTTCATAGTTCATAGTTTCTGAACTCCCCAGGCCCCCGGTCGAAGGCCGACTAAGACAGTAGCAATTCCAGATCCTCAGGCTTCAAATTCCGTATCAGCCCCGGATCCGCACTGAGGATCGCATCCGCAAGCTGGCGCTTCGACTGCTGGAGCTGCGCGACTTTTTCCTCGACGGTGTCCTTCGCGATCAGGCGGTAGGCGAAGACGTGCCGTGACTGGCCGATGCGGTGGGCGCGATCGATCGCCTGCGCTTCGGCGGCGGGGTTCCACCACGGGTCGAGCAGGAACACGTACTCGGCGGCCGTGAGGTTCAGGCCGACGCCCCCGGCCTTGAGGCTGATCAGAAACACCCTGCAGGCCGGATCAGTCGAAAACCGCTCGACGCGTGCGGCGCGGTCGCGAGTCTTGCCGTCCAGATATTCGTAGGTAACCTTCGTGTCGTGCAGCCGCGTGCGGAGCAGCCCGAGCAGCTCGGTGAACTGCGAGAAGACGAGCGCCTTGTGCCCCTCCTCGATGATTTCCAGCAGGCGCGGGATCAGCACGTCGAACTTCGCCGACGGGGCGTCCACGCGGTGCCTGTCGACCAGCCCAACGTGGCTGGCGGCCTGGCGCAGGCGCAGCAGCGCCTCGAGCACGTGCATCTTCGATTTCGAGAGGCCGTCCTGCTCGACCCGTTTCAGCAGGCTGAGACGGTAGGCATTCCGCAGCTGGTTGTACACCTGGCGCTGCGCGTCATCCAGGTCGCAGTAGATCGTCTGCTCCGTGCGGGACGGCAGCTCGGGGGCGACCTGTTCCTTGGTCCGCCTCAGGATCAGCGGCTTGAGCGCACGTGAGACGAGCGCGAGGTCCTCGCCGCCATCCCGTTTCTGGATCAGCGAGGCGCGCTTGAACGCGTTCGACGTGCCGAGCAGGCCGGGATTGAGGAACTCGAACAGGCTCCACAGTTCGCCGATGTGGTTCTCGACCGGCGTGCCGCTCAGCGCCAGGCGATGGCGTCCTTTCAGCAGGCGGACCGCCTTCGCCGACACCGTCTGCGCGTTCTTGATCGCCTGCGCCTCGTCGAGGATGACGTAGTCGAATTCGTACTCGGCGAGCAGCGGAGCGTCGCGGCGGAGGGTGCCGTAGGTCGTGATGACCAGGTCGTACTCTGCGATCGGCTTGTCGGCACGGTCGGGCCCCGAGTAATCCAGGACTCTCAGCTCCGGCGCGAACCGCCTCGCTTCCGAGATCCAGTTGAAGACGAGCGACCGCGGCACGACCGCGACCGACGGACGATGATCCTCGCTCTGCCCACGCCGCGACTCGAGGAGGGCCAGCACCATGACGGTCTTGCCCAGACCCATGTCGTCGGCGAGGCAGCCGCCGAAGCCGAACGTCCGCAGGAACTCGAACCAGGCGAGCGCCTCGAGCTGGTAGTCGCGGAGCGTCCCTCTGAATCCTTTCGGGACCCCGACCTGCCGCACCCCTCGGAACGACGCCATCGCGTCGCGCGCGCGGGCGAACGCCTCGTCCACATCGACGTGCGGCTGCGCCTCGAGCAGCGCGTCGAGCAGGGCCGCCTGCGACGGACGATATCGCACGTGATCCGCTTCGACCTCCCCGAATCCAGCGATTCGCACGTACCGACGCAGCCAGTCCTCTGGCACCATGCCGCGCGTGCCGTCGTCGAGCAGAACGGTGCCTTCGCCGCGCTTCAACGCCGCGAGGACGTTGGTGAGCGGGACCGAGCGGCCATCGCCGAAATCCAGGTCGCCGTGCAGCTCGAACCAGTCGATCCCGCTCCGCACCTGGACGCGCATGTCTCTCGCCACCCGGAACGCGGCCCCTTCGGCTTCGACGTGCCAGTCCTCGGCGACCAGGGTGCGCACGGCTCGCCCGAACTGCGCCACCGCCACGGTGAAATCGGCGGAGTACCGCGCGTCCCGGTACGGACGACGGAAGCCGAGACTTTGCAGACGGGCGATCGCCTCGCGTTCGGCCGGCACGTTGCGGCGGACCATGCGGCGGCGTTCGGCATCGTACGCCGACGAACGGTCATCGCCCGGAACGATCGTCCCGTCGTAATCGAACTCCACGACCGCGCTCAACTCGTGTTCGCCCGGGTATCGCGGCGGCGCGTTGGACCGCTGCACGCGGACGCGCGGCCGCGGTGTCGGTTCGACGACGTCGTAGCGGAGGTCGGCGGGAAGAATCTGCGGATCGACACGGCCCCGCGCGAGCGTTTCGACGAGGCGCGGCGCCGCATCGGGCGGAAACGCCGGCGGATGGTCCTGGCGCCGTAGTTCGGCGAGCCACGCGAAGGCGCCGCCGTGCTCGAGGCGCGACAGCTTGCCGCGGGCGATGAGATAGCCGCTCGCCAGCACGAGGCTCGGCTCGCGAACGTCCATCCGGTCCCCGTCGCGCTGCAGATAGCCGGAAAGCTGCCGGAGGCGCTCCGTCGTTTCGGTGAGCGCCAGCCGAAAGATCCACGGCGTATCGTCATCGGCGGCAACCGGCCGTAGTTCGTCGTAGCCCCGGTCCCCCTCGCGAAGAAAGAGGCGCCGGCTCGCCGCGAGCAGCGCGAGCGCGCGATCGACGATCGGTTCCGTCAGCCGAAAGGAGGCGCGCGCGTAGACGGTCGTGTAGGTGCCTGCGTAAGGATCCGCGGCCCCCATGAGCGTCGCCAGGATCTCGCGATCGGCCGGATCCGGAAGCTGGGCGATCTCACCGGCGGTGAGCCCGGCGGGCTGCGGCTTGCCCCACTCGCCGTTCTTCTTCCGTTGCCGCCACAGCACGCCGATGGCGACGCCGTGTCCCTGGAGCGTCAGCTGCCGGTCGATGACGTAGAGCAGCTCCCCCTTGACGTAGCGGCTCGCCGGGACGGCGGTATCGTCGGACGTGATCTGGTGGAGCACGCCGTCGAGAAAGCGCTCCCACGACGGTTGCCGTGCCACCTTGTTGTGTCCGATCCCGGGTGGCTGCCAGGCGTCCGGATCGATGACGTCGAGCCATGACTCCGGGCTGTCAGGCGGGAGGAGACCTTCCGCATCAGCCGCCAGCACCGTCGCCCAGATGTGTTTGCAGATGTCCACGCGGTCGAGAAAGAACGGGCACTCGCAGCCGGCGACGAACCCCGCATCCTCGCGCATGATGCTTACTTCGTAGAGGTCTCCGCCGCGGACTTCGGCCGTCACCGTCTCGGCGGTGCTGTGGAGGATCGTCACGGCGGCGGTGACGAAGTAGCTGTAGCCCCTCGTGCGGGTGCGCTCGCCGACATAGGGCGCGAGCACTTGCGACAGCGTCCAGCGACGCCGCGGATCTGGGGCTCGGGGACTCACCCTTCAATGGTACCCGCTGGGCAGGTATCATTTCCTACGGTGTGAGCCACCACTACGACATCATCATCATCGGCAGCGGCGCAGGCGGCGGCACCATGGCCCGCGCGCTGGCGGGCACCGGCGCGAAGATCCTGATCGTCGAGCGCGGGGATTTCGTGCCGCAGGAAGCCGAGAACTGGGACCCCGAGGCCGTCTGGAAGCACCTGCGGTATCAGACGCGCGAGACGTGGGTCGACGAACGCGGCCGCCCGTTCCGTCCGTACACACATTACAACGTCGGCGGCAACACGAAGTTCTGGGGCGCGGTGCTGTACCGGCTGCGCCGCGAAGACTTCCAGGCGATCGAGCACATGGAAGGCGTGTCGCCGGCGTGGCCGATCGACTACGACACGCTCGCGCCCTATTACGATCGCGCGGAGCGCCTCTATCACGTGCGCGGCCGCCACGGGGTCGACCCGACCGAACCGCCGCGCGGCCCGTTTCCGCACGACAGCATCCCGCATTCGGACGGCATGGAGGCCATCGTCCGCCGGCTGCGGGAGTTCGGGCTGCATCCCTCGCCGCTTCCGCTCGGGATCCAGCGGCCCGGCCAGGCGGACGGCTGTCAGTTGTGCAACACCTGCAACTCCTTCGCCTGCCGCGTCCACGCGAAGAGCGAAGCGGACGTCGTCTGTATCCGTCCCGCGATGCGGGAAGGCGCCGGGCGCGTGCACCTCTGGACGAAGGCCTGCGTCCGCCGGCTGAAGACCGATCCTTCAGGACGACGGGTCGTGGAGGCGGAGATCGAACGGGACGGCGCGGTGGTGCGCGCATCGGCGCCGCTGTTCGTCCTTTCGGCGGGGGCCATCAATTCGGCGGCGCTGCTGCTGCGATCGGCAAACGACAAGCATCCGAACGGCCTGGCGAATTCTTCGGGGCTGGCCGGCAAGCGCTACATGGCCCATCTCGCCACGATGATGCAGGGGTTCCATCCGCTGAAGCGGAACTCCACCGTCTTCCAGAAGACCGTGGCGGTGAACGACTACTACCTGCGCGGACGGAAGACGGACTACCCGCTCGGATCGATCCAGTCGCAGGGACGCACCCACGGCGTCATGGCGCAGACCGTCGTGCCGTGGATCCCGGTCGAGGCGTACGACTGGTGGGTGGCGAGGGGCGTGGACTGGCTGGTGATGTCGGAGGATTTGCCGGCGGAGGAGAACCGCATCGCGCTCACGCCTGACGGCCGCATCCAGCTGTTCTACTCGCCGAACAACCTGCGGGCGCACCGGCGGCTCGTGAAAGAGACCAAGCGCATCCTCCGTCGCCTCGGGTTCCCAATCGTCATGACCCATTCGCACGGCGCGCGCAACACGACGCACCAGTGCGGTACGCTGGTGTTCGGCACCGATCCCGCGCGGTCGGTGCTGGATCCCTATTGCCGCGCGCACGACGTCGAGAACCTCTTTGTCGTCGACGCCTCCTTCTTCCCGTCATCGGCGGCCGTGAATCCCGGCCTCACGATCATCGCGCAGGCGTTGAGGGTCGCCGACCACATCAAGGACACCGAACTGAAGATCGGGCGGCCGGCCGATCGGTCGATCGGTCGATTGGAACAAGAATTCGTATGAACGTCAGGTCCTTCAGCCACACGGGCATCACCGTGTCGGATTTCAACACGTTCGTGAAGTTCTACTGGGAGATCTTCGGCTGCCCGCTCGTCGGCGTCGCCGATACGCCGCCCGAACGGGTGAAAGCGTTCTTCGGGGTGGAAGGGGAGGCCCCGAGCTGCAAGATCGGCTGGATCCGCGTGCCCGGCGGCGCCGTGCTCGAGATTTTCCACTTCGAACCGAAGCAGCCGGCGGTCACCATCCCCTGGAACCGCGTCGGCCTCACGCACATCTCGTTCAACGTGCGCAACCTGCAGAAGTGGTACGACTACCTGCAGTCGAAAGGGGTCGAGTGTGTCAGCCGCCCCGAACGCTCCCCGCGCGGCCACTCCTTCTTCTTCTGCCGCGACCTCGATGGGAACCTGATCGAACTGATGGACCTCGGCTACATGTACCACGTACTCGGCTGGCTGGGTCCGCTGGGAGGCTGGCTGTTCCGGCGAGGGATGTACAAGAAGTACTACGAGTGATCGCGGCCCGCGCCCGCAGGAGGGGTTGACCGAAGGCACGTGCCCGGCCGCGCCGGCCGTCAATGCCGAATGCCGAATGCCGAAGTCGACCTTCGCCATTCGTCATTCGTCATTCGTCATTCGTAATTCGTCATTGACCCAGCGTCGGCCCGAGCAACAGCGGTCGGCAAACCCCGCTGCCGCCTACTTCACCAGGAACAACGAATCCTGTCGCCCCTTAGCCCAGCGCACCTTGCCGGCGGCGTCGATGATCACGTCCTCTTCCTGCGCCATGCGGACGGGTTGGTTGTTCCACTCGGGGACCGGGGTCGTGGCCTGGAGTTCGATCGAGTACCACATGCTGGGGATCACCTTCGCGTCGCCGCGGCCGGGGACGCCGTCCTGGTAGTCCCACAACCCGATCAGCGGACCCGCGCCATGACCGTGGAGACCCACGGGATGGGAGTAGACCGTTCCGTTGATCCCTTTCTCCTTCATGCGCGCGAGTGACGAAGCCAGGATCTCGTTGCCGGTTCTGCCGGGACGGAGTTCGCTGACGACGATGTCCTGGAGCGCGTTGGCGTTGGCAAGCGCGCGCTTCAGCCCCGCGGGGGCGTCGGTTTCGCCGGGACGCAGCACGTACGCGTTGTGCTGCGTGTCGGTGTTGAGGCGCGCGACGGTGATGCCGACGTCGCAGTGGAGGACGTCGCCGCGTTCGATGACCGGGTCGTTGCCGATGTCGGAGCCTGTCTTTCCCTGCCGCTGCACGCTCACGCTCGGCTGAAACCAGGTGCCGAGCCCGAGGTCGTTGACACGCTGACGCCACCACCAGACGAGATCGCTCGTGCGTGTCTTGCCGGGTGTGATCGTCTTCGACGAGAACATCTCCTGCGTCAGCGACCACACCAGCTCGTTCATCTTCTCGAAGAACGCTTCTTCTTCGGGCAGCCGCGAGGCGATCAGGTCGAGCGGCAGGCCTTCGGCGTTCCGGAACTTCGACGTCCACGTGTCACCGAGCGCCGCGCTCATCCCCTGGAGTTCGCCGCTCGTGAGGCCGTCGGAGAAGGCGAAGACCGTGGAGCGGTTGATGCCGATCACGCGCGGACTGCGCTCCTCGATGACCGCCTTCAATACTTGCCACTGTTCGTCTCCCCAGAGTTCGGCCTGCTGGCCGCGTCCGATGTTGCCGGCTGCCGCCTGTGTGGACCGCCGGGCTTCGAAGACGCCGCCCTGGCTGGTGCCGCCGAGCGCAATCCGCTCGATGCAGGACGAGGCCGGGGGAGCCGATGTCGCTGCGCACGTATCGAAGAACACGTAGATGGTCCGGCGCCGCGCGGCGAACGTCTCGGGCGCGGTGATCGCCTTGAAGACAGGATCCTCGGCGTACTCGCGCATGGGGATGACCCACATGTCGATCTCATGCTTGCGCATGAGCGGCGCGAGGAAGGTGTCGAGCCGCTTCTCGAGCCACGCCTGCTGCATGGCCGCCTGTTCCTGGAGCGTGCCGAACGGGCGGGCAGTCGTCTGCGCAGCGGTGGCCGGCGGGAGTGTCAGGAGCCCAATGAGCGCAACGGATACGCGAATCGTGAGCCTCATCCGGTGAACGATAGCACCTTCGCCCGACTCGACAATACGCCGTTCGTCACACCGTTCGTGGCAGCTCGCGACGCCGACAGATCCGACGATAAAATAGTGCGTTTCTCGAACTTTCCCTGGAGTTCAGATGTCCTACAAGCTCGTTCGCCTTGCCCTCTGCCTCGCCGCTGTCGCTACGGTCCCGGCTGTGGCCTTTGCGCAGATCGATGCCCGGATGCTGCGGTACCCGGCCGTCTCGAAGTCGCAGATCGCGTTCGTGTACGCGGGTGATATCTGGCTGGTGAGCAAGGAAGGCGGCGCGGCCGTCCGGCTCACGTCATCCCCCGGTGAGGAGTCGTTTCCGCGCTTTTCACCCGACGGCTCCAGGGTGGCCTACAGCGCCTCCTACGACGGCAACGTCGACGTCTACGTCGTCCCGAGCACGGGGGGCGAGCCGACGCGCCTGACGTATCACCCGATGCCGGATCGGGTGGTCGGATGGACGCCTGACGGCACGCGGGTCCTGTTCGCCGCGGGTCGCGAAAGCGGACGCCAGCGCTTCAACCAGTTCTACACCGTCGGCCTCGAGGGCGGACTTCCCGCGAAGCTGATCGTCCCGTATGGCGAGTTCGGCACGTACTCGCCCGATGGCCGCCAGTTCGCGTACATGCCGATGGCGCAGGACTTCCGGAACTGGAAGCGCTACCGGGGCGGCTGGTCGCCCGACATCTGGCTCTTCGACCTGACAGGGAAGACGGCGAAGAACATCACGTCCCATCCGGCCAACGACGCGCAGCCGATGTGGCATGGCGACACCATCTATTTCGTCTCGGATCGCGGCACGAACGAACGCAACAACATCTGGGCGTACGACGTCAAGGCGGGCACGTCGCGGCAGGTCACGCAATTCACCGACTTCGACATCACGTTCCCCTCGATTGGTCCTGACGGGATCGTGTTCCAGGCCGGCGGACGTCTGTATTTCCTCGACGTCCCCTCGGGCAAGCAGCGCGAAGTGCCGGTGCGTGTGATCACCGACGAGACGACGCTGCGTCCGCGCGCCGAGAAGGTGGACGCACTCATTCAGTGGGCGAGCGTGTCTCCAACGGGGAAGCGGGCGTTGTTCCAGGCGCGAGGCGACGTGTTCACTGCGCCGGCGGAATTCGGTCCCGTGGTCAACGCCAGCCGTTCGTCGGGTGTGGCGGAACGCTATCCGCGGTGGTCGCCGGACGGAAAGCTGCTCGCGTTCTGGAGCGATCGCACCGGCGAGTACGAGCTGACGGTCCGCCCGGCGGAGGTCCTGGGAGACGAACGGAAGCTGACGTCGCTCGGTCCCGGATTCCGCTACGCGCCGCACTGGTCGCCCGACAGCAGGAAGATCGTGTTCATCGACCAGGCGATGCGGATCCACCTGACCGACGTCGAGTCGGGCAAGACGACGACGATCGATGAGAGCCCGGAGTGGATCAATCATGGAGGGCTGGAGAATTTCGACTTCAAGTGGTCGCCCGACTCGCGGTGGATCACCTACGCACGGCCGACCGGCGAGGCGAACAACTCGATCTACCTGTACGACGTGAAGAACGGCACACTCACACGCGCGACGACCGGCTATCTGAACGACGGCCAGCCGGTGTTCGATCCCGAGGGGAAGTACCTGTTCTATGCGTCCGACCGCGAGTTCACCCCGGTCTACGGCAGCTTCGACAACAGCTGGACGTATCCGAACCCGACGCGTCTGATTGCCGTGCCGCTGCGCAAGGACGTCCGCTCGCCGCTGTACGCCCGCAATGACTATGAAGGGCAGCCCGAGACGAAGAAGCCGGAAGAGAAGAAGCCCGAAGAGAAGAAGGACGCGGCAACGCCGGCCGTGAAGGAGGTCGAGATCGACTTCGACGGCTTCGAATCCCGCGCCGTCGTCCTGCCGCCGCCGGCAGGCAATTACGCCGGCCTGCACGCGATCGCCGGCAAGCTGCTCTATCGCCGCCTGCCGCGCAGCGGATCGGGAGAAACGAAGAGCCCGATCGTCTACTTCGATTTCACCGAGCGCCAGGAGAAGCCGGTGCTCGAGGACGCCGACGGGTTCGAGGTGACGGCCGACGGCAAGAAGATGCTGGTCGTGCACCAGGGGAAGTGGGCGATCCTCGAGATCAAGTCGCCGCAGAAGTTCGAGAAGCCGATCGCGACCGCCGACATGGAGTCGATGGTCGATCCGCGCGCCGAGTGGAAGCAGATCTTCGAGGACGTCTATCGGTTCCAGCGCGACTACTTCTACGACGAAGGGATGCACGGCGTGGAGTGGGCCGCCATGAAGGCGCGCTACGGAAAGCTGCTGGAGTATGCCGTCACCCGCTGGGACGTCGACTCGATCATCGGTGAGTTCATCGGCGAGCTGAATGCCTCGCACACGTATTACGGAGGCGGCGACAAGGAGACCGCGCCGGCGCGAAACGTCGGCATGCTCGGGATCGACTGGGAACTTGTCCCGGCCTCGTCCACGACCAATGGCCCCGGTCCCTCGAACGGCTCGGCAGCCGCCGGCGCGGCGTATCGCGTGAAGAAGGTCATCCGCGGCGGGCCGTGGGACACCGACGTGCGCGCGCCGCTCGACGAGCCGGGCGTCGACGTGAAGGAAGGGGAGTACATCCTGGCGGTGAACGGGATCCCGATCGACACGAAGCGGGATCCCTGGGCCGCCTTCCAGGGGCTCGGCAACAAGACCGTGATCCTGACGGTGAACTCGAAGCCGGCCATGGAGGGCGCCCGCGAAGTGCTGGTCAAGACGCTGACCAGCGAGGTGGAGCTGCGCTACCGCGCGTGGGTCGAGGAGCGCCGCCAGATCGTCGACAAGGCAACCAACGGCAAGGTCGGCTACATCTACGTCCAGAGCACCGGCGTCGACGCGCAGAACGAACTCGTGAAGCAGTTCATGGCGCAGTGGCGGAAAGAAGGGCTGATCATCGACGAGCGCTGGAACGGCGGCGGACAGATCCCCGACCGCTTCATCGAGCTGTTGAACCGTCCGATCCTGGCGTACTGGGCCGTCCGTGACGGCGAGAGCTGGCAGTGGCCGCCGGTTGCGCACCGCGGCGCGCAGGTCATGCTGATCAACGGCTGGAGCGGGTCCGGCGGCGATGCGTTCCCAACCTACTTCAGGCAGGCGGGCCTCGGCCCGCTCATCGGGACGCGCACGTGGGGTGGATTGATCGGGATCAGCGGCGCGCCGACGCTGGTGGACGGCGGCAACGTGACGGTTCCGACCTTCCGCATGTATGGCCCCGACGGCACCTGGTTCGCCGAAGGGCACGGCGTGGATCCGGACATCGAGGTGGTCGACGATCCCGCGCAGCTCGCCAACGGGACGGATCCGCAGCTGGCGCGCGCGATCAAGGAAGTCCAGGACCGGATGGCGAAGGTGCCGAAGCCGCCGGCACGGCCGGCGCCCGAGAAGCGGGTTCCGGGCGGCGGCGGTTTCTAGCGCCGGCGGCGTGCGGCGTGCGACGTGCGACGTGCGACGTGCGGGTGCTGGTGCTGGTGCTGGTGCTGGGTGCGGCGTAGGGCGCCCCTTTACGGGGCGCCATCACGCCGCCTGTCACTACGGATCGATGACGAGCCGTGGGTCGGACTTCCGTTCGGCGTTCTCGCCGGTACAGATGTCGAAATAGTACGTGTGCCCTCCTGGCAGATCGGCGTTTCGCTTGATCTTGAGCGTGATCTTGTTCGGGTTCCGGCGATGGACGATCTCCTCACTCTGCTGGAACGGCCACGTGGCGCCGCCGTAGGTCGCATTGCGGCAGTTGTCGGCAGATGGTGATTGGTTCGTGCGGAAGTTTCCGACCGTAATCATGCCCGGCGGCCGGCACCGGTTGTCGATCACCCACTCCACGAACTTGTCCTTCTTGGCGTTCTCCACATCGAACTTCGAAATGACGACACAGTTTCCGTTCTGAACGTCTGCCACGACCGTCGTTTGGACGTTCCCTCGGGTGACCATCGCGTAGAGGATAAAGAGTCCGACGACGACCGCAATACCTCCGCCGACGAGCTTGCCGACGTTGTTCGATGCCATCTGCCCTCCTGCTCACTTGACCGACTGCATGGCCGACGTGTAAGCCGCGCACGCGGTCAGCGGGCGCAGCTCCAATGCATGGCGGACTTCTTCCTCGCTGGCGCCCTGCGAGAGCGCTTTCGTCAAGGCCGCACAACTGCCGCCGGCATCACCGGCGAGGGCGCGGACGAGCGCGGCCGCATAAAGCACCTGGCCGTTGGTCTCCGCCAGCGAGAGCGCCCGATGGATCGCGTCTGCGGCTGCCTCTCGTTCGCCCAGCTTCGCCCGATACAAACCGAGGGCAGCGAGCCGCTGCGGATCGTTCGGGTTGACCGCCAGCAGCCGCTGCACCTGGTCGGCCGCGGTCCGGTACGCCGCGACGGCACGCGCATGTTGGCCGAGCTGGCTCAGCGCGTCTCCAAGATTCGATTGAAGCTCCGGATCGTTCGGCAGGAGTGTCGTCGCCTTGTCGTAGGCATCGGCGGCCTTCCGATAGTCGCCGCGCCAGAAGCTCAGGGTTCCAACATTCGAGTACGCGCGGGGAGAAGGACTGATCGCCAGCGCACGCTCGTACTCCACGAGCGCTTCGTCATTCCTCCCCGCCGCCTGGAGCGCGGTGCCCAGCGACTGATAGCCACGGGCGCTGTCCGGCTGCAGTTCGACGACCCGCCCGAATGCGGCGGCGGCACGATCGTAGTCGCCGCTGTTGAAGTAGATGAGCCCGAGCTGATGATGGTTGCGCCAATAGCTCGGACGAAAGGAGATCGCGGTCAGGGCCGAGTCTTCGGCCGCCGGCCAGTCGGCCTGTCTCGCGCGAATGTCGGAGAGCACGCGATAGGCGGCATCGTTTGCCGGTTGAAGATCCAGCACGCGCTGCAGTTCCGCTGCGGCTTTCTCGAGTTCTCCCTGCTCGCGGTATCCGAGCGCCAGTGACAGGCGTACCTCGGGCTGGGCGGGATCGATCGCCAGCGCGTCGATGTTCGCGGCCATGGCCTTCGTGGTCCACGAAGGATCCTGTGTCTCGCGAAACTGCGCCCAGTAGGCGTCGGCCAGACCGGCATGTGCGAGCGCGAACGCGGGATCCTTTGCAATCGCGCTTTCGAAGAGTCTGATGGCGTGCGCGAGATTGCCGGCCACGTCCGGCCGGTCCAGGAACATGCGGGCCTGCGTGTATTCGGCAAACGCATCGGTGTTCGACGTCGGCTGCGCGTCCTGTTCCGGAGGCTCCACGACGATGCCGCGCTCTGAGAGCGCTCGCACGACGGCGGCCGCGATGTCGCGGTGCAGATCGAACACGCGTGCGCCGACGCGATGGCGCGTCACGCCACTCCGCTGGCCCGTCACGTGGACGACTGTCGTCAGCACATCGGCTCCACTATCACCCGCGACGACGATCCCCTCGACCACGAAGGCCGCCCCCAGCATCTTCGCCAGCGCCGCCGCATCCGCAGGCTGCGGGAGGCGGTTTGCTGCCTTGACCGCCGGTGGCCAGTCTCGCGCCGCCTCCCGGACTTCTTCGAACGGAACGACGCTCAGCGACCGGATCGCCGCCAGCCGTCTCCCGACGGCTTCCGTCGTTCCCGCGGCGAGTGTGTCATTGGCCGGATCGGACGTCTCGTTTCGGAATGGAAGGACCGCGATGACCGCTTGTGAGGATGAGGTCGGCGATGCGGGTGTCTCCCGAAGCCACTGCAGGGCAAGGATCCCGGCGACGGCCGCAAGGAGCAGCCCGGCGATGCCGGCCATCACGCGGCGGTTTCGCCAGTACGCAGGACCCTGATCGTCCGCCGGACGCGATTGATGCGTCCCCGTCGACAACACCTGCAAGGCGCCGAGCAGCTCGTCGGCGGACGCAAACCGGTCGCGCGGGTCCTTCGCGAGCAGACGACGGCACAGCTCGTCGTGCGCCTCGCCTAGGTCCGGCCGGAGCGATGAAACCGGAGGAGGATCGTGAGAGACGATCTGGCCGGCCAGCTCGAGGGCGTTCCGTCCGTTGAACGCGCGGCGGCCGGTGAGGCACTCGAACAGCACGGCGCCGAGCGCGAAGAGGTCGCTGCGTCCGTCGAGCTGACGTCCGTGTACCTGTTCCGGAGACATGTAGGCCGGTGTGCCCGGCACATCACCGGTTTGGGTCAGGCGGTCTGCCGTGGTGGTGTCGGCGCTGACACCGATCGGGTCACCGTAATACGCCGCGATCCCGAAATCGACCAGCTTCGCCCGGCGCTCCGGCGTGACGATGATGTTCTGCGGCTTGATGTCGCGATGGATGATCCGGCGTTTGTGCGCGGCCGACAGCGCCGACGCGAGGTCGGTCGCGATGTTCAAGGCGAACCGGACGTCGAGCGGACCGTTGCGCAACAGCGCCGCCAGCGTCTCCCCCTCGACGTACTGCATGACGATGCACGGAGGACCGCCGGGTTCGTCGATGACTTCGTAGATCGTGCAGATGTTCGGATGGTCGAGCGCCGCGGCCGCGCGGACTTCGCGCACGAGACGCCGGCGGACGGATTGATCCGCGGCCTTCTCCGGCGAAATGAATTTGATGGCGACCGGCCGTTCGAGTGAGAGGTCGTAGGCCAGATGTACGGAGCCCATCCCTCCTGAGCCCAGAAGCCGCTCGAGACGATACCGCGACAGCCGTGCGTCGTGGGGAGCCGGGTTGTCCATGGCCGTGCGTCAGCCGCCGGGTCGGGCGCTTCACGTACCGGAGGGCGACAATAGAACAGATTGGACGTGCTCGGCAAGCCACCGCGCGAAGCGGCACGCTTCGCCCCGCTTCGCGCGGCGGCTTCGTGCTGGGTGCTGGGGTGCTGGTGCTGAGTGCCCAGGGGTGCTGGGTGCTGGTGCGGTGCTGGTGCTAGGTGCCGAGGGGTGCTGGGTGCTGGTGCAGTGCTGCTGCGGTGCTGGGTGCCGGCCACGAGCCACCCGAGCAGCCGCACTGGGCACCAGCACTGAGCACCGGGCACCGGGCACCGAGCACCGAGCACCGAGCACCAGCACCGGGCACCAGCACCGAGCACGAGCACCGAGCACTGGGCACCAGCACCCAGCACCCGGCACTCTGGCACTCAGCACCGAGCACCCCAGCACTCAGCACCAGCCGCGGCGCGCAAAGCGCCGCGGCTATTTCTTTTCGCTGCCGGTGACTTTTTCGGCGACCTTGGTGACCGTGTCGCCGACGACGTCGTTGGTGGCTTCCTTGACGGCGCCGACGGCGTTCTGGGCCGCCTCCTGCGCCTTGTCGAGGACGGTGTCGCGGGTTTCGCCCATCCACTCGTTTTCCCGTTCGGTCTCGGGAAGCGACGCGCCGATGGCGGCGCCGATGAGCATGGCGGCCGCGCCGACCAGCAACGGATTGTCGTTCATCATCCGTTGCAGACCGTTGGTCGCCCGCCGTGCCGTGTGCCGCGCTTCGCTGCCGGCATCGTGGGCCCAGCGCGACATCCCTTCGCCGGAGCGTCCGCCAGTCCAGCTGCGGTGCTGCCCGTAGTCCTCGCCGTACTGATCGGACGCCTCGTAGTACTCCTCGCTGCCGGCATAGTTGGTGCCCTGCGCGCCATAGCGCGGCGACGAGTAATCGGCCCATCCGCGCTCGCGATGCCGATCGCTGTGATGCCGTGAGCGGTCGATGAGCATCCACGCCACGCCGGCGCCGATCATCAACGCCGGGATCGCGTTGTGCCGGGCCTCCTCCATCATCCCCTGTGCCGTTCCGCTTGCCCTGTCAGCCATGCCTCGCACCCTTTCGCTTGTCGCAGTTTTCACTCTCTCGGTGGCTTCGGAGACGATGTTGCCGGGCCGCAGCCGCTCCTGCAGCGCATCGATCGTTTCCGACATCTCCGCGCGGGTGCTCGCGATCTCTCCCTGGATCTCGCGGGCCCGGCGGTCGGTCTCGGCATCCAGGTCGCTCCCGCGGGCCGGCTCCGTGGAGCCGGTCGTGCGCGTTGCCGTCGTCGTCCGCGGCGGCGTCGCGGCTGGGGCCGTCCGCGGCGGCTCGCCGGCGTAGTTCCGTGTCGTCTCGTCAGCGCGGCCGCTGAACTCATCTCCGGCACCCGGCCGGCCTACGCCCCTTGTCGTGTCGTCCATCGCGCATCCTCCTTCAACGATTCAATCGCGCGGGTGGGCGCGACGCTGGTCGTGCGCAACCCGGCACGTCCACGATTCACCAGCAGGTATCCGATGCCGATCGTCAGCAGGCTGATGATCAGCGCCGACAGCCATGGCGCCACGCCCATCTCGCTGAGGCCGAGCACGAGCGCCGCCAGAAAGACGAGAAGGCCCGCGTGAGCGAGGGCCCCTCCGGTCGCGGCCACACTGACGTGCCCGCCCGCCTTGCGGGCCTTGGCCGTCATCTCGGTGGTCGCGAGTTCGACCTCCTTGCGCACGAGCTGACTCATCTCCTGCGACAGCTCGGCGAGGAGGTCACCGATCGACCGGTTGTCAACCTTGTCAGCCATTACATCCCCTCAGTCCGTGGGTAGTCGCGATCGCGGTTCTCTGTGACCGTTCCCTGGCGCGGACGGCCGGATGCGTGCGTGGCGGCGGAGGGTACCCGGTTACCGTACGCGTTGGTGGTGGGCGTTCGTGTTCCGCTCTGCTCGCGTTCCGCGAATCCGCCACCGCTCGCGTAGTCGCGCCCGCTCGAATAGTCGTAGCCGCGGTTGCGCTCCTGGGAGCTCTTCAGGAACCGCGCCCCGAGCAGTCCGAGCGTGAACGCGCCGCCCACGAACAGGGCCGGCTGACGTCTCGCGAGCCGCTGCGCATCGTTCATCAGCTCGCCGACGTCCTTGTTCTTCAAGCCCTGTGAGAGGCGCTCGATCTGCTCGGCCGCCTGCTCCGCGTATCGCGCCACCGTGTCGTGGTTGTCATCGCGCAGCCGCTGGGTCGTTTCGCGCACCGCGTGCGCGACGCTGCCGAGCCTGTCGGTTGCCTTGTTCTTCTGCGTGTTGAGCTGAGAGTTCGCCTGCTCGCGAACCCGGTTCACGATGCCGTGTGATTCACTCGACCCGGCTGCCGTGTTCTCCACCATTGAGTCCCCCTCCTGTTTGCGCAGCGGTTTGCCGCGCGTCAATCGAGTCGGACTTGGAATGTTCGTGCCAAGGGCCGCTGCGCGGCCGTGCTGAGTGCTGGGTGCTGGGTGCTGCGTGCGGCGTGCTTGTGCTGGGTGCTGGTGCTGGGTGCTGGTGCGGTGCTGGTGCGGTGCTGGTGCGGTGCTGGTGCGGTGCTTGTGCTCGGACGAACCCACTACTCAGCGATATAGCGCCACGGCGACGTGAGACTGTCGCGGCGCCAGATCGTGAAGAAGGGGACGGCGGGAGGTTGACCCTCGCGCGGGGTGTGGAACCGGATCAGGCCGAACGTGATGCCGAGGTCGCCGCTCGAAGCGACGAGCACGCGGTCGGCGCTCCACTCGACTTCGCTGCGGTCCGTCGGCGCGCCCTCGCCCACGGAGCGCCCGATCGCTTCGGCGCCGAGGACGAAGCCGATGTCCTTCGGACCACCCATATTGATGGCGTCAGCCCGTCCGAACTTCGCGAACGCCGCGCCGAGACCGATGCGTTGGGCTTCGTCCGAGAACGCGTTCTCCGCGGCGGCCAGGCTCTGACCAAACGCCTCGATGCGTGCCGTGTCGTTCGAAGGCGCCACCACCGTCGCGGGCAGCGACGGATCCATCATCGCCATCGTGACCGCACCCTCCGGGCGCGGACGCCTTCGATAGGCGGCGACTCGCCATCCCTCGGGTCCTTTCACCCAGTAGGACAGGTACTTCCACGGCTGCGTCTTTCCATCGCCATGCGTCATCGTCATGTAGCCGAACGTAAAGCCGTGCGTGCCGTCCGCGGAGATACCGCCGCGGATCGGCGCCCACGTCACCCGTCCGGTCAGGTTAGCCGGGTTCGACTTCAAGGCCTCGAGCGCCTTCGCCTTCCCGCTCGCGAAGACCGCGGGAGGGGCCGGCAGCATGATGTCATCGGCAAACATCGCCGCCAGCGCATCGACGACGTTCTTGCCCGCGCCTTCGGCAGAGAAGCGGCGATCAGCCGCGAGGAGCGCCTCGACGGCCGCCTGCGGGTTCGTGGCGCCGGTTTCCTGAAGGAGCACGGAAGCGACGATGAAGCAGAGCACGGTCCACATAGCGTCAGCATCCTCTCTCCGAATGATCCCGGAGGCCAATCCACCAGTGACCACCGCGCGTCTGAACGGGGCAGGGAGCACCGGTGTGGGGTTGTGAGAAGATTCCGCCGTTCCAGGTGGGTGGTGTGGAGAGCGGCGGGACTCAACAGACAAGGACGATGAGGAACCGACGGGTGAATCCGCCCCAGATGCTCGCAACGGTGGGTCTTGTCATCGCAGTGGGAAGCGTGGCATGGCCTCACGCCGGTGGGGCCGTCGAACCGTCGGCTGCCGAAGTCCTGGCCCGGGCGCGAGACGTCCGGCGGCTCGCGCGCGTGGACCGTGGGTTCGACTCCGGGAAATCGCTGACCCTCGTGTACGACTACTCACCCACCTGGCAGGCGGACGCGTCCGGGACACTCGAGATCGAGTTCACGCCTCCCGCGACAGTGCGGCGGCTCGAGCACTTTCCCTGGCAGCGATTCCACACATCGGAGTCCACCGTCGGTCCCGGAGCGTTCCGCCGATGGTTTCGCGACGACGGTCCGGTCCGCGATGCCTCGACAGCGGCGGCCGCGAGGAACGCGCGCGCGGTCGCCCTGGCCGATTCGATCATCCTGCTCCACCGCCTGCCGATATGGGCGGCAGTGTCGCTGCGCGTGATCGAGACGACGCCGGCGCACACGACCATCGTGGCCTCTTCGTCCACGTGGCGTGCCGAGCTGCGGTTTGCGCGCGACAGCGGCCTGCTCGAGAGGGTGATCCAGGGACCACCTGACGGCGAATCGTCCGCGAGGTCCGCACCAACGAGTCGCGACGTCGTGCACGAGATGACGGACGTCAGCAACTACCGGATGGAGAACGGCGTGGTGTTTCCCGGAGTGCTGACCCGCCGGTTCCGTGGCGGGCCGGCCACGGTTAATGGGCAAGGGTTCGACGGACGCCTTCGACGCGTTGATTTTTGAAAAGGACAAGGTATGGCCAAGCGCAGCTTTCTGGAGAAGCTCGGCGACGTTGTGTTCATCCTGACGTGCGTAGGGCTCCTGTCCGCGGCAGTCTACCGCGCCGTTCCCGCTCGCGCCGTTCGGGGCGCCTCGGTGGACGCATCCCGGATCGGATCGCCTGCCGTGCTGCCCCCGGTCGATTTCTCCGCGTCACCGCGAACGGTGCTGGCGGTCGTGAGCACTTCGTGTAGATTCTGTGATGCCAGCATGCCGTTCTATCGTCAGTTGGCGAGCGAGGACGTCGGCAGCGAAGGTTGGTCGCTGGTGTTCGTCGGGATCGAGGCGCCGGCTGACGTGACGTCGTATCTGGAGGCGAACGGCGTCCCGGCGGTGAGCGTCGTTCAACTCACGCCATCGCTCGCGATACGCGGCACGCCGACCTTGCTGGTCGTGGACGCTTCAGGACACATTCTCGGAGCCTGGTCGGGCGTGCTCGACGAACAACAGCAGAACGAGGTACGAACGCTGATCGCCGGCTGACACACACATGTGGAACGTCGTCGTTCTCGAGGTACGGGCCTGCGTCAGGTCGCTCCGAAAAACGGCGGGGTCCAATGCGCTGGCGGTTGCGGCGCTGGGGCTGGCGGCGGCGGCCGTGGTCGTCCTTTCGGCGTACGCCTACGCGATCTTCCTGCGTCCGCTCCCATTCCGCGATCCGGATTCGCTCCATGTTCCGATGACGATCGACGGCGAAGGCCGTCTGCTCTGGAAAGCGGTCTCGCCGCTCGACGCGGAGATCGTCCGGCGCCTGCCGGACCCGCCCGCGACGCTGACCACGTTTCTCTCCGGTGAGGTCTTCGCGTCCACACCGGAAGAGGCGATCGCGGACGGCGTGCGTGGCAGCGAGGTCGACCACGCCTTCTGGGACGTGCTTGGGGTCGCACCGATTGCCGGGCGTCCGCTGCTCGAGCGTGACGCGCAGGCTGGAGCCTTCACGCCGGCGCTGATTTCCGATGACTTGTGGCGGGCACGCTATGGTCGCGACGCCGGCCTGCTCGGCCGGACGATCGACCTGGCGGGCCAGCGTCTGACGGTCGTCGGGGTGATGCCGGCCGGGTTCGATTTCCCGCAGGGCACCAACGTGTGGGTTCCGCTGCGACCAATGCCGGGGGCCGCAAAGTTCGTTTACCTGCACGCGGTATTCCGCCTCGCACCGGGCGTGCCTGTTGCGGACGCCGAGAGGCTGCTGCTCCCGCGCCTTGGCTCGCACGTGCAGCAGGCGGGCACATTTCTGCTGCCGCTCGAGCGCGCGTCGAGGCCGGGGCAGTCGCTCACGATCGTCGTCTTTCTCGCGGCCGGCCTGATCACGTTCGCCATTGGATGGATCCAGATGGCAAGCCTTCAGCTGAGTCGCGCGATCGTCCAATCGCAGGAGATCGCGACCCGTGTGGCGATCGGCGCGAGCCGGGCCACGGCGATTGCGCCGATCGCGATCGCCGGGGGCTTCGTCGCCCTGACCTCGGCTGCCGTCGCCGCCATCGTGCTGCCCTGGCTCGCGGCGTTCCTCGCGCAGTTGCTGCCTGGAGAAGTCGTCGGGACGACGGTCGTTCAACTCGGGACGCTCGAATGGGTGGCGGCAGGCGGCCTGGTACTGGCCGGTCTCACCCTTTTTCTCGGGGCCTGCCTGATCGCCTCAACCTGGCACTTCTCGCGCGGCGGCCGCAGGAATGGCCGCCGCTGGGCGACGGTGTCGGTCTCGGTCGGACAGGTGGCAACGACGACCGTGCTGCTGCACACGGCGTCGCTCCTGACCGCGAGTTATGTCAGGGTCGAAGGCCGGGATCTCGGCTTCGACCCGACGAGCGTGTATTCGGTGGCGCCGCGTTTCACAGGGCTGGCCCCCGCGGTCCAGCAGCAACGGATGCTGCAACTCGAAGCCGACTTGAAGGGCGTGCCGGGCGTGGGTGCGGTCGCGGTATCGGACGCGAAGTGCTTGGACGTGGCGGCATCCTGCGCTCCGTCCGCGTCGGTCGCGCCAGTGCGACGGTCCGGTGGCGCGTCGTTGGCGCCGATTACTTCGAGGTTCTGCGTGTGCCGGGTGCCATGAGCGAGGCGTTCACGGGGCCGGTGGCGGTGATCAGCGAATCGCTCGCGCGTCGCGCGGCGATGTCGGAGGCGGACCTCTGGGTGCACGATTCGCTTCGGCAGTACCGGGTGATCGGTGTCGTCCGCAACCTGCAACGCGTGGCAACAGAGGAAGCGCCGTTCGACGAGGTCTACACCCCCGCCGCGTCGAGTAGTTTCGCCGCCGGACGGCTGCTGCTCCGGGTAGACGGCGCGTCGTCGGCGGTGTTACCGGCTGTTGCGGAGCGGATACTCCGGGAGCCGGATCGATCCGGCTATCCGTCGATCCGCGCGTCAGCCGACATCCTCCGGCTGCAGCAGGCGCCCATCCGTGCTCGATCGGTCTTGTTGCTGATGTTCAGCGTGGTCACGGGCCTCGTCACCGTGCTGGGCATTCATTCGCGCGTCAGCCAGTCGGTCGCCGAACGGCAGCGCGAGTTCGCCGTCCATGCGGCGGTTGGCGCGGCACCATCGGATCTGCGAAACGTTGTGCTGAAAAGCGCCGTGGGCCCGGTCCTGGTGTCGCTGCTCGTTGGCTGCGGCGGCGGCATCGCCGCGGGGAGATTTCTGGAAGCCTACCTGTTCGGCGTCGCGCCGTTCGATCTGCGCCTGCTCGCGATCGTCGGCCTGATCGTGGTTGCGACCGCGCTGGCGGCGTCGATTCCGTCCGCGAGACGGGCAGCCGCGGTCGAGCCGGGTGATCTGCTGCGTCGTGCGTGATGAGGGATGGTGTTGCGCGTCGAGCGCGAGGGATCGTGAGGTGCCCCCTCGCATAGGTGTGCGCCGGACGCTGGCGGGATGCCAGCGTCCGGTCGTGTGATGGTTACTTGCGCCGGGAGGGGCTTTCTTCCGCGACCCGCAACTGATTGTCGACGCTCGCCGCCCCCATGGCGCGCGCCAGCAGGTCAGCGCGCCGGCGGTCGGCCGCCGACCGGACGACGCCGGTCAGGGTGGCTTCCCCGTCGCTCACGTGCACGTTGATCACCGTGCGGCCGCGGCCTGCCGCCACGGCGAACGATCCATCCTCTTCGATCCGCTCCAGAATCAGGTGCTGCAGTTCGTCGTCGTGGAGCATGCCGGTCTTGGCCCGGCGAATGGCTTCAGCTCTCATGTTCCTGTTCATCCCTGCCAAAAATGTATGACGCCAACGTGGTCAATTATGTCCCACTTTGCGGCCCGGAGAACGGGTGCGCCGGCAGTCCTTCGCCGAGCGTCAGTGCTCCTCGGAAGCCTCGATTTTCCGGTGTTCCTCAACCGCGTTGGCTGGGAGCCGGCCCTTCAACCACAGGCTTTCGATCGGCGGATACATCGCGGCGATCGGCAGGGCGATCAGCGCGCCGATCACGCCGCCCAGCTCGGCGCCGGCCGCGAACGCGGCGAGGACCGCGAGGCTCGAGAGCTGCATCTCGTGCCCGTAGACCTTGGGCTGGATGTAGTAGTTCTCGATGGCGTTGTAGCCAAGGTAGAACGCCGCGACGGCGATGGCGGCGCCGGGTGAGACCGTGAGCGCGAGCAGGACGGCCGGCACCAGTGAGAGCAGTAATCCGATCACCGGGACGAAGTTGAGGATCCCGGCCAGCAGCGCGAGCAGCAGGGCGGCCGGCACCTCGAGCGAGATCAGAAAAATGAACGTGACGATCGCGGCGAGTACCGACGTCGCGACGTTGCCGCGCATGTAGCCGATCACGGCGATGCGTGCTTCCTCCGCCGTCTCCTTGATTCGCGGACGCTGCGGCGGCGGAGCAAACGCGACGAACCACTCGAACGTCCGTCGTCCGTCGAGCAGCAGGTACATCGTCAGCACGAACGCGACGAGGATCGACGCGATGCCGGAGACGACCGCGCGCACCGCCTGCGCCGCGAGTGTGCCTGCGCCTGATCCGCCTGGCGATTGGGACGCCCCCGCGCCTTGCGCGCCGCCCGATGCACCGGAGAGCATCTCCCTGACCGGCTCGGGGACCCAGTCCGAAATCTGCTCGCGTGCCTCGGAGATCCGGTCCCCGAGCATTCCGGCCTGTTGCTTCAACTGCGCGCCGGAGATGGCGAAGAACCCCGCGATCAGCGCCGCCAGCGCGAGCACGACCAGCGGTCCGCCGAAACGGCGCTTCAACCCGCGCTCGTCGAGCCAGCGCACGGCCGGATCGAGCGCCACCGCGAGGAAGATCGCGACGACGAAGATGAGGATCCATTGCCAGAGGCGCAGCCAGATCCACACGAGCGCCACCACGGCAAGGAGCCGGAACCACGTCGCGAACGTGACGTCCACGCGGCGTGCCTGAGCTTCGGACATACTGCTGCGGTCGGACGCAAGGGGGATGCCGCGGCCTCGGGGGGGTGGGGTCCTGGGGCTCTTCCTATCGTTCGATCACGCCGGGAACGTGCTCGCGGATGAAATCCAGGACCTCGCGGCGGCGCACCGACTGGTAGAAGTTGATGCCTTCGTTACAGGCGTTGCTCGAGGTCGCGGAGGTGATCCCGGCGATCACCCACAGCCCTCCTTCGGACACCAGAAGCGGTCCGCCAGAATCGCCGGAGCAGACGGAACTCGACGG
>DASWVN010000315.1:0-17844 GCA_036401215.1 Vicinamibacterales bacterium | reverse complement strand
CGCCGGCGACGCTGAAGTTGAACCTTGCCGCGGTGGCCAGGCCGGTGCCCGCTACAGCACCGGTTCCGGACACCCGACAAGGTGGCAGGATTACACGCAGTTCGTTGTCGAAGCGAGGGAAGGATCCCGTGGCTGCGGGGTCCTGGTGGGCGGCCCGGGCGCAGGCTGGCGAAGTGACCGGCGGATTCACCAGGGACGAGATCCTGAAGCAGCCCCGGCACGACCCCAGAGGAGAAACGGGCGTGTTCACACGGGTCTCCTCGCTCCTGCGCGATTTGGGCCACGGGCGCTAGGCGGCGTAAAATATTGACATCGCGGTGCTTAGCGCCTTCCGTCGGGGCCGGGTACGTAGGGCGCGACTTTATGTCGCGCCGGTAACGCGACAGGTTTTCATCATGAAGAAGACAGTATTCGCGCTCCTCACCGTGGCGGCACTGGCCATCCCGATGCGAACGGCGGCGCAGGGCGAGATCATCGAGCAGGTGCTCGTCAAGGTGAACGGCGACATCATCACCAAGACCGAACTCGAGCGCCGGCAGATCGAAGAGATCCGGCGGCGGATGGGCAGCCAGGTCGATGAGAAGGCGCTCCAGAACGATGCCGAGCTGAAGAAGCTGCTCCTCGAGATCACGCCCGGAATCCTCGTCGATGCGATCGACGAGCTGATCGTGATCCAGCTTGGCCGCGACAAGGGCTATCGGTTGAGCGACGAACAGTTCAACAGCTGGCTCGAGAACCTTCGCAAGGAACAGGGGTTGACCGACGACCAGAAGTTCCAGGCTGCCCTGCGTCAGGAAGGGATGACGCTTCAGGACCTTCGCCGCAACGTCGAACGTTCCTTCCTCGTCACGCGCGTTCAGCAGGACGAAGTCGGCTCGAAGCTCACGATCACGGAAGAGGAGGCGCGTCAGTATTATCTTCAACATCGCGAGGAGTTCGTCGAACCGGCCAGCGTCACGCTGCGCGAGATCACCATCGAGGTGCCCACAACCACGCAGGGCGGTCAGGCAGGCGTGAGCGTGGGGGCGATGGACGAAGCCGAGAGGGAGATCCAGGCCGTCCGCGCGCGCGTGCTGGGGGGCGAGGACTTCGGCAAGGTCGCCGCGGAGGTATCGGATGCGGCATCGAAGGCCAACGGCGGATTGATCGGGCCGTTTGCCTTGAATGACGTGTCGGACGCGCTCCGGACGATGCTCGAAGGGATGAAACCTGGTGACGTCACCGAGCCGATCCGCACCGCCCGCGGGTTTCAGCTCCTGAAGCTCGAGACCAAAAAGGAATCGGTCATTCAGCCGTTCGAGAACGTGCGTGACCTGGTGGCCGATCGCGTCTACCTTGCGCGTCAGCAGTCCGAGATGAAGAAGTTCCTCGCCCGCGTCCGCGGGCAGGCGCTCATCGAGTGGAAGAACCAGGACCTCAAGAAGCTCTACGAGCAGCAGATCGCTGCCGCGGCGGTGGCCTCGAACTAGTGACCCACGCTACCGAGTGGTACGCGATCTGGACCCGATCGCGGCACGAGCAAGTCGTTCGGCAGCAGCTCGAACAGAAAGGCTTCGAGGCGTTCCTGCCGACGCTCCCGAAGTGGAGCCGGTGGAAGGATCGTAAGAAGAAGATCGACTGGCCGCTCTTCCCCGGCTACTGCTTCGCGCGATTCGATACGTCCGACCGGCTGCCGGTCCTCAAGTGCACCGGCGTGGTCAGCATCGTCTCGTTCAACGGTGAGATCGCCCCGATCCCCGAGCGGGAGATCGAAGGCATCCGCCGCCTCGTGCAAAGCGACCTGCAGTACGATCCCTGCCCTCTAATCCATGAAGGGATGATGGTGGAGGTCACCCACGGTCCGCTGAAGGGCGTGATCGGCCGTCTGGTTCGCAAAGGCACGCACGCGAGACTCATCCTCGCAGTCGACCTTATCGGGCAGGCTGTGAGCGTGGAGGTAGATGCGGCCGACGTGCGTGCATACTGACAGGTCTCAATGCTGAATGACGAATGGTGAATGCTGAATTGATTACATCCGGTTTTGCATTCAGCATTCGTCATTCAGCCTTCAGCATTGACAGGACGTTCGATAGAGAGATGATGACGAAAATCGGGAGCGTCAGCGTCGCCTCATCCTTCGCTCTAGCCCCCATGGCGGGCATGACGGACACGGCCTTCCGCCGCTTGGTGAAGCGCCGCGGCGGGTGTGGTCTGGTCGTCACCGAGATGGTCAGCTCCGAAGGGCTCGTGCGCGGCATCGACCGGACGCTGGAGTACGCCGAGTACACCGAGGAGGAGCGTCCCGTCTCGATCCAGATCTTCGGTGGTGATCCCGAGAAGATGGCGGCTGCCGCGCAGATCGTCGAAGGCATGGGGGCCGACATCGTCGATGTGAACATGGGCTGCCCGGTGCCGAAGATCGCGAAGCACAACGCCGGCTGCAGTCTGATGCGCGAGCCGGAGCACGCGGCGGACGTCATCCGCGCGATGACCCGCGCGGTGAAGATCCCGGTGACGGTGAAGATGCGCGCCGGCTGGAACGCCGACGAGATCAACGCGCCCGACCTGGCGAAGCGCATCGAGGACGCAGGCGCGTCGGCCGTCGCCGTCCACGGCAGGACCGCTGCGCAGTCGTACTCCGGTGAGTCGGACTGGGAGCTGATCGCGCGCGTGGCGTCAGGGGTGTCGATCCCTGTTCTCGGCAGCGGCGACTGCGTGGAGGCCGCGCAGATGGTCGAGCGACTCCGCATGGGCGTCGCCGGCGTGCTGGTCGGACGCGGCGCGCTGCGCAATCCCTGGATCTTCGAACAGGCCGCCGATCTCGCCGCCGGCCGTACGCCGCGCGAGATCACCATGGAAGAGCGCGGCCGGTTCCTGCTCGACTACATCGAGATGCTCCAGAAGGAGCGCCTCCACGAGCCGGAGGGCTTCCGTCACGTCGCTCCCGGGCACATGCCGGAGACGCCCGGCCCCGCGCGAGGGCACGATCGCTGGGTGATCAACAAGCTGCGCGCCCTCAACTCGTGGTACACGAAGGGCATCGAAGGCGGCTCGCACCTGCGCGTCGCGGTCAACGCCGCACAGTCGATCCCTGACCTGCGCGCCGTCATCGAGGACTTCTTTCTCGCCGCGCCTCTTGCCCTCCGCTGAACTTGCGGCGCCACGGCCGATTGTGGCAAGTGTCTCAATGCCATCACCGCAGAGGACGCCGGGGACGCAGAGGATCTTGGTTGTGCCTGGGCTGTGAACGTCGTTGGGGCAAATCCGATCGATCGTCACACCCCTCTGTTTACCTAAGAACCTCTGCGCCCACCGCGTCCTCCGCGGTGAAGCATTGAGACACCTGCAGGGACTTCCAGGCTGTGTGAGGCACCTCTATTTGAGGTCAGCGACTTCGTAGTCGTACGCCAGCGCACGTGCGGCGCTCTCCGTAAAGTGTCGTCCGGCGGCTTCGTGGGCGGGATGGCGCAGGTAGGCTTCGAGGCCGGCGCGATCGTCGAACTCCATGATCGCCGCGTAGCGGTAGTCCACCGCCATCGCCTGTTCGTACCCGGGGAGGCCCAGCGTGATGCGTTCGCCGATGCGGCAGCGGCGAAGCGTGGGGATCGCGGTTGCGGCGGCGCGCAGGTCATCGAGGACCTTGTCGCGTTGCGCGGTGGTCAGGCCGGCGCGCGGTTCGAAGAGGACGATGTGGACGATCATCGTCCACCGCCGCCGCGGCCGCCGCCACCCTTCTTGCCGCCGCGAGGGCCGCCGCCGCCGCGGAACTTCCCTCCGCGTGGACCTTGATCGCCGCGTGTTCCGCCTCCCTTCGGCCGAAATGGACGGTCGCCCGATCCCTTGGGGCGAGAGGGGCGATCTCCACTCCCTTTCGGGCGGAACGGCCGGTCTCCGCCGCCACCTTTCGGTCGGAACGGCCGGTCTCCGCCACCCTTCGGTCGGAACGGACGATCGCCCTTCGGCTTGAAGGGACGGTCTCCACCCTTGTCCCCACGTTCCTGCGGCGGGCGCGGCGGACGGGGGGGCCGGTCCCCCCAGGGCTTCGATGGTCTGTCCTTGCGCGGCTTGAAGGGCCTGTCACTCGACGGACGCGGCGGACGATCCGCGTGCGGCCGGTACGGAGGACGATCAGCGCCCGGTCTGTAGGGAGGTTCGTCGCCTGGTCTGAACCGGCGGTCCCCGCCAGGCTTGAAGGGTCGATCACCGTCGCGGCGGAACGGACGCTCGCGTTGCGGACGGGTCTCACGCCGCTCGCCCTCCCCTTTCGGGCCACCCTCATCACGCCGCATGCGCTCGGCGAAGCGGCGGCGCTTGACGTCGCGCGGAACCTTGAACCGCTCGCGCGGATCCTCGTGCGTGCCGCCGGGCCTCCACTTCGGCCCGCGCCGTTCCTGCCCTTCGCCGCGGCGTTCGGCGCGCAGCGCGTCGGTGGCCTCTTCGGGCGATTCCCACAGCTTGCCGCGCGCGAACCACTTCATCACCGCGTCAGGCTGACGCACCTGCATCTGTTTCAGTGTGGGAAGCAGTTCCTCCCGCGTGGCCGCGCGAAAGGCCGTTGGCTGTCCGCCGACGATGATCGTCCAGTATGTGTAGCGAGGAGGCATGAATCAGGTTTTTGGCGTGTCCGGCGGGTTCAACCGCTTCAGCTTTTCGATCAGCGTCGTGCGTTTCAGGTTCAGTAGTTGCGCGGCCTGGCGCTTGTTGCCCTGCGTGCGTTCCAGCGATCGCCGGATCAACGACAGCTCCACCGACTGGACGTAGCGTTCGAAGTCCACCCCTTCTTCCGGAAAGGCGATCTCTGCGCCGTCGGTCTCCTCGGGCTGCGCGTGAATCTCGGGACCGAAATCACTGACGTCCAGTTGTGCCCGGCCGCGCGAGAAGGCGAGTGCGCGCTCGACGACGTTCTCGAGTTGCCGCACGTTGCCGGGCCAGGCGTACGCCATCAGCCGGCGGGTCGCTTCCTGCGACACCGTCACCGGCGGCCGTCCGGCTTCAGTCGCAAGCCGCTCGAGAAAGTGTTGCACGAGCAGGGGGATGTCGTCGCGACGTTCGCGAAGCGGCGGCATGTGGACCGGGATGACGTTCAGCCGGTAGAACAGGTCCTCGCGAAAGGTACCCTCCGAGACCATTTTCGCGAGGTCCGAGTGCGTCGCGCCGATTACGCGGACGTCGATCTTCACGGTATGCGAATCCCCGATCCGCTCGAACTCACGTTCCTGCAGCACGCGCAGCAGCTTCGCCTGGAGCGCCGGGCTCATCGTGCCGACCTCGTCGAGGAAGAGCGTGCCGCGATGCGCCTGTTCGAGCCGTCCCTGGCGATTGCCGACAGCCCCGGTGAACGCGCCGCGAACGTGTCCGAACAACTCGGCCTCGAGCAGCGTTTCCGGGATCGCGCTGCAGTTCAGCGCGACGAAGCGTCCGTTCCGGCGTGAGCTGTTGTGATGGATCGCCCGCGCCGCCAGCTCCTTGCCCGTCCCTGTTTCGCCGGTGATCAGCACCGTGCTCGACGTGGCCGCGACGGTTTCGAGAAGCTGAAACAGCTCCCGCATGCGTGAGCTGCGGCCGATGATGCCCTCGAATCGATACCGCTGCTCCAGCTGCGACCGCAGATAGGCGTTCTCGCTCTTCAAGCGCCGCTGCTCCATTGCCGAATTGAGTACGTGGAGCAGGGCGTCGAACTGAAACGGTTTCGTAATGAAGTCGGAGGCGCCGTGTTTGATGGCGTCCACGGCGTCTTTCACGGTACCGAACCCCGTGATGACGATGGCGACCAGTTCGGGATAGCGTTCGACCGCCGCATCGAGCACCTGGCGGCCGTCGATGCCGGGCAGACGCAGGTCGGTCAGCAGGATGTCGAACGCGAATCCGGTGAGGCGTTCCAGCGCCTCTTCGCCGCTGGCTGCCTGTTCGACGATGAAGCCGTGGTCCCCCAGCCGTTCCGCGATCGCCTCTCGAAGAGCAGCCTCATCGTCGACGATCAGCAGATGTTTCGGTGTGTCAGTCATTTACCGGGGCGGCCGGTATTTTGACACCCCCGCGACCCGTGGTCAATCGAGTGGAGGGACGAGCCTCTACAGGCTAGGCACGACCGCTCCGATATACACGTCAGAACAAGCGAGGGAATCCGGCCGAATGCAAACCAACACCGACATCAATCGCACCGCAGCGATCGCCGACCGCAAGACGATCTCCATAATGAAGGCCTGCGAACTCGTGGGCGTCAGCCGCCGTACGATTTACAACTGGATCGCCGGCGGGAAAGTCGAATACGTACGCACGGCTGGTGGCTCCGTGCGGATCTTCGTCGATACGCTGTGGCGCGAGCCCTCGCGGTCGAACGATCTCGCCACCAAAGAAGCTTCATGAGCGAAGGCATTGTCGTGCTGATCCACAAGTTGAACAATCAACTAGGTATCATTCTCGCCAACGCCGAACTGCTCGAAGCGAAACTCCAGGAGGACGCCGCGCGTGCGCGTGCGTCCCAACTGGTCGCCAGTGCACTCGAAGCGATGTCGACCGCCCGTGAGATCCGCCTCCTGATCCAGGACGGCAACGGTCAAGTCTCCGACACTAACGGGCGGTAGACCGTCAACCTTTTGACGATCTGCCCGCTCCTCCCCGGAACTTCCTCCCGCTGCACGGCCTTTCACTTCCAGCTAAACGACATATTATCAGCGACTTACACGTAGGTGCCCAGCCGATAGTCGCTACGTCCTTTCTTCGCTTCAGGTTTGGTATCAACGTTGCGCCAGGTAGGTCTAGCCGCGGCACGGAAGCCGCGCAAATCTTCTGGAGGTCATAGGAGCCATGCAGCGTCAGCCACTTGCCGCCCGTCATCAGGATCGAGTCGCAGCCGGTCTTCCCTTCGTCGAGTCGCTCGCGCGCCGGGTGGCCTCCTCGATGCCGCACTCGATCGAACTGAGTGACCTCGTCCAGGACGGCATGATCGGGCTGATCGACGCCGCGTGCCGGTATGACGAGGCGCGCGGGATCAAGTTCGAGACGTTCGCGGAGCGCCGCGTCCGCGGCGCGATGATCGACGCCCTCCGGCGCGATGCCTGGCCCCGCGGCGTCCGTCGTCAGCGGCGCGAGCTGGAAGCGGCGCGCGAGCAGCTCCGCAAGGAGCTTGGCGCCGAGCCGTCGCTGGCGGATCTCGCGGCCCGCATGGGATCGGATGAAACCAAGCTTGGCCGTACGATCGTCCGCATCAACACGATCGAATCCACCTCACCGTTGTCGGCCGGCGAGAACACCGACAACTCGACGCTCCCGGCCGCACTCGTTCCGTCGGAACCGACCGCGCCGGACAAGGCGTTCGAGGAGCAGGAAGTTCGCGATCGCATCCGCGCCGCCATCGCTTCGCTCCCCCCGCGCGAACGCAAGGTGATCGGCCTCTACTACTACGGCGAGGCGACGATGAAGCAGATCGGGGCGGAGATCGGCGTCAACGAATCGCGCGTATCGCAGCTTCACGCCCGGGCGATCAGCCGGCTCAAGAAGGCGCTCGGCGCGGATGACAGCGGCACGGAGCTGCCGGCGACGATCGTCGAGTTCCAGAAGGCGATCCGGAAGATGCGGATGGCCAAGGCGGAGCTGGGCAAGCGCGCGGTGGTCCTCCAGTACAAAGCTCCTGCGACGGGGAGGCAGGTTGCGCGTTCGCGCTCGGTCGTTCCCGAGGGACAGCTGGCGGCGGCGCGGTAAAACTGCGAACTCAGAACGCCGAACCATGAACACGTAGGGCGCGGCTTTACGCCGCGCCAGTTCGTAGTTCGGCGTTCATAATTCGGAGTTTCAGCGCAGCTCGATCAACTCCGTCGCCGACCGCAACAGGTCCTTCAGCCTGAACGGCTTGGCGAGCCACCGGCATCCGCTCTCTTCGAGGAAGCGCTCCGCATCCGTGCCCGCGACGTCGCCGGTGACGAACAGGATCCGCCGCGTCAGCGGGACGTTCTGCTTCTCCAGTTCGCGATAGAACGACGCGCCGTCGAGGCGCGGCATCTTCAGGTCGCACACGATCAGGTCATACGATCGGCCGCGGACCTTCTCCAAAGCCTCCATCCCGTCTCCGGCGCGATCCACCACGAAGCCAGCATCGGCAAGCGCTTCGGCGACCGCGGCGCCGAGCGCCGCTTCGTCCTCGACGACGAGGACCGTGGAGCCGACCGCCTTGCCGGGCGCGATGAACGTCCGCTCCGGAGGCTTCGGAAGGGCCTTGTGCAATCCAGCTTCGGTGACCGGCAGTTCGATGAAGAACGATGCCCCGGCCTCGTGCGACTTCACGGTCAACCGCCCGCCGTGTTCCTGGACGATCGCGTAAGCGACGGTCAGGCCGAGCCCGGTGCCCTTGCCGACCTCCTTCGTCGTGAAGAACGGATCGAAAATCTTCTGCTGCACGTCATCGGGCACGCCCGGACCATCGTCGTTGACCTCGAGCGTGACGGCGTTGCGATCCGGATCGTGCCACGTGCGCAGGATCAGCGTGCCCCGCCCGTGCGCGCTGATCATGGCCTGCTCCGCGTTGATCACGAGATTCAGCAGCACCTGCTGCATCTGGTGAGGATCGGCAAACACCTGTGGAAGCCCCGACGCCAGCGCATCGATGATCGTGATGTTGCTGAGCCGCTGCTCGTACGAGCGTAAGGCCAGCGTCTCGCGAATGACCTGGTTGACGTCGACCATCGCGCGCGTGGTGTGGCGCTTGCGCGCAAACGTGAGCAGGTTCCGGACGATGCGGGCGGCGCGTTCGGACTCGGCGAGGATCGCGGCAACACCGCGGCGGGTCTGCTCGTCGGCGGGACGTTGTGCCAGCCGCTCGGCCCACGTGAGGATCGTCGCGAGCGGATTGTTCAGCTCGTGCGCGACACCGGAGATCGTCTGGCCCAGGGCGGCGAGCTTCTCGGCCTGCAGCAGCTGGTGATACAGGTCGCGCGCCTGATCTTCGAGCCGCTTGCGTTCGCTCACGTCGCGCATGAGCGCTTCGACGCGAAGGTCGTCATCCGTGTGCTGCGCATGCGCCGTGACCTCGACCCACATCGGGGTTCGGTCGGCACGTCGCAGCCGCAGGAGGTAATCGGTGACCGAATGATCGCGCGCGAGCCGCTCGATGAACGCGTCGCGCGCCTGCAGATCGACGAAGCGTTCCGGATCGAATGGACGGACCTCTTCGACCGGAGTCTCGGGCACGAAGCCGAATATGAGCTTCAGGAACGGGTTGGCCGAGAGCGTGCGCGTCGCCTCCGCCGTGATGAGGCCGATGTAAACGCCTTCGTGAACGGCCTCGAAGAGCCGTGCGAATTCCTCTGGTCTAGGGTTGGTCACCGGCACCGCGATCTTAGCATCCGGGATAATCTGTGTCGCATGTTCACTCCCAATCTCCTCGAAGGGCAGGTTGCGATCGTCACCGGTGGCGGCACCGGACTCGGGCTCGCCATCGCGAAGCGGCTCGGCGCGCTCGGCGCGCGGATCGTCATCGGCAGCCGGAATTCAGCGAATCTCGAATCGGGCAGCGCGGAGCTGCGCCAGGCGGGCCTCGATCCGCTTGCCGTGCAGGTCGACGTGCGCAACCCCGAACAGGTGGACGAGATGGTGCAGCGCACGATCCGCCACTTTGGACGCATCGACATCCTGATCAACAATGCCGCCGGCAACTTCATCTGCCGCGCCGAGGATCTCTCTCCGAACGGATGGAACGCGGTCGTCGGGATCGTGCTGAACGGCAGCTTCTTCTGTTCGCGCGCCGTCGGCCGCCACATGATCGAGCGAGGCAAGGGAGGAGCGATCGTGTCGATCCTTGCCAACTACGTCTGGACGGGGAGCGCCGGCACGATCCACTCGGCGGCGGCGAAGGCAGGCGTGATGTCGATGACGCAGACACTGGCGGTCGAGTGGGCACGGCACAACATCCGCGTCAACGCCGTCGCGCCGGGTCCGATCGAATCACCCGGTGCCGCAAAGCAACTCTGGAACACACAGGAAGCGGTCGATCGCATCACGCAGATGGTGCCGCTGAAGCGGTGGGGACAGCCGTCGGAGGTGGCAGACGCGGTGGCGTTCCTCGTCTCGCCGGCATCCTCCTACATCACGGGCGAGATCCTCACGATCGACGGCGGAGCATGGCTCGGCCGCGGCACGTTCGGGTTCGTTTGAAATCCGTGTGGGCGCAGGTTTGGACCTCGAGCGTATGGCGGCGAGAAGTATCTCGAAGTGGCGAAACACCACCTTGCGTAGGGGTCACACCCTCAACGCCCTAGTCTCTCCGGTCCTTGCGGCGCTCGGGGCCTTCCGACGACGAACGCTCCAGCTCCACTGAAACCAGTTCCAGTGAACGGCGGAGCCTGCGCCCTTCGTCGATGGCGTCCTGCAGGCGTTTGTGTATTGTGGCGATGCTCCGCAGACGCTCGGCATCGTGTTTTTCGTCGGGGATGACTACACTCCTGGTACTTCCACGGAGTAGCAGCAGATTTAGTGCCATCTCGAACCTTGCGGCCTCCTTCGATTGGCCCTTTCTCGCCTTCCAGGATCGCGCTACAACCGGAGGATGACGACCGCGCGACAGAGGCAGCTGGGGTATCTCGCGTGGGTGGCGGTCTGCCTCATCTGGGGAACCACGTACCTCGGGATCCGGATCTCCCTCGAATCGATGCCGCCGGCGCTCATGGCCGGTGTGCGCTGGACGCTTGCCGGAGTGCTGCTGTCCGGGTACCTGGTTGCTCGCGGCCAATCATTGCCGCCCCCATCACGGTGGGGAAGCATGGTGCTTCTCGGCTTTCTGCTGCTCGCCGTCGGGAACGGCGGCGTCGTGTTCGCCGAACAGTGGATCTCCAGCGGGCTCGCGGCCGTCCTCGTCGCCGCCTCGCCATTCTGGATGGCCGGAATCGAGGCGGCGCGGCCTGACGGCGAACGTCTCAGCCGGCAGACCGTGGCCGGACTGCTGATCGGATTCTCCGGGATCCTCGTGCTGGTCTGGCCGGATCTCACGATCGATGGTGGATCGAACGGGAACTTTCTGGCCGGCGTGATCGCCATCCAGATCGCCTCGTTCGGCTGGGCGTTGGGATCGTCGTACTCGAAGCGTCACGCGCCCAACGAACACATCCTCCCGACCACCGCGATCCAGATGCTCGCCGGCGGACTGATCATGCTGGCGGTCGGCACGATCCGCGGCGAATGGGAATCGCTGTACTTCACGACGCGTACGACGACGGCGTTGCTGTACTTGACGACGCTCGGCTCGATCGGCGGGTTCGTCGCTTACAGCTACGCGCTCCGCCACCTGCCGGTCTCGTTCGTGTCGCTCTACGCCTATATCAATCCCGTGATCGCGGTCGCGCTCGGGATCGCGGTACTCGGCGAGCGATTCGATCTGCGAATGGCAACCGCCGCCGCCCTCGTCCTGGCCGGCGTCGCCATCGTCCGATGGCGGCAGACGTCGTCGACGACCGCGTCGACGACGCCCACGCCGACGCCGCAGCCCGCGGGCGACGGCAAACGCGCGGCATAGCCCGCGTCTTCGTTGAAGGGGAAACGGGCGTGCGCAGGGCGCGGCTTCAACCGCGCCATCGGTCAGACTGTCCGGCCGCTCACCAGTCTCACGAGGAAGAGCACGATCGCGATGACCAGCAGGACGTAGATGAAGTTACCCAGCGTGTAGCCGCTCACGATCCCGAGCAGCCACAGGATGATCAGGATGATCGCGATGGTCTCGAGCATGTTTCACACTCCTCACAGCTCGAGCGAGCAACTGCTGTGCCAGTGGCTAGGTTGCGGCGCCCGGCTCGGTCCTTGGACCGAGTGCGAAGGTCATCGTTCCTTCCACGACGACCTTGCCGTCGACGCGGGCGATGCCGCGAAGCAATCCCATGCGGCTGCGCAGGCGGCGCACGAGCGCTTCGATGACCACCTGGTCGCCGGCATGGACCGGGCGCCGGTAGCGCACCTTTTCGATCCCCATGAAGAAGATCAACTTCTCGCGGTTTTCCGGCTTCGCGAGGATCATAATGGCACCAACCTGCGCAACCGCCTCGGTGAGGATCGTGGGCGGCAGCACCGGCCGTTCGCCGGGGATGTGCGCCAGGTGCCGTTCGTTCATGGTGACGTTCTTGATCCCGACGATCCGTTTGTCGGGCTCGAACTCCGTGACGCGGTCGACGAGCAGAAACGGGTAGCGATGCGGCAGAATCCGCTCGATCGCGGAATAGTCGAGGGGCAGCGAAATTTCCATGAGCGAATTTGCAAGTATAATTCTATTCCTCCCTTCGACTTTCGATTAAGGACGACACTCCGCAAGTGAACCAGGGCACGCCAGCAGACGAAGCACCTGTCACGAGGCAGTCACTGGCCTCCGATCACGAGCTCGTCACGACGCTGTTCGACCTCGGGCGGCAGGTCACGGCGGTGCTCGACCTCGACGAGCTGCTCCAGAGAATCCCGCTGCTGATCCAGCGGCTCATTCCCTTCGAAGCGTTTGCCGTGTACTTGCTCGACGAGCGCCGCTCCGAGCTGCACGTCGCTTACTCGGTCGGGTACCCGCTCGATGGCGCGCCGCAGCGGCTGAAGCTCGGGGAGGGGCTGGTCGGCACGGCCGTCGCGAGCGAGGAGCCGGTGCTCGTCAACGACCTCGCCTCCGATTCGCGATACGTCGAGTTCGTGCCGGGCATGAACTCCGAAATCGTCGTGCCGCTGATTCGCAAGAAGCGGCCCATCGGGGCGCTGAACATCCTCAGCCGGCAGCGCGACGCCTTCTCGCAGAAGGACGTTTCGATCATCCGCCAGTTCGGGGCGCACGTGGCCGTGGCCCTCGAGAACGCACGGCTCTACGAGAACAGCCGCCGCGACGCCGAGGCGTTCGAAACGCTGGCCGAAATCGGCCGCGACGTCGCCTCGATGCTCGATCTCGACGAGCTGCTCACGCACCTCGGGCAACTCACCAAGCGCCTGATCGAGTACCGCACGTTCGGGCTGTTCCTGCTCAACGATGATAACGAGCTGGAGATCAAGATCGCGGTCAAGTACGGCGAGACCATCCACATTCCGCTCATCGCGCTCGGTGAAGGTCTCGTCGGGTATGCGGCGCTCCATCGCGAGCCCGTGTACGTTCCCGACGTGTCGCAGGACCCCCGATACATCAAGGTCGTCGACGACGTGCGGTCGGAGCTGGCCATTCCGCTGCTGCTGAAAGACCGTGTCGTCGGCGTCATCGATCTCGAGAGCCCGGAGCCGGACGCCTTTTCGAAGCGCGACATCGAGATCCTGACGCTGCTCGCGAGCCAGGTGGCGGTGGCCATCGAGAACGCCAATCTTTACGAGGAAGTGCGGGCCACCCAGGAGCGTCTCGAAAAGGAAGTCCGTTTTGCCCAGCGGGTGCAGTCGGCGCTCCTGCCGCTGGGCCTGCCCAGGCGGCTGAAGGGCGTCGACGTGGCCGCGGCGTTCGATCCGGCGCGCGAGCTTGGCGGCGACTTCCACGACTTCCTGCTGCCCGATTCCAACACGCTCGTCGTGGCGCTCGGCGACGTCTCGGGGAAAGGTGTGCCGGCGGCCCTGTACAGCGTGTTCGCCGCCGAACTCGTTCGCGGCCGGACGTTCCGCCGGCGCTACCTGCCGGACCGGTCCAGCCCCGCCGGTGTGCTCTCGTCGGTGAACACCATCCTGTACCAGCGGCAGCTCGAGGAGTACTACTGCACGCTCTGCTACGCGGAGTTCGATCTGAAACGGCGCGTCTTCACCATGGCGAATTCCGGGTTGCCGTACCCGATCCGCTGGTCAGACGGCGTGTGCTCGCAGATCGAGCTTCCGGGCGTGCCCCTCGGGTCGTTCCAGGGCACGACCTACGACGAGGTCTCGCTGGGCTTGCGCGCCGGTGACCTCTTCGTCTTCTGCTCCGACGGCGTATTCGAAGCGATGAACGAGGCGGGACAGGAGTTCACCGCGGAACGCCTGATAAAGGTGGTCGAGCGCTCGCACGACCTGCCGGCGAAGAAGGTCGTCGACGCGATCTTCACGGCGGTCGAGGAATGGCGCGACGGCGCGCCACCCAACGATGACATGACCGCGGTGGTGTTGAGGATGACAGCCTGATGCGTGAGCTGACTGCGCGTACTCGACTGATGGCCGCCGGCCTTGCACTGGCCTTTGCCGTGACGCCGGCGCTGGCGCAACAACCCGCCAAGCGCGAGGAGCTGCGGTCGAAGACGCAGGCGGAGCTGACGCGGATCGCGGAGTCGCTCGATGGCGTCATGGGGTTCGTGGCGGTGGACCTCGAGTCGGGCGAGCGGTTCGAGCGCCTGCCGAATGAAACCTTCCCGCTGGCATCCACGATCAAGCTCGCCATTCTCTACGAGCTGTACAAGCAGGCCGAGGAAGGACGGCTGACGCTCGACGAGATCCGTCCTCTCGATCGCCGTCACGCGGTGGGCGGATCCGGCGTGCTGTTCCAGCTGACGACGCCGGCGATGTCGCTGCGGGATTACGCCGTGCTGATGATCGTGCTCAGCGACAACACGGCGACCAACCTGCTCATCGATGCGGTCGGCATGGACAACGTCAACCACCGCATGAGCGCGCTCGGGATGCCCGGGCTCGAGCTGCGGCGCAGGATGATCGATACTGCCGCGGCGCTTCGCGGCGACGAGAACGTCGGCTCGCCAGACGACCTCGCGAAACTGCTCCAGATCATCTACCGGAGTGAGGGGCTGACCAAAGCGAGCAGCGAGGCGATCGTGGAGATCCTGCGCAAGCCGAAATCCTCGGCGCTGAGGGATGGTGTCGCGGTCAACGTGCCGGTCGCCAACAAGACCGGTGGACTCGAAGCGGTCGCCGCCGATGCCGGGATCGTCTATCTTCCGAACCGTCCGTACGTGCTCGTGGTGACGACGACCTACCTGAAAAACAACGCCGACGGCAACGACGCGATCCGCCGCGCCTCACGAGTGGTGTTCGACTACTTCAACCGGGTGGCGAAGAGTTCGGAGTACGGAAGAATCATTCGCTGAGGCACTGACGCTGACAACTCCAAACTCCAAATTCCAAACTCCAAAGACCAAATCGATCTTTTGAAGTTTGAAGTTTGAAGTTTGAAGTTTGGAGTTTGGAATTTGGAATTTGGAGTTTGGAGTTGTCAGCGTCTCCTGAAATCCACGTCCGTCTGCCGCAGGTGCAGTCCGATCGACTGGCCTCCGAAGGTGGCGAGTTCGCTGACCTTCCCTTTCACACGCACCCGCGCGCCGCGCGTTGGCGGGCGTCCATCCTGCGCGAGGACCGTCACTTCGCCGGTTCCGTCATCGACCTTGTAGAGCATGAACGGCATCAACGGCACGCCCCACGCGCTGGTCACGGTGCCGTCGATGGCGACCGTCTTGTCGTAGTAGCGGCCAGGGTTGTACTTCAGGTCCGCGACGCGCGCGTTGCGGACGCCCAGCGCACAGCCGCCGAGGGCAGCCGTGAGCGCGAGTACCGTGGTGATGCGGATGAACGTGTGCCGCATGGCGATCCCCCCGAGAGACGAAAACGGCCGCGCGAAACCGGCCTACGTGCACGGGGAGCGGCGATGCCAGCGCCTGCCTGAGTTAACGCACCCCGTTGATTCCGCGCGACCGCAGACGTAAAGATCAATTCGCGTGCCGGGGAAAAACCACGGAAATCGGGGATGGCGGGCACCAGGCGTCCGTTCCGGATGACGCCCGGTGACCTCAAACGAGCGCAGAGAAACGGCGAACTATGAACTCCGAACTACGAACTTAGAACCCCGAACTCAGAATCTCACCGTCAGGAAGGCGCGGGCGCGGTTGATCGAGCCGCCGTCGGAGCGATCCTGATGGTCGTAGCCGGCTTCGAGACCGACAAACGGCGTGATGTCGACGGAACCGCCGAAGCCGAACGTATCGGCCCCTTCCGCGGTGAGGCGGTCGGCCGTCAGCCAGTCGAGGCGATCGATGCCGTGGCGGTATTCGACGAACGCGCCGACGCGCGCGGCCGGCCGGGCGTGGATGCCGACGACGACGTTGTCTGAGGTGATCGAGCCGGACGTGAATCCTGTACGGCCGCGAAGGTACTGCGCGCTGAGCGTCAGCCTCGGGTCCACATCGACCGCGAGCCCGGGTCCCGCGATCCAGAGGTCCGCCCCCTCGAATTCGAAGTAGCGCACGCTCGCGGTCAGCCGCGCCCGTCGTCCAAACAGGGTCGCGTCCGCGAAGACGTCCGTGTCGGGGAGCCAGGTGCTTCCGCCGAAGAACGCGCCGCCCCGCAGTTGGATCCGCCGGTCCGGGCGCCACTCCACGCCGCCGCCGCCGCGTGCTTCGTCGTCGCCGCGGCTGAGGACCTCGCCCATGGCAAACACGCGCAGCGCATCGCTCACGCGGCCGTTGAACGAGATGAAGCCGGAGTTGAAGTCGCCGATCGTTGGATCGAATCGCTGGAAGTTGTAGCCAGCCGTGACCCTGTGCGCGCGCGTCGCGCGGAGCGCATCGGCAAGCGTCTGGATCTCGACGTTGCCGGGCTCGGACGCAAGCGCTCGGTCGTAATACGCCAGTGCCAGCGTCGGCCGCGCGTTCGCCGCGTGCAGTCGTCCTTGAGCGGTGAGGACCTCGATGCGACCCGGCGCGAGCCGCTCGGCTCGATCGAGGACGTCAGCCGCGCGCGACCACTCGCCGGCCTCGACGAGCGCGGTGCCCAGCCCCGACAGCGCCTCGATGTTCTCGTTGCTGGTGGCGACGATCGACTCGAACACCGCGGCTGCACGCCGAGGCTGCCCCATCCGCTGGTGCAGACGGCCGATCCACATCCGTGCCGCGATGTCGTCGGGATTGGCGTCGACGAGAGACTGGAACCGTTTGAGCGCCTCCTCGTAGGCGCCGGATGCCGCCAGGCGCTCGGCCTCGGCGCGGACGTCCTGTGCCTGGGGCGCAGCCACACCCAGTGCCAGGACCAGGGCAACGATTGCTGTCATGTGGGATTACCTCAGCGGCTGGGGAACTCAATTCTACCACCTGAGCTGGATCAACGAATCCCCCTGAGGCTGCGTCTGATTTCACAAAGAGGCACTGGAAATTGTGAAATCTGGAGGCTTTTCATGAGGTTCATCAAAACAGGCGTCATCGCGCTGGGGCTGCTCGGCGCCGCCGGGGCTGGGGCGGCCCTCGCCCCGACGGCGTACGGCCAGTCGCGGGCGCGGGCTCAGGTGGTGGAGCCCCTCGACATGAGGATCTTTACTACCGGCGGCAGCCGGATCGGCGTGACCGTCAGCGACCTCGAGACGGCGAGCGGCACCACCACCAACGGCGTCCGGATCGAATCCGTCGAGGACAACAGTCCAGCCGCCAGGGCCGGGCTCCAGCAGGGGGACGTCGTCGTTGAATTCGACGGAGAACGCGTGAGGAGTGTCCGGCAGTTCTCGCGGCTGGTGAGCGAGACGCCGCCCGGACGGCAGGTTACGGCGGCGCTCACCCGCGATGGCCGGAGAATGACAGTGAACGTCACGCCGGAGGATGCCTCCCCCGCGGCTCGCCTGTTCAGCGATGACGCCTGGCGCGCCGTCGATGAAGCCCGACTAATGGCCAAAATCGCCCCACGGCCGGTGCCGCCGCGGCCACCGTCCGCACCGCGACCGCCCGCGTTCAACGTCGAGCCGTTCGTTCTTCTCCGCGGCAATCAGCTTGGCGTGACGGTCAACAGCCTTTCGGACCAGTTGAAGGACTACTTCGGCGTGACCGACGGCGTGCTCGTGACCTCGGTGACGGATGATTCGGTCGCCGCGAAAGCAGGCGTGAAGGCGGGGGATGTGATCGTCAGCCTGAATGGCTCGCGTATCGACGACCCGTCGGATTTGCGACGGGTGGTGGCGGACGTTGATCCTGGAGCGGAGTTCACGCTCGA
>DASWVN010000314.1:0-3453 GCA_036401215.1 Vicinamibacterales bacterium | reverse complement strand
GCGGCCGTGGCGGAGCGCCGGGGGCGCAGGGGGGCGGACGCGGTGGACGTGGCGGCGGCCTCCAGCCGTCCCAGGTCGAGAAGATCATGAAGGACCCGGCACGGCGCGATCCGCGCGTGTTCGTGATCCCCTCGAACCAGGCGGATTTCCCGACGGCGACCCGGTTCGTCAACGCGCTGCGCTACGTGGGCGTCGAGGTGCACCAGGCGAATGCCCAGTTCACCGCCAACGGCAAGACCTATCCCGCCGGCTCGTACGTGGTGAAGACCGCGCAGGCGGGGCGCGCGCACGTGCTCGACATGTTCGAGCCGCAGAACCATCCGGACGACATGGACGAGCGCGGCATCCCGCGGCGCCCGTATGACAGCGCCGGGTGGACGCTGGCCTACCAGATGGGCATCACGTTCGATCGCCTGTTCGACGATGTGACGGGACCGTTTACCGAGATCCAGGGGCTGGCGACGCCCGTGCCGGGCACGATCAGCGGAACCGCGTCGGCCGGATACCTGATCTCGCCGTCGATCAACGATGCGTTCACGATCGCCAATCGCGTCATGAAGGCAAACGGTGAGGTCTATCGCCTCGGCACGCCCATGACCGCCAACGGCAGGACCTACCCGGTCGGGTCGTTCTACGTGGTCGCGAGCGCCGCGAGCACGCCCATCGTGCAGGCGGCCGCGAAGGAACTCGGCGTGAACATGGACGGCACGAGCGATCGTCCTTCGGGCAGCGCGACGAAGCTCGCGCCGAAGCGGATCGCGCTCTGGGACACGCAGACCGGTTCGATGCCCTCGGGCTGGACGCGGTTCCTGCTCGAGCGGTTCGAGTTCCCCTATACGATCGTCTGCGGCGCCGGCTTCGACGATTCGGCGCTCCGCTCGAAGTACGACGTGATCATCATGCCCTCGGGCGCCTCGTTCCGGGCCGGAGGCGGGCGCGGGGGGCGCGGCGGTAACGCGCCTGCGCAGCCGGCCGCTCAGCCGGCGGATCCGGATCTGCGCAGCCTGTGCGAAGTGACGACGGGGACGGGCACTGGCGCGTCGGCGGACGCGAACGTCCGCAAGTTCGTCGAGCAGGGTGGTGTCGTGGTCGCGGCGGGGTCGGCAGCCGAAGCGCTTGCGGCGACGCTCGATCTGCCGGTGACCGACTACATGGTCGATCGGCAGCCGAATGAGCAGGACCGTCCGCTGGGCAGCGACAAGTTCTACGTGCCGGGCTCGGTCGTGCGCGTCGCTGTCGACAAGACCGCGTCGTCGGCGCTCGGCGCCGAGGACCACATTGACGTCTACTTCAACAACAGTCCGGTGTTCCGGCTCGCGCCGAACGCCGCCGCGCTCGGGATCCGGCCGGTCATGTGGTTCGACTCGGCCGAGCCGCTGCGGAGCGGCTGGGCGTGGGGGCAGAACTACCTCGAAGGCGGCACGACCGCGTTCGAAGCGCCGGTCGGACAGGGCAAGGCGTTCGTGTTCGGACCGGAGATCACGTTCCGCGCGCAGCCGTACGGGACGTTCAAGTTCCTGTTCAACGCGATCCACGGAGCCGAGGTGACGGCGCCGGCGCGGGGCACGGGAACCGCTGCGCGCCGGTAAAACGGCGAACTATGAACTCCGAACTATGAACTGAGAACGCCGAACTATGAACTGAGAACGCAGTTCGTAGTTCGGCGTTCATAGTTCGGAGTTTCACTCCGTCCACTCGTCCCACTTCTCCTCCCACCCGCCTCGACGGGGACTTCCGTCCGTTCGCGGAGGCGGAACTGCGGCAGGCACGCGAGTATGAGTGGGCGCTGGCGCATGGGTTCTATCTGTCGGCGACGTGCGCCGAGGACGTGCAGTTCATCGACGAGGACGACATCCGCCGCGCCACCGAGGGAACGTTCCTCGGCGACTATCGCGTCCGCCGCCAGCAGGCGGCCTGCCGGATCTGGCCGAAAGGCGAAGGGATCGGCGAGGACTTTCAGGAACTGGTGAAGGTCGACGTCCCGGTCCTGGTGCTCTCAGGTGAGGTGGACGTGGCGACGCCACTCGCGGACGGTGAGCGGGTCGCCAGGGCGCTCCCCAACGCCAGGCACATCGTCCTGCCGGGCCAGGGACACGGCTTCGAGAACGGCGACTGCCTCTCGCGGCTCGTCTCCCAGTTCATCGCGAGCGCGAGTCACGCGGGGATGGACACCAGCTGCCTGGAAGAGATCCGCAAGCGCGGCTCATAGAGAAAAGGGCCGGTTCAGCGTAAGCGAACCGGCCCTCATTCAGCATTCAGCCTTGACAGCGACGCGCGTCAGCGCGTCGTCAGCCAGCATTCCTCATTGACACACGTCAGTGTGCTAGTTCCCGCCGCGTCCGCCGGGAGGGGCCGGCGGCGCAGGCATCTGGTCCTTCGGGAATCGCGGGAGCATCTCGTCCCGCATCGCGAGGTGGTACACCGCGGATGCGATCGCGGCAGCCGACTTCTTCACATCGGCCTCGATGATCCGCTCGTACGTGTCGAGGTTCGTGTGCCAGGTGTAGGTCTGGTACTCGATCGGATCCTGGCTGAGGCCGATGCCCGGCAGACCCGCCTCGTTGAACGAGGTGCTGTCGGTGCCGCCCGAGCGACGGCTGGTCGTGGCGCTCGCGCCCATCATGCCGAAGTCTTCGAACGGCTTGAAGATCTCACGCAGGACGGTCGCGGCCTCGGGCGGACCGAACACGCTCGCCGCGCGGATGCGGCCCGTGCCCGAGTCGACGTTGAAGTAGCCGTTGAACTTGAACCATTCCGGCTTCGGGTTCTCCGCCGTGCCGAAGTGCTGCGCGACGTAGGCCTTCGAGCCGATCAGTCCCTGCTCCTCTCCGCCCCAGAGGGCGACACGGATGGTCCGGCGCGGCTTGACGCCGATGGCCTTGAGAATGCGCGCGGCCTCCATCATCACGGCGACGCCGGCGGCGTTGTCGGTCGCGCCGGTCGCGGCGTGCCACGAATCGAGGTGGCCACCGAGCATCACGATCTCATCGGCCTTGTCGGTGCCGGGGATTTCGGCGACGGCGTTGTAGGCCTTCGCTCCAGGGTAGAGCTGATTGACGATCGTGACTTCGATTGTGACCGGGGTGCCGTTGGCGAGGATTCGCGTGATACGTCCGTAGTCCTCGTTGCGCAGCACGACCGTCGGCGGCGCCTTGGTCACGTCGTAGGTGTTGTTCTGGAACGCGCGGATCTGGCCGTGATCCCGTCCGGCATCGTTCACGCGGACCGCGACGCCGGCGCTCAGCATCAAGGCGTTGACCGCGTTGTTCACGACCTGCGGGCTGAGGCGGCTCGGGTCTGGCGCCTCACCGCCGCGGCCTCGACCGCCACGCGCGGTGACTCCGCCGCGTCCGCGGCCGCCGCGGCCGGCGTCAGCGGCAGCGTTCGGATCGAGCTGACGGCGAAGCTGTTCGTCATCCCGGCGAAGCGGCGGCGGATTCTCATTCACCGCCA
>DASWVN010000313.1:0-32213 GCA_036401215.1 Vicinamibacterales bacterium | reverse complement strand
GCGGCGCCGACACTGGCATCGGCCACAGCGACGTCTGGTTCCTCGACATCATGGGGCGTCTCGCTCCAGGTGTCACGATGGAGACGGCGGACGCGCAGCTCGCGGCGATCTCGCCGGCGGTGTTCGAAGCGACCGTGCCGGCTCGCTACACACCTGAGACCGCCCGCAGCTACCGCGCCTTCACGTTCACGGCAACACCGGCGGGCAAGGGCGTGTCAGGCCTGCGGAATGCGTACGCCACGCAGTTGTGGGTCCTGCTCGGCGCCACCGGCCTCGTGCTGCTCATCACGTGCGCGAACCTCGCCAACCTGATGCTGGCGCGGGCGACCGCGCGCGAACGTGAGATCGGTGTGCGCCTCGCGATCGGCGCCTCCCGCCGCCGCATCGTCCGGCAGATGCTGTCGGAGAGTTTCCTGATCGCTGTCCTCGGCGCGATCAGCGGCGCGCTCCTCGCGGCATGGCTCAGTCAGTCGCTCGTGGCGTTCCTGAGCACCGAGAACCGGCAACTGTTCCTGGATCTCACGCCCGATTGGCTGGTCTACGCATTCATTGCCGGCCTGGCCGTGCTGGCCTGCCTCCTGTTCGGTCTCAGCCCGGCCCTGAAGGCCACGGCAACCGACCCGGGCAAGTCGATCCAGTCAGGCGGCCGGTCCTCGACCGATTCGCACGAACGGTTCACGCTTCGCCGCGCGCTCGTGGTCGTTCAGGTCGCGCTCTCGATGGTGCTGATCGTCGGTGCGGTGCTGTTTGCCCGAAGCCTGCAAAACCTGGTCACGGTGGATCCCGGGTTCAGAACGCAGGGGATTCTCGCCGTGGACGTGGACGTCCGCCGCACGTCGGTGGATCCGGACGCACGGATGCAGACGTATGCGCAGATTCTCGAGCGCGTACGTGCGGTGCCGGGCGTGCAGCACGCGGCCGAAGCCTTCATCGTGCCCTTGAGCGGATCCGGATGGAACCAGAACATCGTCATCGACGGCGTCCAGCAGCAGGGGAACGTCAACTTCAACCGCGTCGGCGCCGACTTCTTCCGCGCGCTCGACACAGCGATCCTCGCCGGACGGCCGTTCGGCCCCGAGGACCGCGCCGGCACGCAGCCGGTCGTGATCGTCAACGAGACGTTCGCGAAGAAATACTTCGGTGGCGCCAACCCGGTTGGGCGCACGTTCCAGATCGTCGGCCGCGCGGACGAAGACCGGCCGCACTTCCAGATCGTCGGTCTCGTGCGCGACACGAAGTACTTCGGGCTTCGGGAAGAGTTCCCGCCAACCGGGTTCTTCCCCGCCGCACATGAAACCGACGCCGGACCGTACCTCGACTTCATCGTCCGATCCGATCTGCCGCTGGCGTCCCTGACGCCAACGCTCACGCGCACGGTCCGCGAGGTCGCGCCGGGATCGACGGTCGCTTACGAATCGCTCAGCACCTACGTGCGCGACTCGATGGTGACCGAGCGACTCATGGCAAGTCTTTCAGGCTTCCTTGGTGTGCTCGCCACGATCATCGCGACGATCGGTCTCTACGGCGTGATGTCGTACATGGTGACCCGGCGCAAGGTCGAGATCGGAATCCGGATGGCGCTCGGCGCGGATCCCCGCTCGGTCGTGCGGATGGTGCTCGGCGAGTCGGGCGTCCTGCTGGGAGTTGGCGTGGTGATTGGCGTGGCCCTGGCGATCGCCGCGTCGAAGTGGGCCGCGAGCCTGTTGTATGGACTCCAGCCGTGGGATCCCGCGTCGATCGCGATCGCGGTCGCGGCGCTTGGGATCGTGAGCGTGATCGCCGCATGGATCCCCGCCCGCCGCGCCTCACGCCTGGCGCCGACGGTGGCGCTGCGCGCGGACTAGTCCGCGGTGCGACGTGCGACGTGCGACGTGCGACGTGCGACGTGCGACGTGCGACGTGCGACGTGCGACGTGCGCGCCTTCGCGCTTCGCGCTACGGCGGGCGGGACTCGGGGTTCGGGGCTCTGGGACCTGGGGTTCGGGACCTGGGGTTCGGGGGAACTTGGGACTTAACACTTGGGTCTTGGGTCTTGGGTCTTGGGTCTTGGGTCTTGGGTCTTGGGCCTTGGGCTTGGGCCTTGGGCCTTGGGCCTTGGGCCTTGGGCCTTGGCCTTGGGCCTTGGGCCTTGGGCCTTGGGCCTTGGGCCTTGGGCCTTGGGCCTTGGGCCTTGGGCCTTGGGCCTTGGGCCTTGGGCCTTGGGCCTTCGGAGTTCTCAGTTCGGAGTTTCTTCCGTTCCCTTCTCGAACTCGTCGAGCAACGCCGTCGCGCGTTGGGCATCGCTGGCGCGCACCTGGACGCGAACACCGCCCGTGGCGAGAAGGACGTGCGAACGGAGCGTCCCCATCCACTCGTCCGGGATGAACACCTCGATCCCCGATCCCTCGAGCACCGAGCGCAGCAAGTCCGCCTCGTGTCCCCAGACACACGTGCGCACCGTGACCCACTCGTCCACCGACGGTTCGTTGGAATCGCTGGTCATCGCTTCCAGCTACCGCGCAGGAACAGGCAGTGTGATCGGCGGCAGGATCGCTTCGATCTTCTCGCGGTGCGGCTGCAGGAACGGTGGGAGCACCAGCGATTCGCCCAGGTGTGCGGGATCCTCGTCGACGGCGAATCCGGGGCCGTCGGTCGCCAGCTCGAACAGCACGCCGCCCGGCTCTCTGAAGTAGACCGACTTGAACCAGAACCGGTCGATGACGGGCGTCGCGTTGGCGCCGCCGCTCTCCACCTGTTCGCGGACGGCGAAATGATGCTGATCGTCGTCGACGCGCCACGCGAGATGGTGCACGGCGCCGATGCCCCAACGCCCCCGGCGTTCTGACGGCGTCTCGCGGATATCGACGACGCCGGCCGCGTCGTCGATGCCGTAGCGAATCCAGCCATCCTCCTGGGCGAGCCTGCGGAATCCCATCGTGCTCTCGAGAAACGACGCGGTCGGGGCGAGTTCGCGCTCCCACAGGCGCGCGCCATACAGTCCGCGGACCTGGCGTTCGACCGGCACCGAACTGTCGGTCCACGGCTCGAACGCGCGCGATGTTTCGTGCGCGACGAGCGCCAGACGCATGCCATGCGGATCGACTAGAGGCAGCACGTCGGCGCCGAACCGCTTCTTGACCTTCGAGATCGCCGCGCCGTACTTCTCGAGGCGGTCCCCCCAATAGCTGATGCTGCCGGGAGGAACCTCGAGCTGCACTTCGACGGCCAGCCCGTACCCCATCACCGGCGGGGCCAGCTGCTCCCATGGAAAGAACGTCAGGTCGGTGCCAGGATGCCCGACCGCATCGGCATAGAAGAGGTGGTAGGTGCCGGGATCGTCCTGGTTCACGCTCTTTTTCACCAGGCGCATCCCCAGCACGCCCGCGTAAAAATCGACGTTCTCCTGCGCCTTGCCGCTGATGGCAGTGATGTGGTGGAGGCCTTTGACCGGACGCATACCCGCAGTATATCGGCAGCCATCACCATTTCGCTTGACACGGTTCGCCAACCTGCTACAGTCTGTAACGTGACAATGCGTAACAGACCACTGACGGAGCTGCAACAGGCGATCGTCGATTTCATCTGGTCCTCGCGATCCGCCACCGCGGAGCAGGTCCGCGAGGGGCTGGCACCGAAGTTCACCCTCAAGGACTCGACGGTCAGAACGCTGCTCCGGCGATTGGAAGACCGCGGCTACCTCACCCATCGCAGCGAGGGCAAGGTGTTCATCTATGAGAGCGCCGTCCCGCCGCAGAGCCTGGCCGCGCGCGCGGTGCAGCAGATCATCGAGCGGTTCTGGGCGGGGTCGGCCGAACAGTTCCTTGCCGGGATGGTGGATGAGAAGGTGCTCACGCCGGCTCAGATCCGGAAGCTCGCCGAGAAGGTGAAGAAGTCGAAGTAGGGCGCGGCGATGGCACCCCTGAAAGGGGTGCCCTACGTACCGCGCCTGGATAGAAGGAGCGTCAGATGCCCTTGCTCGTGTTCGATTATTCGCTTCGGGTCGTGATGGCAGCCGCGGCCGTGGGCCTCGTGCTCCTCGTGTTTCGCGTGCGCTCGGGCGCGGCGCGTCACGCAGCCTGGTCCGCCGTGCTGCTGGCGATGCTCACGATGCCGCTCCTGACGATGATCGTTCCGCGGGTCGAGGTGCCGGTGCCCTCCACACTGGTGCTCGATCCGGGAACGATCCCCGCGTACGACTTCCCAATCGATCCACGGTCCATACCTGCGCCATCACCGGCACAGCTGCAGCCGGCGCCGGCTCCCACGTCGGCGACGGCGCCGCCGGCGTCCGCCACGGCGTCGCGAACGAGCGTGTTCGATTGGCGGATGGCACTGCTCGTCACATACGCAGCGGGCGTGATGTTCTTCCTCCTCGAGCTGGCCGTCGGCTGGTCACTGGCGCACCGGCTGGTGCGAGGCGCGTCGCCGCTGGTGCTGGCGAATCGCTGGCCCGTACTCGAATCGCCGGCAGTGACGACGCCGCTCACGACCGGAGTGCTCTCCCCTGTCGTCGTGCTCCCTCGCGACTGGCGACACTGGCCGGAGGAGAAGCTGCGCGCCGTCCTGGCGCATGAGAACGCTCACATTGCCCGGCGCGATGGGATCGTCGCGATCCTGGCGAGACTGAATCGCGCCATCTTCTGGTTCCATCCGGTCGCGTGGTGGCTGGAGCGGACGCTGGGCGTGGCTGCCGAGCACGCGTGCGACGAGATCGCCGCGCGCGAACTAGGTGAGCCGCGCCGCTATGCCGAAGTGCTGCTCGACATGGCCGACGCCGTCCATCGGCGCGGACACCGGGTCGCGTGGCACGCGCTCGGCGTCGACGGATCCGGGCTGCTCGGCACACGCATCGACCGGCTCCTGCGCCGCGACGCGCTGACGCGCCTGTCGGTGCGGCGCCGGGTGGCGATCACCGCGGCATGCGGTGCCGTCCTGCTCCTCGCGATCGCGTGCCGCCAGCGGGTCACGGCCACCCCACTCCAACCCGATCCCGCAGTGGCTGCGCAACTGCAGGCTGAGGCTGAACGCTACGAACGCTTCAAGGTCATCGTGCAGGAGATGACGCCCGAGCAGGCAGACGCGCTCGAAGCCCGGATTGCCAAGGACCCGAACGACTGGGACGCCAGGGAGCAGCTCTTGACCTATTACAGCGCCGGTCTCAACGTGCCCTGGGAGAAGAAGGTCCCCGGGATCCGGCGGCACGCGCTGTGGCTGATCGAGCATCATCCGGAGCACACGCTGCAGCCGCCGCACATCTCTCCTCAGTACGATCCGGAAGGATGGGCACAGGCCATCCGCCTCTGGGACGCGCACCTGAGCAGGCCGGACGCATCGCCCTTCCTCGTCTACCGCGCCGCGCAGTTCGCCGCTCGCTACGACAAGCCACGAGCCGAGGCGCTGATGCTGCGTGGGCTCGCGATGGATCCGGACTCCGCGGCGCTGAAGGCGGCGATGCCGCCGAACGTCGGCGGCTATCAGTGGGACTACCAGCTCGCCTCCCTCTATGGTGCCGCGCTTCTTGGTTCAGAGAACCCGATGACGGGGGAGTACAACGCCGAGCGTGCGAGCGGTCCGTTCGCACAGGCCGTCCGAAAGAAGCTGGACGCGTCGCAGGATCCCGTCCTGCTGGCGCGGGTCGGTGCACACCTGCTGAGAACGGCGTCCGCCCAGCCGAAGGCGGCAGATGCTCACGTCGAGGGACATCGTTACGTCGAGCGCGCCCTCACGCTGAATCCGGATCTCGTCTCAGCCCGGCGCGCGCTGCGGATGGCCGACGAGCGGGAGCGCGCTCAGCGGATTGCCAAGGCGATCGAGGAGGGCACGCCGGTCCCCGAGGCCGATCGGCTGCGGCACCTCACCGGCAAGGCAGCCTCCGCTTACATGAGGGCTGACCAGCGCTCCTACTATTTGAAGAAGGAAAACAAGCCCGTTCCGAGTTTCGAGGCCGAGATTGCCGAAGCGCAAACGAACGCCGAAGAAGCCTTGAAGATCGCTGCCGGCAATCCGCAGCATCCCGACTACACCACGGCGGTGATGAGCGCGCACCAGACGCTCGGCCTCGTCGCATTGTGGAACGGGGATCGTGAAGGGGCGGTTCATCACCTCCAGGAGAGTGTGAAGGTGCCGCCGATGGACGAGAGCGCCCCCGTTTTCCTGCCGCACTGGTTGCGCCTGACGAATTACCTGTTGAACGCGGGAGAGCGCGAGAGCGTCATCGCCTTCCTCGAAGACTTCGCGACGATCAGCCCGACCGACAGGGATCGGCTGCTCGAGGACGCCGCGGCGATCCGGGCGGGACGGATGCCGCGGTCGTATCAGACGATGTTCGAACGGCGGTGGTAGGCGACCGGGTCAGCTGTCGCGCAACACGACCATCGGATCCGTGCGTCCTGCCGAGAGCGCCGGCAGCCACGACGCCAGGAGCGCTGCCGCGAGGACGGCGGCAACCGTCCACGCGTACACCGCCGGATCCTTCGGCGCCACGTCATCGAGCATCGCCCGGAGCGTACCGCCGAGGAGATAGGCGCCGAGCGCGCCGGCCGCGCAGCCGAGCAGCGCCAGCTTCAGACCGCGAACCACGATGAGCCGCCGGACGCTCGAGCGTTCCGCACCAAGCGCGAGCCGGATCCCCAGCTCGCGCCGCTGGCGCCGCACGTTGTACGTCATCACGCCGAACACCCCCACCATGGCGAGCGTGGCGGCGAGCACGGCGAAAAGCGCGGCCATCGCCGACACGAGCCGCTGCTGCCCCACGGACGCCGCGACGACCTCCTCCATCGTCTGCACACCCGTGACGGGTAACGCAGGATCGATCGACCGCACGATCTCCTTCGCGGTGGGTATGAGCGCGGATGGATCCTCGGTCGCTGTACGGAGCACCGCCGTCTGCGAGGCAGCCGGCTCCTGCTCGATCGTCCGGTAGAACTCGTAGGGTGTCGAGCGGGTCAGTCCCAACGAGCGGATGTTGCCGACGATCCCGACCACTTCCCACCACGTGCTGCGATCGCGGCCCTGTCCGAAGCGTTTGCCAATCGCGTCCTCACCCGGCCAGAACTTCTCGGCCATCGCCTGGTTGATCAGGACGGTGTTGGTCCCGCTTCCGTCGCGGTTGTCGAGCAGCCGTCCGCGGACGAGCGGGATCCCCAGCGCCTTGAAGTAGTCGCCGTCGTACCAGCGGTACTCGACGAGCGGCGCGTCCCGCGGATCCCAGGGCAGCTTTCCCTCGATCTGCATCTCGCCGTTCGTCCCGTAGCGATACATCGGCAGGTGGCTGATGAACCCGACGTGCTGGACGCTGCCGATCTGCGAAAGCCTGGCATACAGCTCGCGGTAGAAGGCCCGCACCGCGTCGGGCTGTGTGTAGCGGTGTCCGACCGGGGATAGATCGAATGTCACGACCTGCCCGGTCCGTATCCCCGCATCGCGCGACTGCAGCAGCAGCAGGTTCTTCGCGAGCAGTCCGCCGCCCACGAGCAGCGCGAACGCCAGAGCGATCTCTCCAACGACGAGGCCGTTGCCCATCTGGCGTCCGGTACCGCTGCCCGTCCGCATGTCCCCTTCCCGCACGGCGGCCGCGAGCGCCCCCATCCGCATCCGCAACAGCGGCCACAGGCCGCAGAACACACCGACGAGCGCGGACATCACGGCCGAGAACAGCAGCACGCGTCCGTCGATCTCGATCGTTGACGAGCGCGGGAGTTGATCGGCTGCCAGCACGACGAACGTGCGAAGCAGCCACACGGCCAGCAGCACACCGAGCGTTCCGCCTGCCACGGCGAGGATCGTACTCTCGGCGACCAGTTGACGCGCGAGATCGCCGAAGCGGGCGCCGAGCGCCAGCCTGATCCCGAGTTCGCGCCGTCGCGCGAGTCCCGCCGCCAGCAGCAGGTTGGCGACGTTCGCGCAGCCGATCAGCAGGACGGCGATCACCGCGCCGAGCAGCATCCGCAACTGCGGGCGAACGGCGCCGACCACCACCTCGCGATACGACTGGACGTCGATGCCGTGGTTCGTGCCGAATTCCTGGGCGAGGCTCGCGCCAAGCGCGCGCATCTCGGTCGCCGCCCGATCGACGGTCACGCCGGGTTTCAGCCGTGCGTAGGTGGTGAGAAAGTGGCTCCCCCGCGTTGCGGGATCCAGCGCGCGGGCGTGCGGCAGGATGACGTCGGTCCGCCGGAGCGAGAAATCGGCCGGCATGATCCCGATGATCTCGTGCGGCTCGTCGTTCAAGGTGATCGGCTTGCCGAGCACCGTTGGATCGCGCGCGAACTGCTGCGACCAGAACGCGTGCGAGAGGACGACGACCTTGCGTCCGTTCGGGGCGTCCTCCTCTTCGGTGAACCAGCGTCCGTGGGCGGGAGGGATGCCGAGAACGTCCTTCAGCGAGGCGGTGGCGCGGATCCCCACGACGCTCACCGGGTCCCCCTGTCCGGTCAGCGTGAACCGGTGCGACGTCGCGCCGCCGACGGCCGAGAACACGTGGTTGCGTGTTTTCCAGTCGTGGTACTTGGGGAAGGATGCCGGGCAGGTATTGCACGCCGGCTGCGTGTCGTAGACCATGACGAGCTGGTCCGGATCCGGAAAGGGCAGCGGCTTCAGCAGTACGCCGTAGAAGATGCTGTACACCGCCGTCGTCACGCCGATGCCGAGGGCAAAGGCGACGATGGCGAGGAGACTGACGAGCGGCGACCGCACGGCCGTGCGAATCGCGTGGCGAACGTCCTGACCGATGCGGGACATATCGGCTTAGACGGAGCCCCCGCCGTCCGCGTTGGAACCCAGGGGTCAGACCTTGAATTTTGAATTTCTAAATTTTTCGTGCCAACTCGCGCGCGAGCGGAGTTGGCACGAAAAATTTGCAAATTCAAAATTCAAGGTCTGACCCCTGGGTTTCTGCGTAGAATCCCCACACACTCATGAGTCCGGCGCTCGCCTCGCTCCTCGCCCTCCTCACGGCGATCGTCGTGAGCTTTGCCTCCAGGCTCAACGTCGGGACCCTGGCCATCCCCCTGGCCTGGATCGTCGGGATCTACGGGGGACGCGGCGCGGACGCGGTCCTCGGCGGCTTCCCCACCTCCCTCTTCGTCACGCTCGCCGGCGTCACGCTGCTCTTCGCCCTCGCCGAGAGCAACGGGACCGTCGGCACCCTGGCCGCCCGCCTCACGAGCGCCGCCGGCGGACGCGCACGTCTGCTCCCCCTCATCGTGTTCGCCGTCGCCTGCGTGATCTCCACATGCGGACCGGGAGCGATCCCCGCGACAGCGCTCGTCGCGCCGCTCGCGTTCGCGATGGCGCCGCCGGCCGTCGTGCCGCCATTTCTCACGGCGTTGATGGTGGCCAACGGCGCCAACGCCGGGAACCTTTCGCCCCTCAGCGCGGTCGGCATCATCGCAAACACCCGCATGCAGGAAGCCGGACTCGGCGGCCACGAATGGAAGGTGTGGGCGGCGAACTTCTTCGCGCACGTGCTGGTAGCCGCGTTCGCCTACGCGGTGCTCGCACGGTCCATGCGGAACGAGACGCCGGCTGCGTCAGCGGACGGACCCGCGACGCTCGATCGATCCAACTGGCTCACGATCGGGATCGTTGCGACATGGGTGATAGCCGTCGTCGTGTTCTCGGCGCCGATCGGCCTCGCCGCCTTCGCCGCGGCGGCGCTGCTGGTCCTCGTCCGCGCCGCGAACGAAGCGGACGCCCTCCGGCGGATGCCATGGGCGGCGATCATCATGGTCTGCGGCGTGACCATGCTCGTGACGACCGCCGAGCGGGTCGGTGGACTCCAGCTGTTCACGTCGCTGCTTGCAGCGCTGGCCAGCCCTCACACGGTCAACGGCGTGATCGCGTTCGTCACCGGCGCGATCTCGAGCGCAAGCAGCACGTCTGGTGTGGTGTTGCCAACGTTCCTGCCGACGGCGCCGGGCCTGGTCGAACAGGTCGGCGGCGGCGATCCGCTCGCGGTGGCGCTCAGCATCAACGTTGGATCGTCGCTCGTGGACGTCAGTCCGCTCTCGACGATCGGCGCGATCTGCGTCGCGGCGCTGAGCCACCCGGAGATGGCCAGGGACCTGTTCCGCAGGATGCTGATCTGGGGCCTGTCGATGATCGTCGTCGGCGCGGTCCTCTGCCAGATCTTCGCCGGCGCGCTCGCACGGATCTAAGCCAGCGGCACCTAACTGCCGGACGCGGACTTCCGGAGCGTACGCTCGACCCGGCCCACGGGACGGCCGTCGACGCTCACGATCGCCCGCAGGACGTAGTCCCCGGGCGTGAGCGACGCAATCGGGAGCGCGCCGATCACGATCCATCGTTCGCTTCCCTGCGGCACGACCCGCGGAATGCCGGTCGTCAGCGCACGGCCGTCCGACGAAGCGGAAACCTCGAGTCTGGCGGTCACGGAATCGGGTCTGGCGGTGCGGCCGTAGACTTCGAAGTACGCGACCGCCGCCTGGTCCGAACCGAAGACCAGCTTCGGATAGAACTCGCCGTCCCGCGATACGCCGAGCGCGAGCGAACTGAGCAACAGCGGATCGGCCGCCGTCAGCCCGCCGAAGAACTCGTAATCCGCGGTGCCGCGGCGTCCGGCGTCGTCGATCGCCGCGACCCGGAGCCGGTACGGACCCGCAGGACCTTCGCCCGCCGTGACGACCTGAGAGCCGGCAAGCTCGTCGCGATTCGCCGTCCACTGAGCCACCAGGCGGTTCCGCGCGTCGATCAATCCGAACACCGCCTCCTCGAACACCACGTCCGGCTCGATCCCTTCGAGGACCGCCAGCACCTTCACACGCCCATCCGCCGCGGCTGACGCGAACGCCGTCGTGCGCAGCGGCAGGGCGCGATACACCAGCCCGCTGCGCAACATGTCGCGCGCCGACGCATCGGCGGCGCGCTGCGCGGCGCGCGGGATCTGCAGCTCGGCATTCGTCTTCACCTTCACGCCTTCACGCGCGACGCTGAGTTCGACGCGGTGCATCGCGCCGTTCCGCTCGCCGGGCGCCGGTTCGAACGTCGCGATGTAGTAGCCGGTGAGCCCGCGGGCGTGGTTGGTCAACTGCCGGTCTTCAGGACCGACGATCCGGATGAACTCGCCGCCCGTCACACCCGCAATGCTCTCGAGGCCGGCGCGATCTTCATCGGCGTCGGAGAAGCGGCTTGCCGTCCGGTCGACAAACACGGCGCTCGGCGAATCCATCGCCAGGTCGTCCGGCTGCACGACGTACAAGTGTGCGCGCGCGATGCTGGCGGCCGTCGACACCTCCTGGAAGTACACCTGGCGGATCTCGCACGGTCCGGGCGGGCCCAGCATCGGCGCATCCCGGCGCGGATTCATCACCCCCGATGACAACAAGACGACCATCTTCGGTCCCTGCATCTGCGCGAGCCCTTCGAGGTACGCGCTCATCGAATTGAGCAGCAGTCGCGACCGGCAGGACCGCTCCTGCTCCGTCGGTTCGCGCGGAGCACGGGCGACGAATTTGCGGAGGCTGGCGATCACGCTCTCGTGGTCGGTCGTGAAGTCGATCTCCACGCCGCCGTTCGGCATCGTCACGTACGACACGCGGTCGCGCGGCCCTAGAAGCCGGATGTAGCGGATCGCGGTGTTGATGGCGTTGCCGGCCGAACCAGGACGGATCGACTCGTGATCGACGACGATGCTGACCCATCGGACATCGGGTGTGATCGCGTTCGTGCCGAACGGCGGTTCGAGTTCGGGCGCCGGCTCCTCCGCCCCACCGGCGGGATCGGGCTCCGCGAGCGGCACGTAGCGCAACGAGCGGATCCGTCTGGGTCCGCGGCCATCGATCTTCAGCGTGATCTCCTCCGCGCGGAGGTCGAACACGGATCCGTCAGGCCCCAGCGCGAAGAAGTCCACGGCCACCGGTTCCCCGGCGGTGACCTTCTGTCCCGACACGGACACGGCAAGGCCACAGGCGACGACGGCAGTACAGGCGAGGCGGCCCAGGTAAGTCATGCGCGACAGCATAGCGCACTCGCTGAGTGGAAATACGGGCGGCAGCCACTGACTGGAATTCGAAGGACAGCCACTCGTGGACTGGAACTCGCAGAGACCGCAAAGTTCGCGGAGCAGCCTGAAAGTTGTCACGGTCCTGAGGCCCTGCGGACCGAGGCGGCACCTCTGTGGCGACCATCGAGATGCCGGGCCGAAGGCCCGGCTTGCGAGGAGGCGTGAATACGCGTCGACAAGCCGCACGCAATCCCTCAGCGGCTTGTCGCCGCGGATTCTCGCCTCCTCGCCCGCGCCTGCGGCGCGGCGCGATGGTCGCCAGTGCGGTGCGGCGACCCGGTCGGACCTGCACCCGTGTTTCCCCTGTGTTTCTTCTGTGTTTCTTCTGTGGCCGCCAGCATCCTGTGTTTCCCCTGTGTTTCTTCCGTGGCCGCCAGCATCCTGTGTTTCCCCTGTGTTTCTTCTGTGGCTGCCAGCATCCTGTGTTTCCCCTGTGTTTCTTCTGTGGCCGCCAGCATCCTGTGTTTCCCCTGTGTTTCTTCTGTGGCCGCACATCCTGTGTTTCCTCTGTGGCCCGCAGCACATAATTCTGTTGAGGACGATGGCCAGGGAATCCGAGATCGATGAGCTTTTCCAGCTGCCGCTTGGCGAGTTCACGGCGGCGCGTAACGCGTTGGCGAAGTCGGCCGGCAAGGATGGCGCGGCGATCCGCGCGCTGACCAAGCCGCCGCTGGCTGCCTGGGCGGTGAACCAGCTGTACTGGAAGGATCCGGACACCTACGAAGCGCTCATCGCGGCCGCTAACGAGATGCGGCAGGCGCACAAAGCCGTCATCCAGGGCAAGGCGGGTGACCTCCGCACGGCCGGACGCGAACATGACCTCGCGATCGACGCCGCGCTGAAGTCAGCGTTGGCGATCCTCGAGGAATCGGGCAATCCCATCACTGACGCAACCCGGCAGGGGATCGTCAACACGCTTCGCGCGCTGCCGTCAGACGAGCCGCCGGGACGGCTGACACGCACGCTCGCGCCTGGTGGCTTCGAGATGCTCGCCGGGATCACGCCAGCGGCTGCTCCTAAGCGCCCGCCCAGGCCGGCCGTCCAGGAATCGCCCGCGGCCAGGGGCAAGAAGAAGGATGAGGACGCGGCCGCCCGGGAAGCCGCGCGGAAGCGTGAGGCGCGCGCGGCCGCGGAGCGCGCGGTGCGCGATGCGGACCAGAAGGCGCGGCATGCCGAGTTCGAGGCGGCTCGCGCCGCCAGGGATGCGTCGAAGGCAGCGCGACGGCTCGACGAAGCCCGCCGCGCGTTCGAAGAAGCCCGCCAGGAGCTGGAGGAGGCTGAGCAGCAAGCCGAACGAACGGAGGGAGTCAAAGCAGAGGCCGATGAACGATCTCAGCAGGCACAGGCCGCGCTGGATCAGGCCAGGAAACATCTCCAGCAGCAGACTTCGTGATGCCCGACGGCAGACTTCGGAAAAAAGGACGGAAGAATTTCCGGCACATCCTTCGTTGTGTGTCAGCAGGGTGACAGCCGCTCAGCGGAATCCATCACAGCCCAGACGCTTTCTATCCCACTACCGTCCAAGAAAGTGCCGGAGTTGCGCGAAACGATCAGTCCGCGGGAACGCGTCCGCGCTCAACAGTACGCTTTTGGAACGGCACGCGTATTGATGAATGTCCAGACCCCATGGAAATGGCTCAGGTTAAATCCACGGAACGCCGCCGCAACCTTCGTTCCGGCAGTGCCGCTGCTCCGAAGACTGCGGCGGAGCTGCGGAAGTGGGTGATCGAGCGGTACGGCCTCGAAGCGGCCGAGCTGCTCGCGGCCATTGACAGCGTCATCGAGGGCCAGCGTCAGCTGCTCGAAGACTCGAAGCAGGACGCGATCCGCGCTTTGTCGGAGGGATTCGCCGCCAAGATGGAGCGGCTTCAGCAGCAGCTCACGGAAAAGGACGTCACCGTCAGCAACATCGCCCGCTACTTCGAAGACGTCGTCGCGGACCTCACCGAGAAGTCGCATCGGGATCCGAAGACCAAGCTCCTCAACTTCGACTGGTTCATGGAGCGGCTCGAGTCGTTCCTTGCCGTCGAGCAACGCGTCCGCTGGTGCGCGGTCGGCGTCGTCGATATCAACAGTTTCAAGTGGTACAACGATACGTACGGTCACGCCACCGGTGACCGGATCATCGAGCGCGTCGCGCGGATCCTCGCCGATCAGATCCGTTCCGAGGACTTCCTGGCGCTCGAACGCGGCGGACAATCCCGCGACCTGCACGCCCGCTTCGGCGGCGACGAGTTCTGCTTCCTGATCCCGGACCTCCCCGGCTGCGCCGAGGCGGTCGAGATCGCCGACCGTTTCAAGGCGGCCGTCGGATCGTACAACTGGAAGCGCGACGACCGCCGCCTCGGCGTGCGTCCCGTCCGGGTCGACGTCGGCGTGGTCTGCCTCAGGCTGGGCGCCGTGAACGAACGGCGCGGCGTCGCGCGCAAGCTGGCCGCCGACCTGATCCACCGCGCCGACACGCTGATGTACGACGCCAAGGGGCGCCGCGCGGATCGTGTCCAGCGCTGCGCGGTGAAGGTCGGCGGGGGCACCCTCGTGGAAATCACCGACGACGACCTCTTCGAACGCCATTCCATCGACGACTGACCCACCCCGGTGCTCGCCCTGCCAGCGGGGGCCGTGTTAAGATTTTTGTTTCGCGGACGTGCTGGACAGCGCGCCTTCGCCTCTGGCGCGGGCGCATACGACTATGGTGGGTGTAGCTCAGCGGTAGAGCGCCGGACTGTGGCTCCGGAAGTCGCGGGTTCGAACCCCGTCATCCACCCCATCCTCCCAGCACCCAGCACCCAGCACCCCAGCACCCCAGCACCCCAGCACCAGCACCCCCGGACCGCGCACCGCGGACCGCGCACAGCGGCCCCCGAAGCCTAACCAAACCCTAACCATCCCTTTCGTACTATCTGCGCTAAGCTGACGTTTCAAGGTGAGACGGCGGCAGAAAATGCTTCGACAGTCTGGACCAGTCCGCTTCGCGGCTTTCCTGTCCCGCTGGTATCATCGCGCTTTCGCAAAAGGTGGACGGCCGGCAGGCCGGTCTGCATGCAGACGATCGGACGGTATCAACTCGTTGAGAAACTCGGCCAAGGGGGGATGGGTGTGGTCTATCGCGCCTTCGATCCCCTCCTGCAGCGAGTCGTCGCCGTCAAGCTGATTGGCGCCATCGAGGCCGACGCCGCGGTGAAGGAGCGCTTCTTTCGTGAAGCGCGCGCCGCCGGACAGCTGGCTCACAAGAACATCATCACCATCTACGACATGGGCGAGCACGAGGGGCAACCCTTTCTCGCCATGGAATTTCTCGAGGGGCAGGACCTGCAGCAGCGGATGGCCGCGCAGGTCCCCATGACGCTGGCGCGCAAGCTGGAACTGGCGACCGAGCTGTGCGAAGGGATCGAGTACGCGCACAACCACGGCGTCATTCACCGCGACATCAAGCCGGCCAACATCTTTCTCACCGCGACGGGCGCCACGAAGATCCTCGACTTCGGCCTCGCGAGGCTCATCACGTCGGAGCTGACCAACAGCAACATGATGATGGGCACGCTGAACTACATGGCGCCGGAGCAGGTGCGTGGCGAGCGTGCCGATCACCGCTCCGACATCTTCTCCACCGGTGTCGTCCTCTACGAGCTGTTCGGCGGGCGAAAGGCCTTCGAGGGGGATTCCTTCGGCGCGACGCTCTACAAGATCCTCGAGGAGATCCCCGAGCCGCTGCTGAACCTCGACGCCACGCTGCCGCCGGCGGTCATCGCCATCATCGAGCGTGCGCTCGAGAAGACGCGCGACGATCGCTATCCGACGATGGGCGAGATGCTGCGCGATCTGTCGCTCTATCGCCAGCAGTACGTACTGTCCAACACGCCGCCGCTCGGGGGTGCGCCGACCGAGGTGACGCGCGTCCCGTCAGACGTGCCCCGGCGGAGTTCGAGCGTGCCGCTGTCGCCGGCGTCCGGCGGAACACCGCCGATGCTCGCCCACGATGCGCCGACGATGGCGACGCCGACGCCGGTGCCGGCTGGCTCCCCCGGATCCGGCAACCTGCCCGCTCCCGCCATGTCGTCCAATCCCGGGACTGCGCCTCCCGCGCCATCGTCGTCGCGGAAGCGGACGCTGATCGCGACGGCGATCGGCGCCTCGGCGCTCGTGGTGGTGCTCGCCATCTGGGGTATCGGGCAGAACTCGCAGAACGCCGGCGAATCGGAATCGAACGCCGCAGCGGCGCGCTCTGCGGAAGAGACCCAGCAGGCGATTGCCTCGAGACTCGAACAGGCCAGCAAGGCGCTCCAGGCGGGTGACCAGGCCGAAGCGCAACGCCAGGCCGATGCGGTCCTGGCGATCAGTCCGGGTCACCCTGAAGCACGCGCCCTGCGGGACCGGGCGCAGCACGCGGCCGACACGGTCAGTCGTGGACTCGCGAGTGCGAATGAGTTGATCGCCGCGGGGCGATTCGAAGAGGCGTCGCGCGCGGCCGGCGAAGTGCTCAGCGTGGATCCGGGCAACGAAGAAGCGAAGCGGCTCGCCGACGATGCCGCCGCACGATCGCGCGGACGCGGCGTCGAGGAAGCGCGTCAGCGCATGACCTCCGCGAGGAACGCCGCCGTTGCGTCCGCAGCAGGCAAACTGGCCGCGGCCCCGTACGGCGCGGCGGTCGCTGCGGAACGCGAAGCGCAGCGCCTATATAAGGACGGAAAGATGGCGGAGGCGGTGGTCAAGTTCGCGGAAGCGACCGGCCTTTTCCGCAGCGCCGAGATCGCGGCCAACACCGAGGCGGCCGCACGCAAGGAACGCGCAAGAGCCGAGGCCGTGACGCCGGCGCCGGCGCCGGCGGAACCTGCGAAGCCGCCGGTATCGAAGCCCGACTCCGCGGCGGTACCCCTGCCGACGACACCCGTGCCACCAGTGTCGGGCGCCGGCACGCTGCCGAAGTCGTCGACGGTCGCACCACCACAGCCGCCTCCGGCCGCGCCGGCGCCGCCGACAGCCAAGCCAACACCGGTCGAACCAGAGAAACCAACGCCCTCGCCGAACGCCCTCATCATGGACGTAGTCGAGCAGTATGAGTCGGCCCTCGAAGCCCGGGATCTCGCCGCGCTCAAACGGGTGTGGCCGTCACTGAGCGGCAGCCAGGAAGCGGCCATCCGGTCCGACTTCACGAATTCGAGGCGGATCGTCGTGGAGGTCGTCAGCCCGCAGATCACGGTGCGCGACGACACCGCCACCGTCCGTTTCCTGCGCCGCTACACGTTCGACAGCGTGGAAGGCCAGACCTACTACTCGCAGTCGAACACGACGATGACGCTGCAGCGTAACGGTAACGCCTGGGCCATCACCCAGATCCAGTACGTGCCGGTGAGATGAACAATCAGCAGAAAGTGCAGACGATGATGCGCAGGCTTGCGATCCTTCTGGGGCTCACCTTCATCACGGTCGCGCCGGCCGCGGCGCAGGAACGGCCCGCGACCCTTGCGACGCTGTTCGAGGACATCTACGGTCCGCGCGGCCTGGTGGTCGCGAGTCAGGACGTGACACTGGACGGCACGAACCACGCGGCCCACTTCAACAGCGCGTTCCAGTCGGAGTTCCGCCTGGTGAACATCGCGCTCACCAGTCAGCTTGCCGCGATCCCGCTCCCCTCGCCGGCATCGGGCTTCACCTATCGATTCGATCCCTCGACCGGAACGTTCCAGCGCTCGACCCGGAGCTTCGGTCCGATCCTCGCGGACCGCGGTGAGACGATCGGCAAAGGCCGGATCGCCTTCGGGTTCAGCCACCAGTATTTCTCTTTCGATCACCTCGATGGCGTGTCGCTCGTCGCCATTCCCGCGATCTTCACTCACGACGACTTCCAGGCCGGCGGCGGACGCGCCGACGTCGTCGGCACGATGAACACGATCGTCGCCAACGTGAGCCAGTTCAGCGGCGCACTCACCTACGGCGTGACCGACCGCTTCGACGTGTCGCTCGCCGTCCCCGTTGTGCGCACGCAGTTGTCGCTGCTCTCGAACGCGACGATCCACCGGGTCGGAACGGGGACGAGCGTCGACGTCCACTACTTCCCCGACCCGAACGCCATCGGCGGGTTCGGCGACACGCATCAGTTCTTCGCCGATGGCACGGCGGCAGGGCTGGGGGACCTCGTCGTCCGCGGCAAGGCCACGGTGCTGCGTGAAGGGTCGCGGGCGCTGGCCGCCGGCGTCGACGTCCGCCTGCCCACGGGCGACGAGCGCAATCTGCTCGGATCCGGCGCGCTGGGGATCAAGCCCTTTGCCGCGTTCTCGACGTCGTTCGGCCCCTTCGCGCCCCATGCGAACATCGGCTACCAGTGGAACGGAGAGAGCGTCATCGCCGGCGACGTCCGCGCCGGGATGAAAGCGGACCTGCCCGACCGTTTTCTCTACGCCCTCGGCAGCGACCTGAGCCTCAACGATCGCTTCAGCATCGTCGGGGATCTCACCGGTCAGCGCGTGATCGATTCACCGCGCCTGCTGACCCGGACGAGCACGATCACCGGTCCGGCCGGTTCCGTGACGCTGCCCGACATCCGTTTCGAATCAGCCTCGTACTGGGTCCACAACGGCGCCGTTGGCTTCAAGGCCAACCTGGCGCCGCGGCTGCTGCTCAACTTCAACCTCCGGTTCGCCATCGGTGAGAACGGCCTGTCAGACCGTATCGCGCCGCTGCTTGGCTTCGAGTGGGCCTTCTAAGCCACAGAAGAAACACAGAAGAAACACGGGAAGGGCGGACCACAGCAGAAACACAGGCCCAGAAGAAACACAGAAGAAACACGGGAAGATCGGACGAGTCTCTACAGAAACGTCAGGCAGAGAGGGTTGTGTGGACGTTCACGATGTCGAGCGGATCGCGCGAGCGACGTTGAGGGAACTCGGCGTGCCGCGTGCGGAGCTGAAGATCGTGCCGCTTCAGGGGCAGCCTGGAATTTTCAGGATCGATATTGCGGGAAGCGCCGACCCTCCGCGGACGCTGAAGATCAAGTGCGGCAGCGGCTCGACACCGCAATGGGTGCGCGAGCAGATCTTCAATCAGTACACCGCGTAGGCGGCTGAACCGGAGGATCCCCGGTCAGGCGCCTCGCGCAGTCCTCTTCTTCGGGGCGGCCTTGGCCCGCGCCCGTTTCTCGGTCTCCTCCACCTTGGCGGTTTTCTTCTTACCGGTACTGACCCGGTCGAGCGACTGGCGCAGCGCATCCATCAGGTTGACGACCTTCGGCGGCGCCTCCTCGACCGGCGCGACCACCTCCTGGCCGGCGATCTTGGCGTCGATGATGCGCCGCAGCTCCTCCTGGTATTCGTCGCGGTACTCCTCGAGGTTCAGCTCCCCCTCGAAGTTCTCGATGACCTGCTTCGCGAGCCTGATCTCTTCCGGTTTCACCTTCGACGGGACGTTGGTCAGCTCCTCGATGTTGTCCATGCTGCGCACTTCCATCGCGTGCCGCATGGTGTACATGACGAGGCCGTTATCCTTCGGCTGGACGGCGACCAGGTACTCGCGGCCGTACAGGGCGAGCTTGCCGATGCCGGCCTTGCCCTTCATCCCCTCCCGCATCACGGCAAACGCCTCGTTGGCCATGTTGCCGTCGGGGGCGAGGTAGTAGGGACGTTCGACATAGATCGGGTCGATCGCCGTCGCATCCGTGAACTGGACCAGATCGATGACGCGCGTGGACTCGGGGCGGACTTTGGAGATGTCATCCTCCTCCATCACGACGTAGCGCCCCTTCTCGAACTCGTAGCCCTTCACGATCTCGGAGTTCGGCACTTCGCGCTGGCAGTGCGGACACCACTTCTTCTGCTGGATGCGTGTCTGACACTCCGCGTGCAGCTGGTTGAAGCTGATCGTCGCGGCGGCATCCGTCGCCGGGAACACCCGGACCGGGATGTTCACGAGGCTGATTTTCAGAAAACCTTTCCAGGTCGGACGCGCGGCCATGATGTCCTCTCAAAAACGTGCGACGTGCGACGTGCGACGTGCGACGTGCGATGTGCTACGTGCGACGTGCCACGTGCTTGTGCTACGTGCTTGTGCTACGTGCCGGTGGCACGTGTTCGATTATCGGCGGTTTCCCGGTTCTTCCGCAGGCTTGCGCCCTTCTGCACATCTTGGCACGGATTGGCCCCCCGGACCCCGGCCCCGCACCCGCACCCAGCACCCCGCACGTCGCACGTCGCACGTCGCACGTCGCACGTTAGCATTTCACCATGCGCTGGCGCGAGGATCCCGCGAAAGTCAGGCCGATGCTGGCCACCCTGGCCGAGCCGCCCCTGACCGGTGCCGGGCTCGTCTTCGAACCCAAGTACGACGGCATCCGTGCGCTCGTGCACGTCGAGCCGCGCCGCGGCGGCGTCGAGGTCCGCATCTGGTCCCGGCTGGGGAACGACAAGACCTCCCAATTCCCGTCGATCGCCAGCGCGCTCCAGAAATGGGGCGCCGGGCTGGAGGGGCCGGTGCTCCTCGATGGCGAGATCGTCGCGGTCGACCCCGAGGGGCGCCCGGCCGGCTTTCAGAAGCTCCAGGGACGGATCCATCTGTCACACGCGAAGGAGGTCGCCGCGATCGAGAAACAACAGCCGGTCGCGCTGATTCTTTTCGACATCCTCCGCGACGGTGACGAGGACGTTCGCGGGCTCCCGCTCACCGAACGCCGCGCGCGGCTCGAGGCGCTGCTGCCGCGGCCGGACGCGGTGCTCCGCATCAGCGAACAGGTCGAAGGTGACGGCCGCTCGCTGCACGCTCGCGCGCTGAAGGAGGGATGGGAAGGGCTCATCGTCAAGGAAGCGCGCGCGCCGTATCAGTCAGGACGACGGAGCCCGGCGTGGCGGAAGTTGAAGGTGGTCCAGCAGCAGGAGTTCGTGATCGGTGGCTGGACCGAGCCGCGCCAGACGCGACAGTACTTTGGCGCGCTGCTGCTCGGTGTGCCGGTCGACGGCGATCCATCGCGGCTCGAGTACGTCGGCCACACGGGCACCGGCTTCGATCAGAAGGAGCTGGCGCGCGTCTGGAAGCTGCTGAAGGCACGCGAGACGACGGAGTCTCCGTTCACGACGCGATTCAAGACGAACGAGCCTGCGCACTGGGTCAAGCCCGAGCTGGTCGCGCAGGTCCGGTTCACCGAGTGGACCGCGGACAGGAAGCTCCGCCATCCGGTGTATCTCGGCCTCCGTGACGACAAACGCCCCGCGGACGTCGTCGTCGAGATCCCGAATCAGGCAGATGCTCCGACGACGTCCTTACGCGCCGCGCACCGCACACCCCGGACCGCGGACCGCGCACCGCGCACCTCGCACCCCGGACCGCGGACCGCGCACCGCGCACCGCGCACCCAGCACCGCGGACCGCGCACCGCGGACCGCGCACCCCGGACCCCGGACCCCGGACCCCGGATGATATGATCCCCCGACGCCAGCCAATCCCACTGGAGATTCTGAATGGGAATACATCCGATCACCGCTTTGATGTCAGCCCTCGGTGTGCTGACGGCGGTCTACATCGGCGGGTGGGCCCGGGCCGTCGCGGCGGTCCGCCGCCTCGCCGGTCGCGAACCTTCACCCGCCACTGACGCCCGCTTCCCGACGCCCCCGATGATCGGGCTCGGATTCCTCACCAACTTCTTCGACGCGCTCGGCATCGGCTCGTTCGCGACCAGCACGGCGGCCTTCAAGTTCCTGAAGATGGTGCCGGACCGGGTGATCCCCGGCACCCTGAACGCCGGCCACACGCTGCCGACCATCGCGCAGGCCTTCATCTTCACGTCGCTCATCCCGGTCGACATCCTGACGCTGTTCTCGATGATCGCGGCCGCCGTCCTCGGCGCGTGGCTCGGCGCCGGGATCGTCGCGAGCTGGCCCAGGCGTTACGTGCAGATCGGCATGGGCTTCGCCCTTCTCGGCGCGGCGGCGCTGATGTTCATGACGCAGATGGACCTGTTCCCCGGCGGAGGCACGGACCTCGGCGTCCGCGGCGTCAAGCTCGTGGTCGCGGTCGCCGGCAACTTCGCGCTCGGCGCACTGATGACGCTCGGCATCGGCCTCTACGCGCCCTGCATGATCCTCGTCAGCCTGCTCGGGATGAACCCCACGGCGGCGTTCCCGATCATGATGAACTCGTGCGCGTTCCTGATGCCGGTCGGGAGCCTCCGCTTCATCCGCGAACAGTCCTACAGCCTCCGTGTCGCGGCCGGGCTCGCGCTCGGCGGCATCTTCGGCTCGATCATCGCCGGCGTGTTCGTGAAATCCCTGGATCTCCGGACCGTCCGCTGGCTCGTGATCGTCGTCGTCGTCTACACCGCGGGGATGATGCTGATGGCCGCCTTCTCGTCGAAGGGCGAGGACGCCGTGCCCGCGAGAGCGCGGGTGTGAAGGTCCCGTTCGCCGCGGCGCTGGTCGCCGTCGCCGTCGTTGCCGCACCTCCTACGTGGAGACCGCAGCGCTCCGGCGTCGACGCCAGGCTGCGCGGCGTCAGCGCGGTGAACGAACGCGTTGCCTGGGCCAGCGGCACGAATGGCACGGTGCTGCGGACGACCAACGGCGGCGAAACCTGGGAGCGCCTCCACGTCCCCGGCGCGGAAGCGCTCGACTTCCGCGACATCGACGCGATCGACGAAAACGTCGCCTACGTGCTCAGCATCGGCAACGGGCCCGCGTCACGCATCTACAAGACCGAGGATGCGGGCCGCCGCTGGACGCTGCAGTTCCACAACACCGACGACCGCGTGTTCCTCGACGCGATGGCGTTCTGGTCGAAGGATCAAGGCATCGCCTTCAGCGACTCCGTCGATGGCCGGTTCGTCATCTTCATGACGACGAACGGCCGCACGTGGGAGCGGATCCCGGCGGACCGGCTGCCGCCCGCGCTCCCGAACGAGGGCGCCTACGCGGCAAGCGGCACCAACATCGCCATCCACGGCGCTGACGTCTGGATCGGCACGTCCGCCTCGCGCGTCCTGCACTCGGCCGACCGCGGCCGCCGCTGGACGGTCGCGAATACGCCGATCCCGCGCGGAGAATCCTCAGGGATCTTCTCCATCGCGTTCCGCGACGCCCGCCACGGCCTCGTCGTCGGCGGCGACTACCGCAAGGAGACTGAGGCGATCGACAACGCCGCGGTCACCACCGACGGCGGCCGCACCTGGACGCTCTCGCGCAGCCTCTCCGGCTACCGCTCCGTCGTCGCGCACCTCCCCAGCTCGCGCGGATCGTGGATCGCCATCGGCCCACGCGGCGCCGATGTGACCGAGGACGACGGCCGCCGATGGACCCCGCTGATGGGCCCCGGCTTCCACGCCTTCAGCTTCGCACCGGGAGCCCGCACAGGCTGGGCCGTCGGCGAGAAGGGCACGATCGCCCGCCTCGACTGGCGTTAACGACAGCCACACCACGTAATACCGGCGACAGCCACACCCCGCAGTACCCGCGACAGCCACCGTCGGTTCGGAACTCACAGAGCCCGCTGAGTTCACAGAGCAGCGTGTGTTCGACCGTGGCATATGGCCGCGGGGCCGCGCTTCGCGCGGTGTGAGAGACGAGAGGGCGGGAACACAAGCAGCCGAAGAGCTCAGGGCTGTTTGTGTTCCCGCCCTCTCGTCTCTCACTACGCCGACCGAAGGTCGGCGCCCCGCGGCCTGCACACCGGGTTTCGAAGATGGACTGCTCTGCGTCCTCTGCCCCTTTGCGATCTCCATCCGAACCGACAAGCAGCCGCAAGCCGCCCCGTTGCAGCAGTTTCAGGGCTGGGGCTATCGGATGATCCGGAGGTTTGCCGGTGGAGCGACGGTACTCACGATTTTCAGGATCGCGCCGCCACCGTAACTGACGATGAAGAGTTCGCCGTCGGCGTCGACCCCGAAAGATGAGACGCCGGCGAGAGTGGCCGATCCGCCGAGGGCGGCGGTGTGTTCGACGACATCGAACGCGCTCGCCTCCCCATTCGCATCAACGAGCACCCCCATCGACCAGACGCGGCTGCGGATGAAGTCGGCGAAGAAATACCGGCCGCGCATGGACGGGATCGCCAGGCCGCGGTAGACGTAACCTCCCGTGATCGAACTGCCGGCCGAGTGGTTGTACTCGTGGATCGGCTCGATCAGCGGGATGAACGCCGGCGGGATGGTGGTGACGTTGTCGTGCGCCCCCTCCCGATTGCGCCAGCCGTAGTTGCGGCCGCCGCGTCCGCGCGGTTCGTAGTTGACCTCTTCCCACATGTTCTGACCGACGTCACCCGCCACGATGGCGCCGGTCCCGCCGCGATTCACATCGTCGAACGTGAACCGCCAGGGATTGCGCCAGCCGATGCTCCAGATCTCCGGACGTGCGCCGCCGCCAGTGAACGGATTGTCGGGCGGGATGGTGTAGCCGATCGGATGATCGTCTGGAACGTTCACGTCGATCCTGAGCATCTTGCCGAGAAGCGTCGACCGGTCCTGTGCGCGGTTCCCAGGATCGTTGGCGGAGCCGCCATCGCCCATGCCGATATACAGAAAGCCGTCGGGCCCGAACGCCAGGTGTCCGCCATTGTGATTGGCGAAGGGCTGCTCGATGAGGGCCGGACCGCCGGGACCGTTCCAGCGAAGGTCGAATCGCGAGGACGGATCGGCGACCAGCGGGTTGGTGGATCGTCGAAAGCGTGCGACGACGGTGTTGCCGTTGATGTCGGTGAAGTTGATGAAGAACCGGCCGGTGGTTTGCGAGTCTGGCGGAAACGCCATCCCGAGCAGCCCCTGTTCACCGCCGGAACGAACGGACGAGCTTATGTCCAGAAAGTCGGTTGACAGGACGGTGCCGCTCTGGACGACGCGGATTCGTCCTCGTTGTTCGAGAACGAACTGGATCGTGGGATTCGTCGGATCCTGCACGATCGCCAAAGGCTGGACGAATCCGGACGCGTATACGGTGGTCCTGACCTGAGCCGCCACGGACGAGGTATGAAGAACCAGCAGAGCCACGCAAATCGATGTGCGCATCCGGCGAACTCCGAGCCTATTATCTATGCGATGGTGGCTGGGCTCGCACGTCCTCGCCGTCTCCCTCGCGCAGCCGCGGGCCTGCTGAGCGCGCTGCTCCTCTGCGGCGGCTGCAGTTCCGGCGACAACGACGGGCCGGAGCCTTCACCTCCTGACGACGGAGGCGGCAACCGCATCTCCGGCAACGAACGCATCGGCTGGGATCAGGCCGCGGAGAGCGCGTCGGATCTCGCCAGATTGCGCTACGTGGTCTATGTCGACGGAGCGCGCCGCGACATCGATGGCGTGTCGTGCGCGACGTCGCCGGGCCCCGAAGGGTTCGCGTGCTCCGGGCGCCTTCCGCAGATGAGCCCGGGATCACACATCCTCGAGATGGCGACCGTCACCGACGTCGACGGCGAGCGCGTCGAGAGTGCGAAGTCCGCTCCCCTGCAGGTGACCGTGATCGGCGCCTCCAGTCCGGTGCAGGACAATCCCCTGCAGCCCGGCGAACGCCTCACGACGACGGACGGCGTGATGCTCGAGGCCTCGGCCGCCGCCGAAGGGCACCGTGACATCACCGACATCGCGGTGACGCGTCAGGGCTGGCTCATCGTCGCCGAACGCACCGGCGGCATCGTGTTCTACACGCCGGCCGAGTCGTTCAACACGGCCGTGAACCCTGTCGACGGGCAGGTACTCGCCATCGCTCCGGATCCGAATTTCGAGCAGACCGCATACCTGTACGTGCTCCAGAGCACACCGTCCATCTTTCGCGTCGTGCGGCACCGGTTGTTCGACCGCCAGCTGATCGATCGCGCGATCGTGCTGCCCGACATCGGCGCATCCGCGGAGCCGGCGGGCGCGCTGCGGTTCGGTCCGGACGGCAAGCTGTACGCCGCCTTCGATAACGCCGGAAGCGTCGATGCAGCGGCGCGGCTCGCCAACTGGAGCGGCAAGATCCTGCGCGTCAACGCCGATGGCACGACGCCGGACGATCAACCCGCGACATCGCCGGTCATGTGGGCGAATCTCGGGCGTCCGCGCGGGCTTGCCTGGTCGGTCGACGGGCGGGTGATGTACCTGGCCGAGCGTGGAGCCGACGGCGTCGAGCGGCTGAGGGCGATCGTCAGCGAGGGACGTCCGCGCCGCGCCGGCTTGCGCTCCTCCTACGTGCTTCCCGGACCGGTGGGCGCGTCGTCGATTTCCATGGCGGTGAGTGATGCGATCCCGCAGTTCGGCGGCAATCTGTTCGTTGCCGCACGCGAGGGGAGCTACCTGCTCCGGATCCGCTTCCAGGACGACGACGGCTCGCGCGTGCTGACGTCGGAGAAGCTGCTCGAAGGACGCCTCGGGGAACTACGCGCCGTCGTGTCCGCACCGGACGGGCGGCTGTACGTCGCGAACCAGGGCACGGTCTGGCGCCTGTCCCTGGCTCGCCCGCAATAGGTCAGCGATCCGTCTGCGGCGCGCCGTGCTCGTCGAGAATGACGATCGGCGCGATCCCGGTCGCTTTGAGGGGAGCTTCGATCGACTTGCGGTCGCCCACGATCACGATGTTCAGGTGGTCGAGATCCACGAACTGCTTCGCGACGCGCAGCACGTCGTCCTTCGTCACCGCGCGGACGGCCTTCGCATAATTCTGATAGTAGTCAGGCGGCAGCCCCTGGACGTAGAGGCTCGTGATCGACGAACCGATCGCCGAAACGGAGCTGAACTGGCTCGGCAGCCGCTGGATCAGCGTGTCCCGCGCCATCTGCATCTCTTCGTCGGTGATCGGCCGGTCACCGTGGATCCCGCGCAGCTCCTTCATGAACTCGACGAGCGCCGCGTCGGTCTTGTCGCTCACGACGTCACCGCCGGCGTTGAACGGGCCCGGGCCCTTGCCGTACGAGAAGAAGGAGCGGACGCCGTAGCTGTAGCCCTTCTCCTCCCGGATGTTCGCGTTCAGCCGCGACTGGAAGTGTCCGCCCAGGATGAAGTTCATCACCTGGAGGGCCATGTAGTCCGGGGTGTTCCGCGGCGGACCGGGAAGCCCGATGTTGAAGACGGACTGCTTCGCGCCAGGCTTGTCCACGAGGTAGATCGTCGTCTCGCGGGATGGCGGGACCGGCGGGTATTTGAAGGCCGGCTCCGCCCCACCGGCAGGCCATGCCGCGAGCGCCTTGTCGATCGTCGCTTTCGCGGTCGCCATGTCGATGTCGCCGGCGACGGTCACGATGGCGCGGCCGGGCTGGAAGTACGCCTTGTGGAACGCGACCACGTCGTCGCGCGTGACGGCCTTGATCGTCGCCTCGTCGGCCATCTGGCCGTACGGATGATCGGCGCCATACAGGACGCGCGAGAACACGCGGCTGCCGATGAATCCCGGCAGCGCGTTCTGGTTCTTCAACGAGATGAGCCGCTGCTGGCGCAGACGCTCGAGCGCGTCGGCCGGGAACGTCGGATTCAGCAGCATGTCGGCCATGATGTCGAGCGTCGGCCGGAACTTCTCGGTCGTCGAGAGGAACGAGACGGTGCCGCTCTCGTCACCAACGCCCGCGCCGACGTTCGTGCCGAGCAGCTGGAGGTCGAGCGCGAGCTGTTCGGCGGTTCGCGTCTTCGTGCCTTCGCGGAGCATCGCCGTGGTGAAGGCGCCGACACCCAGCTTCCCCGGCTCCTCGAACTGGTTCACGCCACCCTTGAACGTGATGGTGAAAGCGATCAGCGGCAGATCGCGGCGTTCCGCGACGATCAACTGCGCGCCGTTGGCGAGCGTTCCGGTCTTCCATTCCGGCACCCTCAGTTCCGGTACGGGCCCCGGCGTCGGCGGCTTGGTACGATCGAACTGCTGCGCAAACGGCGTGGAAACCGCGAGCGTGAGGAGGAGTGCCGCGGCGAGTGAAGAGCGGCGCGAAATCATTGTGCGCCCCCCTTCGACGAAGGATCGGTCAATCCCACCTTCTGACTGGCCTCAGGCTTCGACGCCTGATCGGTTTTGCCCATCGGCACCACGCTGAGCACGACACGTCCCTTCGTCAGGTACTTGTTCGCCACCCGCTTCACGTCGTCTGGAGTGACGGCGCGACGCGCGTCGTAGGCCTTCCTGTAGTACCCGGGATCGCCGTGGTACCCGGCGCCGTCGGCGAGCTGGTTCGCCTTGCCGAGATTCGACTGGAGGCCGTTGATGAACTGCAGCTCCTGCGAAGCCGTCGCGAGCTGGATCTCCTGCGGTGTCGGCCCTTCGGTCTTGAGCTTCTCGAGGATCGCGTCCATCTCCTGTTCGAGCGCCGTCAGCGACGTCCCTTCGCGCGGGTTGATCGTGACCACGAACTCACCGACGTCTTCGGAGGTGGACTGGAACGCGCCGACCGAGGCGGCCGACTGCTTGTCATAGACGAGCGCCTTCTGCAGGCGCGACGTCCGTCCGTTCGACAGCACCGAACCGAGCACGCTGAGTGCGTAGACGTCCGGGTGCTTCGCGCCGACGCTCGGCCACTGGACGTAGAGGCGCGGGAGCGGCACGCGGTCCTCGTACACGAGACGCTTCTCGGCGCTCAACGCGGCCGGTTCGATCGCCGGACGGCTGATCGGTTTGCCCTTCTCGATCCCGCCGAAATACTTCTCGACCCAGGCCTTCGTCTGTGCCGGATCGAGATCGCCAACGATCGTGAGGATCGCATTGTTCGGCGCATAGTAGAGACGGAAGAAGCTCTTCACGTCCTCCTCCGATGCGGCCGACAGGTCCTCCATGCTGCCGATGACCGACCATGAATACGGATGCCCCTTCGGATACAGCGCGGAGGCGAGGATCTCGCCGACGCGGCCGTACGGCACGTTGTCGACGCGCTGCCGGCGTTCGTTCTTGACGATGTCGCGCTGCGCGTTGAGCTTGTCGATGTCGAGCGCCTCGAGCAGGAAGCCCATGCGGTCCGACTCGAGCCAGAGCGCGGTCTCGAGATAATTCGACGGGACCGTCTCGTAGTACAGGGTCCGATCGTTGTCGGTCGTCCCGTTGTTCGAGCCGCCCACGCCGTTGGTCAGGTTGTCGTGCACGCCGTAGGGGATGTTGCCGGATCCCGTGAACATGACGTGCTCGAAGAGGTGCGCAAAGCCGGTGCGGCCCGGCTCCTCGTTCTTCGATCCAACGTGATACCAGACGTTGACCGCGACCGTCGGGACGCTGCGATCCACTGAGAGGATCACACGTAGACCATTCGGCAGCGTGTACTGCTCGAACGGGATGTTGAGGGATGGGGATGTGCCGGACGGCGCCTTCTGCTGCGCTGCGGGCGCGGCCACGAACAGGACGGCCGCCGCCAGCAGCGCAAGGCTTCTCGATGTCTTCGTGGACGTCACTTCTTGCTGCTGCCTCCAGCTGACAACGACTTGTAGTACTGCTCCACCAGCTTCCGGAACTCCTCCGGCACGTCGCCGTCGCCGGAGAGCAGGACCTCGTTCCCCTTCAGCTCCATGCGCCGCCGCAAGTTGAACTCGAAGCGCTTCACCGCGTCGGCGGCCTGGGCGTGCAGGCGTTCGAACTGCGCGGGATCCTTGAACACCTCATCGCTGTCGAGCGCCTTGAGCTTTTTCAGCATGTCGGCGACAGCCGCCTGATCCTCTTTGCCAACGGTGCGGCGCAGCTGCTCGGCGCTGCCCGCCAGCTGCCGGATCTCGGCGCGGAACTGCCGCGCATCTTCAGGCGTCATCCCGCCGCTGCCAGGACGCCGATCGCCGCCGCCACCGCCGAACGCCGGAGCGCCAGTGGTATCGCCCTCACCGCCACGTCCGTCCTGCGTGCGTTCTCCCTGGTTCTGGCCACCCTGCTGACCACCCTGGCCCTGCTGACCCTGCTGACCGCCCTGGCCTTGCTGACCACCCTGGCCTTGCTGCCCCTGCTGGCCTTGCTGACCCTGTTGGCCCTGCTGTCCTTGCTGGCCCTCTTGGCCCTGCTGCCCTTGCTGGCCACCCTGGCCTTGCTGGCCCTGTTGACCCTGCTGGCCTTGCTGCCCTTGCTGGGACATCCCGCGGGCGTCCTGCCCCTGCTGTCCTTGTTGACCCTGACCCTGTTGACCCTGCTGGCCCCGCTGGCCTTGCTGGGACATCCCGCGAGCATCCTGCTGACCGGCCTGTTGCCCCTGCTCTCCCTGCTGGCGGCCCTCTCGCTGCAGGCCGGATCTCCCGGGCTCACCACCGGTTCGCTCACGGGCGCGCTCGCCCAGCGACTCCATGTTGCGCGCGAGTTCCTGCGCGCGGTCGAGTGCCTGGGCCTGAGGATCCGGGCGCGTGTTGCCGAGCGCCGCCTGCGCCTCGCCAAGCTTGTCGCGCAGCTCCTGGATGTTCGATCCGATCTCGCGTTCGAAGTTCGCGGTGTCGGCCGGCGACATCCCGGAGCGGACCAGCGCGCCCGAGTAGCGGATCTTGTCGCGGACGCGGTTGTCGCGAAGACCATCGGCCGCCTCGCTCATCCGCCGCGAGGCGTCGCGCTCATCGCGCCGCATCCCGGCGGCGGCGCGATCGATGTGGCGTTCGAGATCCGTCACCTGCTGCTCGAGCTGCGCCTTGCGATCGAGCAACTGCTGGATCTGCTCGCGGCTGCGCTGCCCGGCGGCAGGCAGGCCGCTGACGTCGTCGGCAATCTCCTTCTGCTCGCGCGCGATCTCTTCGGCGCGGCGGATCGCGTCGTTGACGTCCCGCTCGGCACGTCCGGACTGCGACTGCTGCAGCCGCTGTTCCGCTTCACGCAGGCGCTCGAGCGCTTCGGCCGATTGTGCTCCGCCGGCCTGCTCGCCGTTGGCCGCGGCCTTGCGCATCGCGTCGGCGGCCTGGCGAAGCTCCTGCGCGGATTGCGCGAGGTCCGCCCGGTTCTCTTCGCGGGCGAGCTGTTCGAGCTGGCGGGCGGCCTCCTCGACCTGTTCCGCGAGTTCGCGCTGCGAATTGCCGGCCCCGCCGCCAGACGGCTGCTGCCCGGCCGCCGCGCGGCGACGCTGGCGCTCGGCTTCCTGTTCCTGCCGGCGCGCCAGCTCCTTCAGCTTCTCGGCCAGCTCGTCGATCTTCTGGTCGGCCTGCTGCTGGGCCGCCTGCTGGCGCATCTCGTACTGATTCGCCATCCGGTCCACTTCCAGCTCGAACAGCTCGGAGAGATCGCGGTTCTGCTGCTGCCCGCCGCCACCGCCGCCGCCTCCCTGCTGCTGCCGGATCTGGACCTGCGTCTCGTACTCTTCTTCCGCCTGCTGCAGATACTGGAGTGCCTTCTGCTCCGGCTGCAGTGCCTGGTCGGGAGCGCCGGCCTGGAGCTTGCCCTCGGCAGTCTTCATTTCGCCGATCGCCTTCGGCAGCAGCTCGATGATCCGCTTGAACGCCTCGTCGCCGCCAAGGCGCTGGTTCATCTGCAACACCAGTTCTTCGACCTGCTCGCGAAGCTTGGTTTGCGAGAGCGCCACGACCGTCGTGTTCTCGCGCAGCTTGTCCGCCGACATCGTCTTGCGGTCCCGCTGCACGTTGAAGGTCGCCGCGATGATCTTCTTCTGCTGCTCCGACAGATTGTTCGGCCCTTCGCCCTGCTGCCCGCCGCCTCCGCCGCCGCCCATCGCCTGCGACTGCGCCTGGCGGAAGTCCTTGCTCAGCGGACGGATCCGCATGAAGTAGATGTCGCTCGTGGCCGGCTTCGCGCCCGACACCGCGTCGTTATCGGTTGCCCGCGCGTAATACGACACGAAGTCGCCCGGCTTCAGGCCAAGCTCCTCGAGATAGAACGTGTGACCGGCGGAGACCTCGGGCATGCGCGCCTGGCTGCCGGTGAACAGGCGGACCGACTTCTCCGCCTCGCCGTTCACCGAATACACCAGCTCGAGGTTCCGGATTCCAAAGTCATCGTCGGCGCGCGCTTCGACGAACACCTCTTCGATGGGCGACGCCTGCGTGTCGCGCCCGGGTTTCGCGATCGACACAGTTGGCGCACCGTCGGTGAGGACGTCGATCGTGTACTGCGGCGACGCGTTCACGCGCTCCCCGGTAGGCGCCACCATCTCGAGGTGATACAGGCTGTCCTTGTCGACCTTGAAGCTGCCGGTCAGCGCACCATCGGCGTCGGGCGTGAGTCCGAAGCTTTCTCCCTGCTCGATCACCAGCTCCCCGCCAGGGGTCGCCATCGTGGGGACGGCGCGGAGCCGCACTTCGGTGCCTCGCAGGACCGCGATGTCGCCGCCATCTTCGACCTTCTGCGGCGGCAGACCGGTGTAGGCCGGGAAGTGGTATTCGAGTTCGAGCTTCTGCACGTAC